>CAZEZJ010000462.1:0-4051 GCA_964516695.1 uncultured Blastocatellaceae bacterium
AAGCTTTCTCCTGTAAACTCACGCGCGGCGTTGCCCTCGCGCTGCGCCGCCGCGCCTCTTTCGATTGCTTCACCCGAAGTGAACAACTGCACATCCGCCGCCGCATCAATCGTTACACGGTAATCCGCCACTTCGGCAAAGATTTTGTCGCCTATCCCGGTCTCGATTTTGCGCTGCCAATCTTCCCCGTCTCTTGTCGCCAGCACAGGATAAGATGTGCCGAGCAGCATCACACCGCGACAGCGAAAGTTAAGGTCACGCGCGCGTCGAACCTCGCGCTCGCTCCTGAGCACAGCCCCGACCTGCTGCAGGACGTGCACGACGAGGCCCGTCTCTTCCGGGTCAATTTCCGGCACGCTGCCTTTGAATTTCAAGACGATTTCCACGCTCGCGCCCGCCGCCACAGGCTCGCGCAGGTTAACGCGCAAGACTGTTGCGCCGTCGTCATAAGCAAACATGAGCGGCGCATCATTCAAGCCCGCGCGCACTTCCGTCACTTCCAGGCGCGGCTCATCCGCGGCGGAAGCTGCCGCGCTCGCCGCCGTATGCTGCGGGGCGCGCGCGCGCATGTTCGAGTAGAGATGAAAATAGATGACGGAGGCCGGGCGATTATCCTCATTGACCCAGCGGACGCGCTCCGTTCCGGTGTAGGTGCGAGTGTCGAAGTCGAGCGTCAGATTTATATCGTAGCTCGCTCGCTCCGCGCGGGCCGTCTCTGGTCCGGCCGGAGATGCGCCCGTTTGCGCGAAAACAGCGTGAGCGCAGGCGGCCAGGCAGTAGAGCATGACGATAGGCAAGCCCGCGCGGACAGAGGCCCGTTCTTTTAATTTCAATTTTCCAGACGCTGGCTTCAATTCTCGGCTCGTTTCTTCTTCTTCGTGTTGGCCGTGGGGGTTTTCTTCTCGGTCTTGTTGCGATTGTCTACGGCGTTGGATGCAGGGCGCGCGTTTTCCGTGATGATAATACTGCGAATCACGTCGCCGCGCATGATGCGGTCAACAGTCTCCATGCCTTCGCGGACGCGACCGAAGACCGTATAACCGCCATCAAGATGCGGCTGCGGCGAGTGTGTGACGAACCATTGCGAGCCGCCCGTGTCTTTGCCGGAGAGCGCCATCCCGATTGCGCCGCGTTCGTAGCGCGCCTCGTTGATTTCGCAACGAATCTGGTAGCCAGGCCCGCCGTTGCCGTCGCCGCGCGGGTCGCCGCCCTGAACGACGAAGTTAGGAACGACGCGATGAAACGTCACGTTGTTGAAGTAGCCGCGACGGGCTAACTGGACGAAGCTGTCAACCGTCAGCGGCGCTTCTTCCGGCAACAGTTCGATGATGAAAGTGCCCTTGTCGGTCGCGACCGCTGCGAGCACTTGCTTGGTCTGGCGTGCCAGAGAGCGTTGGTAATCAATGGGCGTGTGATTAGTCTGAATAGTTGCGATGCGTGCCTGAAAATCACCCGCGTCGTTGGCCTTCAGGAGCGCGGCGGCGCGGCGGCGAACGAGATAATCGGGCGAATCAAGCGCAGACTTGAGCGCATCGTTGGCGCTGTTGGTTTTCTGTTTGCCGAGCGCGTCGAGAATCGCCAGCGCCGCATCGTTAAGCTCGTCTTGCCGTGTGTTTGGCAGCGCCGCTATGAGGGCGCGCGCGTTGGCTTCATCAGGCGTTAACTCGCTTAACAACTGCGCGGCGGTCGCACGCACGATGACATCCTTGTCAGCCAGCTTGCTGCGCAAGACTTCGCCCAAATCATTTGATTTGAAGGCTGCGAGCGCCGTCAGCACGTCGGGCGTGGCGAGCGCGGGCGTGCTCGTGTCGTTGAGCATGGAGCGCAAAGTAATCTGCGCGTCGGCCTGGAGGCTGACGATGGTGCTGCCTGAGGCTTCGGCGGTCATCGCGGCGAAATCGCCGAGGCCCTGCGCGAGGCTTGAGACTTGACGCCAGTTTTTCGCTCCACCGCCGCGCGGCATATTTCCGGCCAGCCGCTCAGGGTTGCTCTCGCGCAAGTAGATGGCGGGCGCGATGCGCGCGAAGGCAATCTCGATTTCGGGGTTCGTTGCGCCATCAGCCGCGCGCAACTCGCGCAGCCAGGCGACGGCGCGCGCATCTCCCGTATTCGGCAACACACGGCTGAGCGCGGTCGCTATCTCAAGCAATTCGCCCAACTCCGGCGGGTGCGCCACGTTGCTCGTCTTCGCCGCGAGGTAGGAGGCCGTGAGCGCCGCCGCGCGCTGCAACAGCGGCCCGGCGGCGCGTGCGTCCTTCAGCGCGGCGAGGGCGCGAATAGAGCTGACGCGGACACGCTCGTCCGCATCGTTGATGCTCCGATTGAGCAACGCCTCGAAGGCCGTTTGATTTTCCGCCGCGCCGAGAGCGCGCGCCGCATTGGCCCGCACGACCGCGTTGGTGTCGCCAAGCAATAGCTCGCGTAATTTGTCGCTCGCGTCCTTTGCGCGCAGGCGTGCCAGCGTGTTTCCGGCATCGGCGCGAACGCGCCAGTCCGCATCGGTTAGAAAACGCGCGACCACCGGCCCGGCATCAGCCGGACGCGCGCGCAAGACGGCTGTCAGGCCCATGAGAACTACGTCCTTGTCGGGCTTCGTCCCGCGACTGCTTTCGGCCAAGAGCGCGCCGACGATAGACGCGCCGAGCGTGCGCCCGCGTGCTTCATCTTCCTTCGGCAGCGCCGCGACGATTTTGCCGAGCGCTTCAACGACGCGCGCTCGCACTTCGTCAGACTTGCTCGCAAGCTGCGCCGAGAGTGCGTCTGCCGCCGTCGCGGATTCCGTTTCACCGAGCGCGAAGGCGGCCATCGCGCGCACGGTCGTCTCCTTGTCGTTTTGCAGCAGCGAAATCAAAGAGGCGACGGCGCGTTCATCACCGATGCGTCCGGCGGCAAGCGCCGCACGGCGACGCACGCGCGCATTCGCATCAAACAACAGGACGCCCAAATCCGACGCCTCCCAACGCCGCTCGTCCTCCGCGCGCATGATGCGCAGCATCACTTCGTCTGGAATCGCGCGTGCCGCCATAGCCTTCGCCGCGCGCTCCGGCTGTTGTTGTTGTTTCTTTTGCCCGGCGGCGGCGCTCTGCCACAGGAGAACGAGCGCAGAGGCGAGCGCGGGAAGGATAAGAGCGCGGCTCCAACGCAGGGACGGCAGCCGTCGGCTACGATGATTTTTCAGGCGACGATTTGTAGTCATAATCAACGGTTAGCGGCAAGCAGTCTTATCATAGCATTTTAAGGCTTCGAAGGCGGCACGCGTCGGGGAGACAGAACACTTTTATGTATCAGGGAGACGCGTCGTTTCTGTCAAGCGCAAACCGAAGACGCCAGGCCGGGGCTGGCGGTTTTGCTGTTGCACGCCGTCGCCCATCGGTGGCACAATCGCTCGCACCGTCAATCAGCACCCGACGCCTGTCGGATTATTCCTGCGTTACTGCGAACACTGGGTTGATGCCAACGGCTGCTCTTTCAGGCCGGTGCCATCAGGTTCAAGCTCTGGCATCGTTCTTGCCACTACAGCCCGGATTAATTTGGGAAATCGCTCTACCCGGAGAAGATGAATGTTCAAACAAAAACTGTCGCTCGTCCTGATTGCCCTGCTGGTAAATGTTTTCATCGCTATGCCTGCCACCGCCCGCGCGCAAAGCGCGAAGCAGGGGCAAACAACTGAGGAAATTAAAATCAAGGTTGCCAAGCTCGGCGTCGGGGAAAAGGCACGCGCGACCGTCCGTCTGAAAGATGGGACGAAGATTAAAGGCTATGTCACGGAGGCCAGAGACACTGACTTTGTGCTTCGCGACCGCAAGACGAACGAACCGCACGTCATCAACTATGTAGACGTTGCCAAAGTCGAAAAGAACAGCGGGCATTCGACGGCCAGAAACATCGCCATCGGCATCGGCATTGGGGCCGGAGTAGTCGTCACTATTCTGGCTGTGGCAATCGCCAGTTTAGACTGAAACGACAATCCTTCCGCTTAACTTTCGGCGGCCATCTCTTCCGGGACGCGTTCGATTTCGATGAGCGCGTCGTAGAAGGTTGCGCCGCCGCC
>CAZEZJ010000463.1:0-4050 GCA_964516695.1 uncultured Blastocatellaceae bacterium
GAGGTCTAAAGGAGAAAACTCATGGCCCAATTTAGCGTCAACGCACAACGGTTTGATCCGTACAAAAACTTCAAATTTCGCGTCAAGTGGGATGGTCGCTACGTCGCCGGGGTGAGCAAGGTGGGCTTGCTCAAACGCACGACCGAAGTCGTCAAGCACCGCGATGGCGGCGACCCTTCTTCGAGCCGCAAATCGCCGGGCCGCACAGAGTATGACGCCATCACGCTTGAGCGCGGCGTCACACACGACACGGAGTTTGAGAAGTGGGCTAACAAGGTCTGGAACTACGGCTCGGGCCTCGGCGCGGAAGTCTCCCTGCAAGACTTTCGTAAAGACATCACCATCGAGGTCTACAACGAAGCGGGCCAGTTAGCCATCGCCTACAACGTCTATCGTTGTTGGGTCTCAGATTATCAGGCGATGCCAGACCTTGATGCCAACGCCAACGCCGTCGCCATCCAGAACATTAAGCTGGAGAACGAAGGCTGGGAGCGCGACTACAGCGTCACCGAGCCGTCTGAGCCGACATTCACAGAGCCAGCGACTTGATAAAACTCTATGCGCGCTTTGTCAACGCCCGAGTTATTGGAAGCTTGGGAGCGCGGACTCAATCGGTCGTCGCTTGAGCGCGCCCTCCTGTTGCTCTCTGCCGCCACAGGCGTCTCATACGCGAGTCTGGCGCGGCTCTCTATCGGCCAGCGCGATGCGTGGCTGCTCCGGCTCAGGGAGTCTGCCTTCGGCTCCGAACTCTCCGTCCTCGCCGCGTGTCCGGCTTGCGATGAGCGTTTGGAGATGACCTTCAACGTCGCAGACCTCTGCGTCGGGCAAGAGCGAGCCAGCCCTGCGAGCGATGCACAAGAGATTTCGCTTGCAGGTAATGCGCCGCCGCGAATTTTCTCGCTCACCGTCGAAGAATACGAAATCTCCTTCCGTTTGCCTGATAGCCGTGACCTGCTGGCGCTGGCGCGCTACGCGGACATCGAAGCCGCGCGTCGCGCTCTGCTGTCGCGCTGTCTCTTGAAGGCTCAGCGCGGCGGTACGGAGGTGGAGTTTGAGCAGTTACCCGATGCGGTCTTGAAGGCGATTGAAGAGCGCACGGCGGAGATGGACCCGCAGGCGGATGTCAGGCTCGTTTTAAGCTGCACGCAGTGTGAGGGGCGTTGGGAAGAGATTTTCGACATCAGTTCTTTCTTCTGGACGGAGATTAACGCTTGGGCTGGGCGCATCCTGAGAGAAGTGCATACGCTGGCGCGAGCTTACGGTTGGCGCGAGCGCGACATTCTGGAAATGAGCGCCTGGCGACGCGAGTTTTATTTGAACATGGTGGCCGGATGAGCGACTTTCTCCACAACCTGATTGCCAGAAGCTACGACCTCAAGCCTGTGGCCAGGCCGCGCCTCGCCTCGCGCTTTGAGCCTCGGTCCGGCAGCCCGCTCCTCAATGAAAGCCTCAATGCTGCGCTTGAATCCAAAGAGTTTGGGGCAGCCGGCGATGAATTAAATATGAACCGCGCGCACGCCGCGCGCGAGCCGTTTGCGGAGCAGGCGCTCGAAATCTCGTCAACGGAAGAGACGCAGCCTCCAACAACGGATGCGGAGCAGTTCTCCGTTCACTTAACGAAAACCAAAGAGCAACCATCCCACGCCGGGCTGGCTGCTGATGACGCAAACGCTCATAGATTGAACGCCGCCGCGCCTACGATAGCGACCACTTCAACGCAGCCGCCCGTCGCTTCTGACATTCAATCTTCCGTAGAACAATCGGCCCACGCTTCCCAAGCCATACAAGCGGCGGCGGATGCTTCCCTTGGACAGGGAAAGGCAGAAGGGGATTCAATCAATCACACCGTGGAGGTTGAGCGGGAAGCGGCTTTGCCGGAGCGGGGCGGCCTGCTTGAAAGTTCAGGACAGAACATCAAAGAGCAGTTTGCTGATGAAGAGCAGCCGCCCGCAAATGTTTTTTCGCGCGGCGAGCTTGAAGCGCAGAGAGCGCGCCGCGGCGTCGTGCCCGCAAAAGTCTCGGCGCAATCGAAGATGAAAGAAAGCGCAGAGTCATCTGCTCCGGTTGCTGCTGAAACGCGTGGGGCGGAGACGGCTGCAAGCGTTGGACCAGTGATTCGCGTGACCATCGGGCGGATTGACGTTCGCGCCGTGATGCCTGATTCCAAGTTGGAACGACCCGTAGCTTCCGCGCCCGCTCGCCGCACACACGCGCCGCTCTCGCTGGAAGAATATCTGAAGCAACGAAACGGAGGAGGGCGATGAGCACTGCGCTCGCCATCGCCAGCGTGACCGCCGTTTTGAAAGACCTGCTTCACAACGGCCTCATTGACCACGACCTCGTCAGCAGCCTCGGCGATGTCTTGGTCTCCGCGCTGCCGCCCGACCGGATAGACGTTTCAGCGACGACCGGAAACAGCCAACTCAATCTCTTTCTCTATCAGGTCACGCCGAACGCGGGCTGGCGCAACGTCGGCCTGCCTTCGCGCGACGGGCGCGGCGACCGACTGGCGAACCCGCCGCTCGCGCTCGATTTGCACTATCTGCTGACCGCCTACGGCGCGAAAGACCTGCACGCCGAAATACTGCTCGGTTACGGAATGCAACTGCTGCATGAAACGCCCGTGCTGACGCGCGATGCGATTCGCACATCGCTCAAGCCGCCCACTGCGGTCGAAAGCGGCGGCGACCTTCCGGCCACACTGCGCACGCTCTTTACCTCTGAACTCGCGGAACAAGTCGAGCAGATTAAAATCGTGCCGCAGGCTTTGAGCACAGAGGAAGTCTCGAAACTGTGGTCGGCTTTTCAGGCACGCTATCGTCCGTCGGCGGCTTATCAGGCGTCGGTCGTGCTGATTGAGAGCCGGCAGTCAACGCGCAGCGCTCTGCCCGTGCGCGCGCGCAAGATTTACGTCGTGCCGTTTCGTCAGCCCGTCATCGAACAGATTATGTCGCAGGCGGATGCCGCATCGCCCGTGCTGGCGGAGCAGGCGATTCTAGCGGGCTACAGGCTCGTCATCCGCGGCAAACAACTGCGCGGCGAAGACACACGCGTCGAGATTGGCGGCCTTGAGGTCGTGCCGGTTGCTAACGACATCGAAGACGAGAAAATCACGGTGCAGATTCCGGCCAGCGTGCCGGCTGGCGTACAGGGCGTGCAGGTCGTTCAACGCATCTTGATGGGTTCGCCGCCGACGCCGCACGAAGGCGTCTCGTCAAACGTCTCGGCCTTTGTCTTGCGCCCGCGCATTGACCCCGCGACGGTGAGCTTTGCGCCTGGCGGCGGTGGTCCAGCCATCTCAGGCGCAATCAGCCTTTCCGTCAAGCCCGCCGTCAAGAGCGAGCAGCAGGTCGTTCTGCTGCTCAACGAGTTGAATCCGCCGAACACGCGCACCGCTCTGGCTTACAGTTTCAAAGCGCCCTTCGGTTATCAACTCAGCCCGCCGCTCAGCCCGCCCGATTTAACGGAAAATATCAGCATCCCCGTCAGCGGGTTGAAAGCGGCGACATACCTTGTGCGCGTGCAGGTGGACGGCGCGGAGAGCGTGCTGGAAACAACCGCCAACGGGCAATTCAATTCTCCTGTGGTCACGATTCCATGAGCGACGAAGCCGCTAACAATTGGACGGAAGCTAATCAACGCTACCTGATGGCGCGCTTGGCGCTGGTGCGCCTGGCGTTGATGCGTCATGCGCGAAGCGTGCGCAGAGAAGAAGAGCCGAATCGTCAAGACGACGCTAAAGGGGAATTGCGCGAGCAAACATCTCAGGAGACAAACGCGCAGACGGAGCTTGAAGAAGCTTTGCGCGAGCTTGAAGAGGCGGCGCAAGCCATGCCCGCTCCGTCCGCACTCGATCATCTCTGCGCGGCGCTCGCGCTCTCGCCTTTTGAGCGTGACGTGTTGCTGCTGTGCGCCGCTGTGGAATTGGATGGAAGCTTCGCGGCCTTGTGTGCCTCGGCGCAGGGCGATGCTCATCGTAGTTTCCCGACGTTTAGCCTCGCGCTCGCCGCTCTGCCCGAAGCCCATTGGAACGCGCTGACGCCGTCTGCG
>CAZEZJ010000464.1:0-4021 GCA_964516695.1 uncultured Blastocatellaceae bacterium
GTCGCGTCGGTGTTTGACTAATAATTCGGCCCAGCGCCCGAGGGTCGCGCTACGTGAGGCGCAACCCGTGACAAGCCGCTGGTCTTGTTGATGTTATCTGGCTTTCTAACAGCAAAGGCGGCGAGAGCTTACGCTAGCCGTGAAGCTCTTGCCGCCTTTGAGTTTTGTGCTCAGGTTAATGCGCGTCTGCTTGTTTTAGTCATCGCCGTCACGTTCGGCACTGCCGCAAGCTCCTCGATAGACGCGGGCTGTGTATCGGAGAATCGAAGAATTCTCTCTTTCGGACCGGACTGGTTTTCACCCTTTCCGCCAGCAGCGATTTGCTGTTAACGACGCAGGCCGAGACGACCCACGACCTCATGGTAGCGCTCAATGTCTATGCGCTTGAGGTAATCCAGCAAACTCCTGCGCTGCGAGACCATCTTGAGCAAGCCGCGCCGCGAGTGGTTATCTTTCTTATGCGTCTTGAAATGCTCGGTCAGTTCGTTGATGCGCTGGCTGAGCAAAGCAATCTGCACCTGTGGTGAACCCGTATCGCTCTCATGCGTACGGAAATCCGTAACAATCTTCTCTTTCGTTTCTTTGGCTAATGACATAGCTCTCGATGGCCCTCCCAGACCGCAGAAGACCGCAATACTTTGCGGCAACCGCTAAAGTGTAAAGACAATGGAATTTAACACGGGCAACCGCAGGCTGTCCAGCACGCGTGATGAACCGCATGGCGCGCTGTGTGGAAGCTAAAACTGAAAGTCAGGCTGACGCAAAAGCCCCCAGCGCCTTCGTAAAAAACTCGGCTTACCTACGTTTTGCGGCAGAACGCCGACGGGCATTGGCCGCAGGCGAGATGGCGGCGGCTGTGGCGGCTGTTCCCGTGATGCCGCTGCCGATGGCGGCGGAATCATCACCCAGTTCAGACGCGCTCGCGCCCTTACGCCCGTCCAAATCCGACAGCGCCACGACGAGGAGCAGCCCCGTCAAGCCCAACGTCGCCAGCAAATAGAGAATCGCGGTCTGCTCAAAGTAAATCAGCCCGATAACCAAGGCTCCCAGCCCTACGACCCACAAAAACGTTTTGAGGCTGCGTCTGCTCTTTCGCGCTCTGCCTCTTGCCACTGGTCTTCGCTCCATCTTCTCTCTCCAAATAATGACCGTCTAAAAGAATTTGCTAATCTATCACAAGGCAGGCCTAGGCGGCGAGCGGCGCGAGCGAGGATGAGCGGCGGCTCAAACAAGTAAGAGGTTGGCGCAAAAGATGAGCCAACCTCTCGATTGCTGAAAAACTCTTCGCCTGCCGTTTAGTAGAGAACGCGCAGCGGCAGCGAGGCTCCGAAACTGGTGATGAGCGAGGGGCCGACGCCAAGCAAGCCGTTGAAGATATTGGGCAGGATTTTATCCTTGAAGCCGCTGGCTGCCGGAACTTCAATCACGTCGTAAGGTTGCAGCGCGATGTCCTCTGCCTTCTTCTTTCTGATGGCGTTGAAATCCGCTTTGATAATCTCCTGCTGCGTCGCGCCCGGCTTTTGGCGATAGATGCGAATCTCGCTGCCTTTGGCGTCGCTGCGCAGCCCGCCGACCATCGCCAGCGCAGTGGTGAGCGTCAGGTTGTTGCGCAGGTAAAGCCCCTGGGGCGAAGTGACGCTGCCCGTGATGTAAATCGGCTCGGCTTCGAGCACGGTCACCACATCGCCCGGACGAATCAACGGGTTGGCCTCTTCTTTTCCGGCGAGCAAATCCGAAATCTTATATTCCTTATAGGGGTAGATGCCGTTGGCGCTGTCTATCAACTCGACGGGTTGGCCCGGCTCAGGACACATGACAGGCTCCGTGTGCAAGATTTGAATTCTGCCGTTGGCGCGTTCGGTCATGCCGCCTGAGTTGGCGATTAACTCGTTGAGATGAGCGCGGCGCTGCATCTGAAAACGCTGCGGCGCACGCACAGCGCCGTAGACGATTGCCGGCGGTCGGCTGTTGCGCCCGATGATGCGAACGCTGACCTGCGGATTCTTCAGATACTTGGAATAGGCCGCCACGATGTCTTTGCGCACGTCCTTCTCGGAACGGCAGAGCGCGCTAATCGGCGCGTCAACGAAATGAGGCTCGATTTTGCCGTCGCTATCGACCTCGCCCGTCCAACTGAAATCGGGCTGGCCGAAGACGCGGATGTCTAAGGTGTCGCCAGGGCCGAGCAGATAGTTGCGAATGCCTTGGCTATCGAGCGAAGCCGAAGAGGGCAAGGTGCCCGTCGATGGCATCATCGGACTCGAAGTCTGAACCACGGCGGGCGATTGCTCCTGCGCATGAACGAGCGCCGGAGCGCCGCAACAAGCAAGGACGAGCAACATTAAAAGTAGCTTGGCTTTCATCATCGAATCCTCAAAAACAGACTTGTCAAGAGATGCCGCATTCACGCTCCGCCAGCCTGTGAGCGGCGCGCGCGGGTTGTGCGCGGGCCTGTAAAGCCCGAGCGCAGAATCTTCTGGATGCTGCGAGACGCCCAAAGGCTGTCTCTGCAAATAGCCGGAGGCTTCCACATCAGACGCGCCCAACATCCTCTTTGCGCTCATCACGCGTCCGATGTTTTCTTCTTCTGCTGCCGGGCTGAGGGATTGTGCCGGGGATAGCAAATCCTCTGAAAAGCAGATTGCAATGATCGCACAAAAGATTATAGATGCCAAACATGCGAAACAGCAACGGCGTCGGCTTATAGCCGCGCCGGATGCGCGAGCTTCCACACTTCGGACAGTGAGGCTTCATCATTGATTTATTCCCCTTGAGGTTTCTCTCTTCGCGCGCGCGCCGTGCGGCGGCGGGCCATCCACCCCCTGCTCCGTTTTCAGGCGCGCGCGCAACAACTCGATTTCGCGGCCAATCCGTCCGGCCATCTCAAGACGCGTTTCTTCCTTCATGCTCTCGCGCGAAAGATAAAAGAGCGCGTCGCGATAACGGTCAATGGCTCGCGCGTAGTAGCCCTTAAAGGCCGCACGCTCGGCCATCTCAACCCAGTGTGCGACCTTGACCGAGGCTATAAATTCGCGGACGGCGGCTTCCGATTCGTTCAATTCCGTTTCGTCCGCGTAGAACTTTCGCGCCGTCTGAATCACGTCGAGCGCGCGTTGGGCCGTCTCAATCTTATCCCAGACGCGCGCGCGCCGTTGCGCTTCATGCGTTAGAGCGCGAGTTGAACCACGCGCCCAGACGAGCAGATGATGCTTTTGCAGTGCGCGTGCGCGTTCTTGGCCCGCGCGTAAAGCCACACGACTCTCCGCCGACAAACTGCTCGAACGTAACGCCTCGTCCGTTCCTAAGATAAACTCTTTGTATGACTGGTAAGCATCAAGGTGTGCATCGGGCGCATCTCCGGCGGCGTCCGTCTCGGCAGACTGTCTTTGCAGGGCGCGCAACTGCGCGGCATAAGTATCAACAGTTCTGTGCTTACCCGTGCTGCCGCCAGATTGCTTTCGGCTCACCTTCTCTGCGTGTGGGTCGCGCCTGTCTTGGTCGAGGATATGACGCGTCCAGGCACGGCGCATCACGACCTCGCGCGCAGCGAAGGCAACCAGCATCACGACGCTGGCGGCCAAGCCCGCAGGAATCCACGGCGCTTCGTCGCCGCTGCTGTGCAGCATTCCCCACAAGAGTGCAAACAGCGTCGCGGCTGCCACGGCTGCGCCAATCATGTAGCCGGAGGTTGAAGGCAAACGGCTGTTTGACGAGCGCCGCTGCGCGTTGGCGCTGGCTGAGACGTGTGTCCGCGCGGTGCGAGCAAAAACCTGATCTGCCGAATTGCTGCGCAAGCGATTTTGCCTCTGGGATAAGATGAAGCCATCCGGCTGACGATGCCTGTCAACGATTTAGAGTTAGCGCGGCCGCCGTCTGCGGAGCGTGCGGCCCTCTTGAGCCTTCAAGCACCATTCGGATGTCGCTTAATAGTCGGGCTTTTTATCTTCATCTGTCAACAGATAAGATAGCAAAGAAGCGTGTGGACGCAGCAGTGATAAACGACGAAAGGGAGATGCCGGAT
>CAZEZJ010000465.1:0-4012 GCA_964516695.1 uncultured Blastocatellaceae bacterium
CATCGCCGGAGCTTTCGAGAAGGTCGGACTCTACGAAGACCACGTTTTCACGAGCGGTAACGAGGCCGCCGTCAAATGGACTGGCCGGGGCACGGGCAAGAACGGGCGCGAAGTCACTTTCGAGGGCATAGATGTCTTCGAGATTAACGACGCGGGCAAGATTCAAACTATCCGTGGCTACTGGAATCCGGCGGCGATGATGGCCGAGTTGCAAGGCTGATGAGAAAGGTAATAGCCCGGCTCGATTCGGTGCACAGGCAATTGCTGGAAGAAATCGCGCCGCTCGATGCTGAGAAGTTTGCTCAGAGACCCGTGGCGAGCGAATGGAGCGTGGCGGAGGTCTTGCATCATCTCTGCCTCGTCGAGCAGCACGTCATCGATGGACTCCGGCGCGAGCTTTCGCGACCGCCGCAAAAATTACAACTCTTCTATCGCCTGATTCCCTACTCGCTGCTGGTGGGCCGCCGCGTTCGTCGCGTTCGCGCGCCGAAGTTTGTCGAACCGCTCGCTGCGCCGTCAAAAGAGATTGCCGTTGAGAGATACAACCGCCTGCGCTCGTCGCTCAAAGCCTTGAGCGACGAGCACGGGCGCGAACGGCTCAACCAGGTGGTGATGAAGCATCCGTTCCTCGGCAAGCTCAGCGGTGTTAAAGCCTTCGCCTTCGTCGGCTACCACGAGCAGCGCCACTGCAAACAGATTCGCGAGATTATCAGCAAAATCCGGTAGGGGCTGACAGCGCGTAGCAGACGAGCTTGTCTGTGCAGGGAATTTGCCAGTCTCGCCCAGACACAAAACTCACTATTAAAACAACTGTCTTCGTCGTCTCTTATTTTTCAGTTGACGGTTGGTTATTGCTCAGTGGTGCGGGCAGGACGGCGGGACGTTTGGCCGAGACGCCTGACGAGTTTCTCGATGAAGTTTAGCGAGCCTGTCGGTAGTTCCGTAAAGCGCATGGCGAACCCAATCTCGGGAGTGTTGTAAGCGACTTCGCCCGTCAGTTTGACGACCTTCTTGCTCGGCAGTTCGATGGTCACTATGACGGGTTCGCTGGCTGCGGCGTCGCCCGCCGAGAGGACGAAGCAGCCCGTGACGCTGATGTCGCTGATAGTGCCCCTGCGCTGGCGCGCGCGCTCAGCGATAGTGACGTCGAGATTAACACGCACGCGCTCGGCCCTTCTGCGCTCTACTACACTCATCATTGGCGGCGGCTGGCGGCGCGCAAGTCTCTCATCGCGTTGCGCGCCGCGACAACAACTCCTTGCTTTTTATCCGGCGGCAAGTTGCCAGCCGTCTCGGCCCGAACATTAAGACTGCGGGCCGGGGCTAGCAACTCTCTTATTCGGCTTCACCTGTTATAAGGCGGCGGTTGACCCGACCCCGGAGCATATCCCGAAGGCGGCGGCGGAGGCGCGCCGTAGGTGGGGATTGCGTCGCTTCCTGATTTCTTCATAATCCCGGCGACGATGAGCAGTATGCCGCCGAGCACGAACAACGCCCAACCCCATTGCAACTGAATGATGTTGCCCAATTGCGCGTTGATTTGGCTATCGACGCCGCTGGTGGCTTCGTTCATCTTTGATTTATAACCGATGAAGGAGAGAGCGACGTAGCCGAGCGTCAGGATTCCGGTCGCGATAAGGAGGCGAGTCTTGTTAATCAACGCGAGGATGAGCGAAACCACGCCGAGACCGAGAAAGATAAAGCCGTCTGGGCCTGAGCCTGATTTGATGCTGTCGAAGTAGGTGATGTTGATTCCGAAAATGCTGACAATCGGCATGAAGATGCCGATGATAATCAGGACTGAACCGATGATGCCGAGGATGCGGCTGTTCATTTGGGGGAAGCTCCTTTCCAGAATGGTTAGAGGTTACGGGTCAGAGGTGGCTTTAAGGGTCACCTGGTTGACGCGGCTCGTTGCCGAACCGCACTGCTTCTACGCTAAGTCTTCACGCAAGTCAAGAATATTTATGTCCCGCGCGCTCGCAAGCAACAAGACGCGGCGCGGCCACGTTTGTTTGCGTCAGCAGTTTACAAGTTTAGGGTCAACTCTCTTCGTCGTCGCCCGCGAGCGGCACGCCCTGATAGGTGACGCGGTTGTGATGTGCCCAGTAGTAATAAACGGGCAGGCCAATCAGAATGAGGCCCAGCCCGATGAGGGCTTCGACCGGAGTGGTAATCAGAGTATTAATCAGCAGCCACGCTGTCACGAGCAGAAAGAGGATGGGCACAACCGGATAACCCCACGCGCGATAAGGGCGCACGGCGTCCGGCATCTTCCGGCGAAAGATAAAGACGGAGGCCGTCACCAGCCCGTAGAAAATCCACGAGCCGAAGATGACGTAGTTAGTCAACGTGTCGAACGACCCTGACAGCGCCAGCACGCTGGCCCAGATGCCTTGCAGGACGAGCGCGCCGATGGGCACATGCGTGCGCGGGCTAAGACGCGCGAGGTTCTGGAAAAAGAGGCGGTCGCGCGACATGACGTAGGGGACACGCGCGCCCGTCAAAATAGAAGTGTGCAGCGTGCCGACGGATGAGGCCATGAGGGCTGCGGCAATCAGGCTGATGGCGACCGGGCCGAGAAACGTCATCGCGACCTCACGCGCGACCGAAGAGCTTTCAGGGATGCTGGCAATCGTCGTCGGGTCAAGCGCGTAGAAGTAGGCTATGTTGACGAAGACGTAGAGCGACATGATGATGAGCATTCCGCCGATTAACGCGAGCGGAATGTTGCGCTGCGGGTTTTTGACTTCGCCCGCAACGAGCGTCAGGTTATTCCAGCCGTCGTAGCCCCACAAAGCGCCCAGCATCGCCGCTCCGAAGCCCGCAACCCCGTAGCGCGCCGCGTCATTGACACCGAAACACCTGCCGCAGTCCGCAGTCCACAACGCAATGTCAGGAAGCGCCGGACACTGGACGTTCGCCATCGCGAAGTGTGACCAAGCGCCGCCGCGCGCCAGCAGAAACGCGCCGATGCCGACGCCCAGCACGAGCGCGATTTTTATCACCGTCAGAAAGGCAGCGATGTTACCGCTGACCTTGACGGTAGCGCAGTTAATCAATGTGACGATGGCAATGGCCGAGAGCGCTATGACCTGCAACGTTCCAAACTGGAATTCGGTGCCAAAGAGCGTCGTCTTGAAATAGACGCCGCCGAGCGTTCCGCCCGCGAGGTCGTTGAGAAAGATGGCAAAGGCGACGGCGACGGAAGCCTGCGAGCCGGTCTTCGCGATGAAGACCTGCATCCAGCCGTAGAGAAAACCGAGCGTAGAGCCGTAAGCCTCGCGCACGAAAACATACTCGCCGCCCGCTCTCGGCATCATCGCCGCCAGCTCCGCGTAGGTCAGCGCGCCCGCCAGACTCAAAATGCCCGCCGCCACCCAGACCGTGATGACCATCCACGGCGTCCCGACGTTACACGTCATCACACGCGTCTTCAAAAAGACGCCCGTGCCGATGACGTTGCCGATGACGATTGACGCGGCAGCAATCAGCGTCAGGCCACGAATCAAGGTAATGTTACTGCGCGCAGGCGTTGACATATAAAATTAACCTTCGCTGGCTATCGAGTTTGAAGCTCTATCGTTCGAGTTCGTTACCAGATGTCATTGGTCAGCAAGTCTTCGTAAGTATCGCGGCGACGGATTACGTCAACCTTTCCGTCTGTGCGAATCAACACGGCGGCGGGGAGGGGGCGACCATTGTAGGGAAACATTTGCGCGAGCGAATAAGCGCCGCTATTCAAGAGCGCCAGCACTTCGCCGGGCTGCACGTCTGCCGGAATCCGGCGATAGTCTGGCAAGCGTCCCTCGCGTTCGATGTCGAAATAGACATCGCCGGAATCGCAGAGCGGCCCGGCCACCTTGTATTCCGTCTCGTGTGCGGCGTCGGCGCGCGAAGCGGAGATGAGATGGTAGTACCACTTGTAATTATTCATCGAGAGCAGCAGATTGTAGCCCGCGTCGGTCAGCAGCCAGACATCGCCCGTTTCAGGCCGGCGCTTGATGTTGCG
>CAZEZJ010000466.1:0-4006 GCA_964516695.1 uncultured Blastocatellaceae bacterium
GCACACGATAACGCGCCTCATCATAATTCAGAGCGAGCGCATCGCGCCCGTATCTTAATGCAATCTGCATGTGATTTTTGACGGCAACGGAAGATGAAGATGATTGTGGTTCAAACGCCAAACTTGACGAGCGCGCGCTCGATGACGTTGAGCGAGGCGAAGTCTGTCTCGCCCGCGCGCCGCGCTTCATTGAGCCATTGGCGCAGCCGCCTGGCTTCGTCGAGCGAAGTTAGGCGGCAAGCGCCTGTGAGCGCCAGCGTCACCAGAGCATCCGGCGCGCCGTGAGTCACGAGCGCCGCTTGCAGCGCCGCCTGTTCGCGTATGTCAAGAGTGAGCAACAGACTGATTTCCATGCCTCAATTTTCAGTTATCGTTTGAGAGTTTGCAGTCAATCGGAAACTAGAAACCGTTGTCACTCCCTTTCCGACCGGAAGCAGGCTATGCCGGTGTGGCAGAAGTGGAACGTTTCATCCTCAAAGTCGGGCGTTTCCATCTGAATCGTCAGATGGTCAACGCCGAATTTCTCATAGAGCTTCGCGCGCAGTTCTTTCAAAAGCTCCGGCTGCGAGGTGGTCTCCATGTGAATAACGTGCGCGCTCAAGGCTTCGCGGCCTGAAGTAATCGTCCAGACGTGCAGGTCATGGACATCCTGCACGCCGTCGGTTCTTAAAATAGCGTCTTCAACAGCCGCCAGATTGATATGCGCGGGCGTGCCTTCGAGGAGCACGTTGGTCGAGACGCGAATGAGGCTCCACGAACTCCAGACAATCAGCAAGCCGATGAGAACGCTCACCAGCGGGTCAATCGTATACCAACCATAGATGGACATCAGCACGCCCGCAATGATTGCGCCAACAGACCCCATGGCGTCTCCGATGATGTGCAGCCACGCGCCGCGCATGTTCAGGTCGTGCTCGTGTTCGCCGTGCAGCAGCCAGGCGCAGATGGCGTTAACAAGAAGTCCGCCCGCCGCAATCAGCAACATTTGCGTGCTCTTGACGGCGGGCGGAGAGGCCCAGCGCTCGTATGCTTCGTAACAGATAACGAGCGCGATGCAGACGAGCGCGACGCCGTTAATCCATGCCGCTAAAATCTCCAGCCGGTAATAACCGAAGGTCTTACGCGGCGTGGCGGGCCGCGAACCGAACCAGATGGCAAGGAGCGCCAGCGCCAGCGCCGCCACGTCGGCCAGCATGTGCCCGGCATCGGCCAGCAGCGTCAGCGACCCCGTCCACCAACCGCCCAACGCTTCGGCCACCATGTAAATGCCCGTCAACACCAGCACCAGACTCAAGCGACGACGACTGCGCTCGACACGCCCGTGCGCGTGCGAGCCATGCGCGTGCGTGTCGCCGTCAGGTACGTGCGCCGCGTGAGCGTTAATTGGAGTTTCACCGCTGACCATAAAACAGAATTCCGAATCAAAAGCGGCACCCGGCATCAACTAGCCAAAGGGAGAGACTTCAACCTCTTGGCCGGCTTTCGTTTCTTCTGCCTGCTGACACAGAGCTTATTGAACTGCGCTCTTATCAAGCGCCTGAGTAACGTCGGCGATGATGTCGCTGGCATCTTCAATGCCGACGGCGAAGCGAACGGTTGACGCCGAGACGCCCGCGGCTCGCAGTTGTTCATCGGAGAATCCGTAATGCGACGAATAGAGCGGATAACTGGCGAGCGTTTCCACTCCGCCGAGGCTCGGCGCGCTCTTGACCAATCGTAGAGCGTTAAAGAAGCGCTCGGCCTCCGCTTCCCCGCCGGCGAGGTCGATAGCCACGACGCCGCCGCCCAAGTTTTTCATCTGGCGTCGCGCCAACTCGTAATCAGCACTCTCTTCGAGGCCCGGATAATAGACGCGAGCGATTCTTTCATGGTGGCTCAGCGCGCGTGCCAGCCTGAGCGCATTCTCACACGCGGCGCGGACGCGCACGTCCAACGTCTTCAGCCCGCGCCCCAACAGATAAGCCGCCGCCGGGTCAAGCGTCGCGCCCGTGAGCACAGCGATGCGCCGCACGCGCTGAATGTAGCTGGCCGCGCCGACAACCACGCCCGCCGTCAAATCCGCATGACCGCCAAAATATTTCGTCGCGCTGTGCATCACAGCATCTATCCCGAAAGAGAGCGGGCGCTGCACAACGGGCGTCGCAAACGTGCTGTCAATAATCGAAAAGACTTTGGCCTCGCGCGCAGCGCTTGCAGCCGTTTCCAAATCAACGAGGCGATTAATGGGATTCGCGGGCGATTCAAACCAGAAGGCGCGTGTTCGTTCGCCCCGCAGTTCGGGCAGTCGAACGATGTCGTTGATGCTGATGAAGCGCGAGCCGACGCCAAAGCGGCTGAACAATTCGGTCAGAATTTTAATCGTCCCGCCGTAGATTGAATCACAGGCGATGACTTCGTCGCCCGCCGCGCAGAGCGCGGAGAGCGCGCAGAAGGTTGCCGCCGAACCGGACGAGGTGACGACCGCCGCCTCGCCGCCTTCAAGCTCCGCGATTTTCCGCTCGACTTCCGCCACGGTCGGATTAGCGTATCGAGAATAGAAATAGCTTTCCGCCAGTTCGCCGCGCGCGTAGCGGCGCATTTCATCGAACGTCTCGAAGCCGTAAGTCGAAGAGTGGTACACGGGCGAGACGACCGCGCCGTGTGGCTGGCGCGCGTGTTCGCCGCCATGCACCGCGATGGTGGCTAGCACTTGAGCATCCTCTTGGCGGCGTTCATCCGAAGCCATGTAGAGCCTACTCCTTTCCGGCGCGCTTAATTGGCCGAAGCTCTAATCAGATTGGCCGACAGCCTCTAAGATTAGCAGATTACAAGATGCCTTAACAGTCGCGCGTCGAAGTCAATCTCGCCGCTACAAAGCGGCGCTTGGCGCGGGAAAAGAAGAAGCGCTCCGCAAGAACTTTCCGTGCGGAGCGCTTGATGAAGAGAACAGCGCCGTCTTCGGCTGTGTCGGAGAAAACCGAACCTAATAGGTGGCGACGTTGAGCGCCGTATTGAAGTCTCTGTAGAGTTCCTTGTAATCGCGCGCGGCGCGTTCGAGCGCGTGCGGCAAGTGTTCAAGGTCTGCGAGGTTAACGACCAGGTTAACGTTACTGACGAAGGCTGCATGTGTGTCGAGGGTGCGGGCCGTCGGCGTCAGGTGAACGAACAACAGGCGACGGCGCTGCGCGGGCCTGAGCGCGTTGACTTCGCGCGTGACGAAGGCCGCGCCTTGCTCGATGGTGTCAAACTCAGGGTCGAGGACAACTACATTCAACTGCTCCTCGCGCAGCCTCTCGCTGGCCTGCGCCGTAGCCTCTGCGACGAAGACTTCGTAGTCGCTCTCCGCCAGCAGGCGCGCCACCGTCTCGCGGCGCGCAACGGGCACACACACGAGCGCACTCTTGCGCTCGCGTCCCCAACTGAGGAGCCGCCCCGGGCCGCGTGTTTCCGCACGGTCTGAAGATGCGCCGCCGCGCTGCAACAAGTCTGCCAGCAAGCGCGCCAAATCATTCTCACTTGACGCCGCCTTCGGACGGGCCAGCGTTTCTATGTCTTCATCCTCTTCAGGTGTTTCGAGCTTGAATGCGGGAGCGGTCTTCGGCTGCCTGTAACGCACGTTTTCCAGCGCGGGCGCGCTACCGACGGCCAGCGCGCTCTGCTCGGCGGGGCTAACAGGGCCAGCGGGCGGTTGCCCGTTAATAATGTTCTGGCACTTCGGACAACGAATCGTAAACGGGCGCGCCGGAAGCTTCGCCTCGTCTAACTGCAAACGCGTTGAGCAACTGGAACAGATGACAATCATAGGATTTTAGAGAGTGTCGGGAATTAGAATCAGGAAGACGAAGCTGAAGCTGGCTGTTGCTGATTTTCTTCTGGGCTTTCCTGTTCTTCCTGATTCTGAATTCTGCCTTATTCAATCATGCTGAGCATGGACTCGGGTTCGTGCATGGGGTTGAAGGAAGCGTTTTCGGCGCGAATGTAATCTTCGGACGAGGAAAGCCCTTTGAGGGCCAGCAAAAGGTTGTTC
>CAZEZJ010000467.1:0-570 GCA_964516695.1 uncultured Blastocatellaceae bacterium
TGCCCGCGACGAAGCGGCGCGGGCTAAACATCTGCGACGGGTCAAGCTGCTGCTTGATGCGTCGCATCACAATTGCGCCCGCGCCCGCATCGCCCCAGGCGTCGAAGACCTCTTTTATTTCATCGTGTGCACTCTCAACAATCAGCCACCCCCCAGCCTCCTCTGCCAGCGAACGCCATTTTGACAAAAGCTCGACGCCTGCGTTCCGCTCCGCTGGCGATGAGCTGATAACACGCAAGCGACCATCGCCCACGCCCGCGTGCCAGCGCCGAGCAGGCTAGGCGCGACGTGTATCCGGCAAATTAGTTGTTCGCTTTCTCGCAGAGGCAACGCCGCCAGCTCACGCCACAGCGATTCGTCATCGGAAAGCACAATTGTCCGCTTAATTCCGCGCTCGCGGTCTAAGAGCGCGCGTGCTTGTTCAATCTGAAAACGAACGGCGGCGCGAGCGCCCGCGAAGCGTATCAGCAGCGCGCAATCGTTTTCGTTGTCAATGGGTGCAGCAACGTCTGCGGCTGCCCGCGCGTTGAGCAGTTCGAGGGCGACGGGGAAGAGTTGTGCTCGGAGCAA
>CAZEZJ010000467.1:630-3976 GCA_964516695.1 uncultured Blastocatellaceae bacterium
TCCAGAATCAATCCGAGCGTTCCGTAGCTGCCGACGAACAGCTTGCAAAGGTCATAGCCCGCGACGTTTTTCACCACGCGCCCGCCAGCCTTTATCAAGCGTCCACCGGCGAGGGCGACGCGCATCCCGATGACGTACCCGCGCGGCGCTCCGTAGCCTAACGCTTGCGCGCCAGCCATTCCGGTCGCGGCGATGCCGCCCAGGCTCGCGCGCCCATCATCCGGCGGGTCGAGCGGCAAAAACTGCCCGGCTCGTCGCAACTCATCATTAAACTGGGCCAACGTGACGCCCGCTTCAGCCGCCGCCACGAGGTCAGCCGGTTCATGCTCGATAATGCGCGCGATGCGATTCGTTCGCAAGATAACATCACAACGAGCAGCGGGCTGCCCCGCATCAAGCCACGTTCCCGCTCCCGCAGGAATCAGCGCCCAACCTTCAAGCGCAGACAGCCGCAATATCTCACAAGCTTCCTCGGCGTTCGCAGGCGACACGGAGAGACAGGGCGCGTCCACGCGAGCGTGAGACGCGTTGATGCTGCGCGACCGCGCAGCTACGACCTGCTCGGCTCCGACGATGCGCGCCAGCGCTGCGTGTGCGGCTTCGATGTTGAAGAGGCCGCGAGTGAAGACAGTTGGAGCTAGAGATGGCGCGGGGCGAGACGCGATGATGCCAGAGCGCGGCGGCGCAGAAGCGTGTTGCTTAGCATCTATCTTTTCTGTTGCTTTGTCAGCGTTGTCGCTTGACGACGATGAAGGGGGCGCTTCATCGCTGCGTTCTCGTATTTCGGCGTCTCCTCGTTCTTCTTCCTGCGCATCATTGCGCCTGCGCAACGCGCCGCGCGCTTCGCCGCAACTGCGCGCGGTCGGGATAATCTTGCCGGGATTGCATAAGCCTTCAGGGTCAAAGGCCGCGCGAACGCGGAGCATCGCGTCCATGTCATCTGCGCTGAAAATGAGCGGCAGGTAATCGCTTTTATCCAAACCGACGCCGTGCTCGCCGGTAATCGTGCCGCCCGCGCGCACGCACGTCTCCATCATCTCGCGCCCGGCTTCCTTGACGCGTCTCACTTCTTCGGGCTTGCGCGAATCGAAGCAGATGTACGGATGTAGATTCCCGTCGCCCGCATGAAAAACGTTGGCGACCAGCAAGCCGTACTTGAGACCGATGCTGTAGGTCGCGGCCAATACTTCCGGCAGGCGCGAGCGCGGAACGACCGCATCCTGCAACATGAGGTCTGGCGCGAGACGACCCATTGCGCCAAACGCGCCCTTGCGTGCGGCCCAAAAACCTTTGCGCTCGCGTTCGTCTCGCGCGCGGCGGACGCTGCGCGCTCCGCTGGCAAGGCAAATGCTTTCGGCCCGCGCCGCTTCTTCGTCTAATCCGGCTTCCAGTCCGTCTAGCTCTATCAGCAGCGCCGCTTGCGCATCAGGCGGCAAGCCAGCAGCGAAGACGCTTTGCTCGACGGCGCGAATAACTACGCCGTCCATCATCTCAAGCGCAGAGGGCTTGAGTCCGGCTGCGATGATAGCGGAGACGGCGCGGCTGCCGTCGTTGACATCCGCGAAGTCTGCCAGCAGCGTGCGGACGGCGGGCGCAAGCGGCGTCAAATGAAGCGTCGCTTCCGTCGCGATACCAAACGTTCCTTCCGAGCCGGTGAAGACACCGAGCAGGTCGTAGCCGGGCGCAGCCGCGCCGCCGGCGAAAAGGTCAATCGTCTCGCCTCCGGCGAGGACGACGCGTGCCGCCGCGACGTGGTCGACCGTCATGCCGTATTTCAGGCAGTGTATGCCGCCCGCGTTCTCAGCGATGTTGCCGCCGATGGTACAAGTCATCTGGCTCGAAGGGTCTGGCACGTAATGAAGATTGAAGGGCGCGGCGGCGCGCGAGAGTTGCGCGTTGATGAGTCCGGTCTGAACGATTGCTCTGCGATTCTCCGCATCAAGCCGAAGCAGGCGGCGCATCCGCGCCAACTCGACCACCACGCTTTCGGTCAACGCGCCGCCGGAGAGGCCCGTGCCTGCGCCGCGCGGAGCAAACGCGACGCGCTCGCGCCAGAGCACGCGCAGCACTTCCGCCACCTCTTCGGAGCTTTCGGGGAAGACGACGGCGCGCGGGCGTCGCTTGTGCTGCGTCAGCCCGTCACACTCGTAAACGAGCAATTCTTCGGGGTCAGCCAGTACGGCGTCGCGGCCTACAATCGCGCGCAAGTTTTGCGTTAGCTGGTCCACACTTGTGTCTTTGGAAGGCCCTGAAAATCTCTATCGTTCCGGCGAGAGCTAATGATACACTACGCGCCCGGCCTTCATGTACTAAGCTTGAAAGATAGACAACCGCTCAGATGAAACTGAGAATGTTTGCCGCGCTCCTTCTCAGGCGGCGCACCTGTTGACGACTGCATTTCCTATCACGATGGAGATAACTCTTGTTGAAGGACTGCGCACGCTAAAACTCGACCTGGTGCTCACGCTGGCGCTCTCCGTGCTCGTTTTGACACTCGGCTACTTCATCCAGCGGCGCATCTCGTTTCTGAAAAAATCCAGCATTCCGGCAGCGGCCATCGGCGGCCTCCTGTTCGCTTTTCTAGTGCTCATTTTACGCGCTCGCGGCACGCTCGGCCTCACGCTAGATACAAGCTTACGCGACCCACTCCAAACCATTTTCTTCACGACCATCGGCCTGAGCGCCACGCTCGCGCTTTTGAAAACGGGCGGCTGGCGGCTGGGCTTCTTCTGGCTGATAGCGTCCGCGACGGCCATTGTGCAGAACCTCGTCGGCATGGCGCTGGCGCACGCGATGAATGCTCCCGCGCCGCTCGGCGTCATCTGCGGGTCGTTGACCTTAACGGGCGGCCCCGCGACCGGACTGGCGCGCGCGAGCGATTTTGAAGCGCTCGGCATCACGGGTGCGGGCACGCTCATTATCGCCTCCGCCACCTTCGGCATCTTCATGGCGAGCCTCGTCGGCAATCCGACCGCGACCGCTTTGATTCGCTTCTTTCGTTTGGCGCGACCGAAAATTGAAAGCAGTGTTTCGGAGAAAACGACGCGCGAAGATTCGGCAGACCACAGGACGGAAAGCTACTGGGCGGTTGGGCCAACCGGAGAAACGGGCGCGGCGCATGATGATGAAAGGAGCGCGCTTCAGAGTGCTGCCAAAGAGGAAAACGAATTAACGACGCTCATCGTGCTGCGCAACCTGATACTGGTGCTGGTAATCATGGGCTTAGGCGCGCTGCTCAGCTTGTTGCTCAATCAATTGAGCAACAAGCTGCCGAATGTTTTAGGCGCGCTCTTCAAACTGCCGGGCTACATCGGCGCGATGATAGTCGCGGCGATTGCGCGCAATC
>CAZEZJ010000468.1:0-3962 GCA_964516695.1 uncultured Blastocatellaceae bacterium
GCCGTGCCTCCGCCGAGAAAGCGCTGAACCAGGCGCTGGCCGCTCAAGCCACGATTTATACGGTTGACATGTCTGCTTCTCGCGGAGCTAGCGCCGTTAACCAGCAGAACGCGGCGGTGCTGCGAAATTTTGCGGCCAAAAGCGGCGGGCGTTTCGTCGCCACGCCGGGCGGGCAAGCCTTGCGTGAAGCATTCACGGGGATTGTCGAAGAACTGCGTAATCAATACACCATCGGCTATCGCCCGACCAATCGCACGCGAGACGGAAAGTGGCGCACGCTGGAAGTCAAAATGTCGCGCCCTGAGTTGGCCGCACGCACGCGCAAAGGCTACCGCGCCGCTAAATAAACGCGGACGGCGCTTTTCTTCAAGTCATTCCTCGAATCAAAGGCGAAGGAATCGCAGCATCGGCGCGCCAGGCTTTAAATGCTCGTCTGGTTGCGTGATTTCTCTTGATGGCGTTCGAGGGCGAGTTCAATCAAGCGGTCAATAACATCTGAGAAGGTGAGGCCGCTCGCCAGCCACATTTTCGGGAAGCCTGAGACATCCGTGAGGCCTGGCATTGTATTCAACTCGTTGACGAGCAGTTCTTGCGTATCGCGGCGCAGGAAGAAGTCCACGCGGGCGAGTCCTGCGCAGTCAAGCGCTTTGAAGGCGCGCTCGGCCAACTGCCTGACTCGCGTCGTGACGGCTTTCGGCAGCGGAGCGGGAACGACGAACTCGACGTGTCCGGTATTGGAATATTTCTCCGTGTAATCTAGGAAAGCAGCCGACTTTTCTTTCACTATATACTCGCCCGGCAGGCTCGCTTGCGGCTCATCATTGCCCATCACGGCGCATTCTATCTCGCGCGCATCGAGTCCCTCTTCAACAAGAATTTTCCGGTCATAACGCGCCGCCAGTTCGATGGCTCGCACGAGCGAGTCTTTATCGTCAGCTTTTGAAATGCCGACGGAAGAACCTAAGTTAGCAGGTTTGACGAAGCAGGGGAAAGCGAGTTCTTGTGTGATGCGGCGCATGATGGTCTCAGGCTCGCGTTCCCACTTGGAGCGTAGAAACCAGAGACTATGACAGATGGGCAAGCCCGCTTCTTGAAAGAGAGCTTTCATCGTGACTTTATCCATGCCGCAGGATGAAGCCAAGACACCACAGCCAACGTAGGGCAGGCCAGCCATCTCCAGCCAACCTTGTATTGTTCCGTCCTCGCCGTACGTTCCGTGCAAGACTGGGAAGACAACGTCCAGCAATTTTTCGTCCGCGCGCCGGGCGTCGCCTTGCTGTGAGATAAAGCCCGGGTGCGATGAATCACCGACGATGCTCAAGATTTCGCTGGCTTTCGCCACCGCCTTTTTGGGAATCAGCTTTTTCGATTCTTGGGGCAGCAAAGCCACGGCATCAACCGGGCCGAGCCACTTCCCTTCTTTCGTGATGGCAATCGGCACCACTTCATATTTCGCGGGGTCTAAAGATTCAAGGACAGAGTGTGCCGAACGCAGCGACACTTCATGCTCACCCGAACGCCCGCCGAAGACCACCCCAACACGTAATTTTCTAGCCATCTTAAAGAATAGTTTTCCCCAACGCGGATAAAATCAGTTCGACGCCCAGTTCCGCCGTGCGATTGTTAATATCGAGGGCCGTGTTAATCTCGACGACTTCGAGCGAGCGCATTCGTCCGTCTTCGCCAATCTTCTCCATCGCGAGATGCGATTCTCTGTACGTCAAACCGCCGCGCACGAGCGTGCCCGAACCTGGAGCATCGCCCGGGTCCATGACATCAACGTCAAACGTGACGCAATAGCCGGCCGTTGCCCGCGCCGCGATGCCAATCGCTTCATCCATACAGGCCGCTATCCCGCGCTCGTCTATTTCGCGCATGGTGAAGCATCGCATCCCGAGTTTTCGGATTAGCTCCTTCTCGCCTTGGTCTAGGTCGCGCGCGCCGATGTGTGCGCAAAACTGTGGGTCGAGTTTGGGAGCAAAACCCGCGACGTGTGTTAACTCCTTTGCTCCGTAGCCGAGAAGAGCGGCCAGCGGCATCCCGTGAATATTGCCGGAAGGAGAAGTCTCAGGCGTGTTCATGTCCGCGTGAGCATCAAACCAGATGAGACCGACAGGCTCTTTGCGCTCGCGGAAAAAGGATGCGACTCCGGCTATCGAGCCGATGGCGATTGAATGGTCGCCGCCGAGCGTAATGGGCAGTTCGCCTGCGCTCAAAACGTTGCTGACCTCGACGGCCAAATCCTCGCACGCAAGGCTAATCTCACGCAGATACTTCGGCTTCTCCACCGGCTCAATTGATAAATCGGGGCGCACGATGCGTAAATCACCGATGTCGCGCACCTCGTAGCCTAGTTGGGCGATGCGCTGGTTAAGGCGCGCGACGCGCAGGGCCGCGGGGCCGATGTCAACGCCCGCCAGGCTGGAACCAAACCCAAGCGGCACGCCGATAATGCTGATGCGCTTGCCCGCGCCCGGGCGGTCTGCCGGCAAAACATTCGCTTGCGCTGCAATCAGAGTTTCAGTCATAAAACACAAATTTAAAAGTCTGTCTTCTCAGCCACCAAGGTTAACGTTAAAACCGCTGCCGCCTGACTGCGTTGGGAAAAAGGGTTTCAGGAGGCTCGCGAACGCCTGCAAGTTTCGCGTCTGAATGAGAAGCTCGCCCGGGCCTGTGAACTCCGAGACGATGCCTTCGCCGCTCATCATGCTGCGGAAGAATCCGGCGGCGGCTTTTCTCAAAGTGTACTGCGTCGAGCCTTCCCACGCGACCAGATGGCCCGTGTCAACGACGTAGCGCTCGCCCGGAGCCAGGCGCTTGCGATGAATCGCGCCGAAAGATGAAAGCAGCAGCAAGCCTGTGCCGCTCACCTGTAGGACGAACAGGCCCTCGCCGCCGAAAAAGGATTTTGCCCCGCCCCACTTCGTATCCACAACCAGTCCGGCGTCGCCCGCCAGATAAGAGCTTGATTGAACGTAGAACGTCTGATTGCCCAGTTCGAGGCCCGCGATGTCGCCCGGCGCGCCCGGCGCAAAGCAGACTTCGCCGGGGCCTCCGCGCGCCGTAAACGTCGAGACGAAGGCCGACTCGCCGCCCGCCGCACGCTTGATGGCTCCAAACAGCCCGCCCTTCATCTCCGATTGCAGCTCGACGTTGGCAGACATCGAAACCATCGCTCCCGCTTCAGCCTGGATTGACTGCTCGGGCTGAAGGCTGATGATAGCCAGCGAGAATGAAGGCTGATGCTGTACTTCCCAATTGAAACCGCGTCCCTGCCCGTGTGCGTCCGTGTCGAGATTGATTCCCTGCGCGCCGGGAAACGGCGGCGGCGCTTGAGCGAATGATGGAGGAACCTGCGGCGCGTATCCGCCGGAAACTACCGGCGGCGGTGGCGGCGGCTGGTGCGGTTGCTGCGGCTGCGCTTCTTGCAAGCGATAGCCGCAGCCGCCGCAAAATTTCGCGCCCGGCTTGAGCGAAGCGCCGCATTGAGGGCAATTCATAAGACCACTCCTTTTGCTTTTTGCCTGATAACGGCGACGGCCTGCTCTGGCGTCTCAGCGAAATCCAGCACCGAGACATCCTTGTCGCTAACGACCAAGTGCTGCCGCCAGGCTTCGACAATCGGCGGCCAGCAATCTCCCAAAAGGACGAGCGGGCGCGGTTCGATGACGCGCGTTTGTATTTTATTCCAGACGAGCGAGACTTCCGTCACCGTCCCCATGCCGCCGCGCAGCGCTATGAATCCGACCGAGCGTGTTATTAACTGCTGCAACCGCTCATAAAAATGCTCTGTCGCCACCTTATCAGTCAAAAAACGGTTCGGCTCAGCCTTGAATTGGTTCATCACGATGCCGAGCACGCGACCGCCCTTCACACGCGCTCCGCGGCTGGCCGCCTCCATCACGCCCAAATAGCCGCCCGTGCAAATCGTATAACCGGCCTCCGCCAGCAGTTCGCCGACG
>CAZEZJ010000469.1:0-3955 GCA_964516695.1 uncultured Blastocatellaceae bacterium
TCAACGCTATGAAAGCTTTTGCAACCGAGTCAATTCGCAACTTGGCAGTCATCGGCCACGGCGACGCCGGTAAAACGCAGCTCCTCAGTTCGCTTCTCTATCTGGCGGGGGCCACGCCGCGCTGGGGCAAAGTGGATGAAGGCACGACCGTCACGGATTACGACGAGGATTCCATCGAACGAAAGATTACCTTAAACACCGCGCTCGCTCATCTCGAACACCAAGACACAAAAATCAACTTCATAGACACGCCCGGCTACGCGGCCTTCATCGCGCACGCACGGCCCGCCTTGCGCGTCGCGGACTGCGCGCTCGTCGTCGTGGACGGCGTTAACGGCGTCCAGGTGCAGACGGAAAAGACTTGGGCCTATGCCAACGAGTTTATGCTGCCGCGTTTTATGGCCGTCACCAAACTCGACAAGGAGCGCGCGGATTTCGGCGCGGCGCTCGACAGCGCTCGCGGCACGTTTAGCCGCGCCATCATTCCCTTCACGCTGCCCATCGGCAAGGAGAAGGATTTTAAGGGCGTGGTGGATGTCGTACACCTGAAGGCCTATGAGTTTGACGAGGGGGGCAAGGCGCGCGAGGTTGAGATTCCGGCGGACGGGCGCGCTCTCGTTGACGCGACGCGCGAAAAACTCATCGAACTCGTCGCTGAATCCGATGACGCGTTGATGGAAAAATATTTCGAGCAGGGCACGCTAGACGATGCTGACTTGCTGCCCAACATCAAGAAGGCGATTGCGGGCAGCAAGCTCTGCCCGGTCTACGCGGTTTCCAGCACAACTCTCGCCGGTCTCTCTAACCTTCTGGACGGCATCGTAGAGTTTGCGCCGAACCCGGCGACACACGAAGCGGAGCACGGAAAGTCTAACGCGGACGGCGACGGCGAAATGCTGACGCGCAAATATTCGGACGCGGAACCCTTCTCGGCCTACGTCTTCCGCACCGTCGCAGACCCCTTCGCGGGCCGCATCAACGTCATGCGCGTCATCAGCGGGCGCGTGCAGCACGACGCGAACGTCCTCAACTCTCGTCGCGGCGCACAGGAGCGCCTCGGCGCGCTCCATCTCATGCAGGGCAAACAACTAGACAAGGTTGACGAAGCGCGCGCGGGCGACATCATCGCCTGCGTCAAACTCAAAGAGACGCAGACGGGCGACACGCTCTGCGATAAGGCCGCGCCCATTGTCTATGACGGCGTGGAATACCCTGAGGCGGCAATCGCCTTCGCCATCGAGCCGAAGTCCAGGCAGGACGAGGAGAAGATTTCCGTCGCCCTCCACAAGATTCTGGAAGAAGACCCCGCGCTTCATTTCGACCGCGACGCGCAGACGAAAGAATTTCTACTGGCAGGCTCGGGCCAACTTCACGTCGAGACCGTGATTGATAAACTGAAGAAGCGCTACGGCGTCGAAGTCACACTTCATCCGCCGAAAGTTCCCTACAAGGAGACCATCACGCAGCGCGCGGAAGTGCAGGGCCGCCACAAGAAACAGACGGGCGGGCGCGGGCAGTTCGGTGATTGCAAGGTCGTCTTCGAGCCGCTGCCGCGCGGCGAAGGCTTCGTCTTTGAGGACAAGATTTTCGGCGGCTCCGTGCCGCAGAACTTCCGCCCGGCCATCGAGAAAGGGATTGTTGACGCGGCTTCGACGGGCGCGGTCGCGGGCTACCCGCTCGTTGACTTCAAGGCCGTACTCGTTGACGGCTCTTATCACACCGTTGATTCCGACGAGCACAGCTTTCGCGCCGCCGGACGCAAAGCTTTCCGCGCCGCGATGGAGAAGGTCAAGCCGACGCTACTTGAACCCATCATGGATGTCGAAGTGGTCGCGCCCCAGGAGTACAGCGGCGACATCATGGGCGACCTCAACTCGCGGCGTGGGCGCGTGCAAGGCATGGAGGCCAGCGGCAACAACCAGCAGATGATTAAAGCCCAAGTGCCGATGGCCGAGATGCTCGACTATCAATCGAAGCTCAACTCCATCACCGCCGCGCGCGGCTCCTACCACATGCAGTTCTCCCACTACGACCAGGTGCCCGGCCAAATCGCCCAAAAGATAGTCGAGCAGGCCAGAGCCGAAGGGAGAATCAGAGCGGAAGAGGAAGACTGACGAGAAAGAGAGTTGGCGATGTCGAGACAACTGGCGAAGTACTGGATTTCGGTTGACGAATACGAGCGCATGGGCGCGGCGGGCATCCTTCGTGCCGATGCCCGCCTTGAATTGCTTGAAGGAGTGATATACGAGATGTCGCCAATCGGAAGCCTGCACGCCGCCTGCGTTGATGCCCTCACACTACTGCTGACAGAGATGGCTGGCCGCAGGTTTAGCGTGCGCACGCAAAGTTCGATTCGGCTCGACGATTTCTCGGAACCACAGCCTGACATTGCGCTGCTGCGCTGGCGCGACGACTTTTACCGTCACGCGCATCCGATGCCCGCCGACGTGCTGCTCGTCATCGAAGTCGCAGACACCACCGTCGAGAGCGACCGTCGCTACAAGCTTCCGCTCTACGCGAAGGCGGGCATCAACGAAGCATGGCTCGTCAATCTGCCGGAGCAAAGAATCGAGCTTTACGCCGAACCCGTAAACGGCGCGTATCAACTCACCCAAGAATTCAAACGCGACGAAGACGCGCAGGCCCACACCATCGCGGGCTTGCGCGTCGGCGTCGCCGCCGTGATGGGATAAAACAGGTAAAAGAGGGCGGTCGGGTTGAATGAGTTGTTGGGCTGCGCCAGATTATTTGACTTCTTTGAGGAAATCTTCTATCTCAACGTCAGCATCACGGAGCGCACCTTTTAACGTGTAGCGATCAACTTCATCATGGAACGGGAAAACTATTACTCTTCCATCTTCATGCCTCATCTTTACGTGGCTGCCTTTTCGATGCGTTTCGACAAAACCCAAGCGCGTCAATGCGGCTAAGACTTGCCGCCCTGAGAGCAAAGGCAACTTCATACCGTTAGCTCAACTAACTCCTGATCTTCTGACAGTTCGGTAGATTCGGGTTCTAAATACAGGTCTATCGCCTCACGGATATTTTCAAGAGCCTCCTCTTTGGTTTTACCCTGAGACCAGCAACTTTTGAGAGCTGGAACGTGCGCCACGAAATAACCATCTTCGCCAGGCTCAACTATTACTTTGATGTTCATAAGCACTCCAGTTAAAACTTGAACGTAATTCCATTTGAAGATAATTGGTTTGTATCGGAACGGTCAACTAGCAGCCCAACGCTCGAATTAACCGGCGAGCCGCCACACGTAACGTTGAATGATGACAAGATTGCTGGCGGCGAGTCCGGTTGAATGAGTTGTTATGCCGCGCTTTCAGAGTTGAAGCATCCCTGTCAATATTATTCAGTTATCTCACTCGGACTTTTTTCAATCACAATAAGAGTTCCCGCAATAAAACCCCAGCCGAAGATTACTATCTGCCAATATAGTGAAAGGCTATGTGATAAGCTGTGTCCTGCAAGTATTCCTTCTGGCGGATATGATCTGAAAACCATGAAGAAAAGTACTATCGCTACCAGTATACTGAGAATTATGAGCGGAGATAACAGAACCCATTTTACCAATGGACTTTTCTCAGGTGCTGTATTTAATCCGCTTATCATCCACCATACGGGAATAGTTACTGATCCCATCATGATTACAAGTATCGAGGGGATTCTCCAATAACCGACAAGGTAGTTTCCTCCAAGTAGAAAAAATGCCCCTCCAATAATTCCCGTTAAAACTGCTACAGGGAAAAAAGCAATCCATCTCAATATAGTCTCTACAGCCATTCCTTCACCTCCCAGATTAGATGGTTACAAATAGCTTAGCGACATAACTAATATTATACCGTTGTCTGCTGTCTAGCAGACCAAAAATCTATCATATGGAGCACACTCGCTGTGCTCTAATTTTCTTTGGCAGTTGTGGCGTTCTATTGTCAAGAGGCTTGAG
>CAZEZJ010000470.1:0-3954 GCA_964516695.1 uncultured Blastocatellaceae bacterium
GGCCCGCCTGAGCGTTTTGTTGGTCTGGACTACAAGCCGATTTCGGGCGGGATGCTCATCCAGACGCGCGACACGCGGCGTTTGACGCCGGATGAACTCAGGGTCGTCACCAAGCGTGAGCCGACGGATGAGGAAGTGCGTGCACTGTTGTTTGCATGGACTGTTTGCAAGCACACGAAGTCAAACGCCATCGTCTACGCACGCGAGGGGCAAACCGTCGGCGTCGGCGCGGGCCAGATGTCGCGCGTTGATTCCGTCAAAATCGGCGCGATGCGTGCCAAGCTACCGCTTCCGGGCGCGGTCGTCGCCTCCGATGCTTTTTTCCCTTTCCGCGATGGACTAGACGAAGCCGCGCGCCACCGTATCACAGCCGTCATTCAGCCCGGCGGCTCCATGCGCGACGAGGAAGTGATTGCTGCTGCCGACGAGCACGGCCTCGCGATGGTCTTCACGGGCGTTCGCCATTTCAAGCATTAGAGTTTTTAGTTTCCGGTTTTTCGGCCGCTGGCTGCTCCTGAAAACTGCCAGCGATTGCTGATAGCCCAGAGCTTCCTTATAATCGTTTGCGCAGATGCGAACAATTTTGCTCCCCGAACTTTTCAACAGCACGACGCTGAGCAAGGAATCAACAGATGGGAAATACTGAAACGCCGGGAACCGAAAATAATTCAGACTCTATTCGCTGTCGTTATTGCGGGCAGCGCAACCAAGTCCGCGCGGAAAGCGGCATGGCTAAGTGCGGGCGGTGTCGCCTGCCGCTCTCCAATGAGCCGCACAAAAAGTTTGCAGACCTAGACAAGCACGAATACGTGCATCCGGCGGACAGCCGTGCGCTCGCTGCCCTGCGCACGATTCCCGGCATTGATTCGGCCTTGAAGAAACTGCTCGCCGTGACGGGTGAATCTGCCATCCGCGTCATCTTCATGGCGAGCGCGGTCCGTGTGACGCCCGAACAGTGTCCCGACCTGCACGCCAAGCTGCAAATCGCCTGCACGACGCTCGGCGTGGACATGCCGGACCTTTTCGTCCAGCAGAATCCAATCGTCAATGCGTTTACGGGCGGCGTCGAGCGCCCGATTATCGTGCTTTATTCGTCGCTCATCGAGCGCCTGACGGACGAGGAAGTGTTGGCTGTGGTCGCGCATGAAGTCGGCCACATACACGCCGAGCACTCCCTTTATCTAACGGCGGCGCGACTCATCGAAGCCATTGCCAACGGCGCGCTGTTCGCGTCGCCTTTGGCCGGCATCGTCAAGCAACTGCTCTCCGGCACGATGCGAGCGGCGCTGCTCGCGTGGGTCCGTAGGGCCGAGTTGTCTTGCGACCGCGCGGCGCTGCTCGTCACACAAGACCCACACGTCATTGGGCGCACAATGATGAAACTGTGCGGCGGAACGTATGCTTCCAAAGTTGACTACGAGCAATTTCTCGCGCAGGCGCGCGACTTCCAGAAGAACTATGACGAGAAAGCTCTTGACCGTTTCTGGGCCGACATCATCACTTCTGGCATGACGCATCCCTTCCCCGTCTGGCGCGTCTCGGAAGTTCTCAAGTGGGTTGACAGCGGCGAGTATAAACGGTTAATGACGGGCGAAGCGGAAAGCGCGGCGGCGTAAGCATTTTTGATTTTAGATTTTGGATTTGCGATTGGATAAGGACGAAATCGCTATGACGTATTTTGCGCTCGGATTCGCGAGCGCTGTCCTTGCCCAATCTAAAATCTGGAATCGCAAATCCAAAATCGAAAGGTCTCCCCATGCTACTTGAAAACAAACTCGGCATTATCTTCGGTGTGGCTAATAAGCGCTCGATTGCGTGGGCTTCGGCGCAGGCTTTGAGCGAGGAGGGCGCGCGGCTCGCCTTCACGTATCAGGGCGAACGGCTCAAAGAGAACGTCGAAGGCTTGACGAAGGAGATGGCGGGCACGCTCATCGTGCCCTGCGACGTGACGCAGCCTGAAGAGGTCGCGGCAGCCTTCAAGCGCGTCGGTGAAGAGTTTGGCCGTTTGGATTTTCTGATTCACAGCATCGCCTACGCGCCGAAAGAAGATTTAGAGGGCGCGTTTGTTGATACTTCGCGCGACGGCTTTCTGACCGCCCTTGAGGTCAGCGCCTACTCGCTCGCCTCGCTGGCCCACGCCGCCCTACCCTTGATGACAGAGGGCGGCAGCATCGTTTCGATGACCTATTACGGCGCGGAGAAGGTCGTGCCAAACTATAACGTGATGGGTGTGGCCAAGGCCGCGCTCGAAGCCAGCACACGCTACTTGGCCGCCGACCTGGGCCGTCGCAACATACGCGTCAACACCATCAGCGCCGGGCCGCTCAACACCCTCTCGGCGCGCGGCGTTTCCAACATGAGCATGATGCTCAAGCATCACGCCGAACGCGCGCCGCTCGGTCGCAACGTGGAGGCACGCGAGGTTGGCAACACGGCGCTCTTCCTGTGCAGCCCGCTCTCGTCCGGCATCACGGGCGAAGTCATCCACGTTGATTGCGGTTACAACATCATGGCGATGTAAGAAAGCAGAGAGTGTCAGGAGTCAGGCAAAACAGAAACAGCAGAGGCCGCGTGAGGCAACGCCTTCTCTTCTGATTCCAGACTTCTGTAGTTAGACTATGGCTGACAATAAGAACCCAGAATTTCACTCAGGAGTCACGCAAGACGAGCAGTTGCTTGAGACTCCGAAGCAAGACGAGTTTGCCCACACGGATACGTGGCGCGTGTTTCGTATCATGGGCGAGTTTGTCGAAGGCTTCGATGAACTGGCGACGATTACGCGCGGCGTCTCCATCTTCGGCTCTGCGCGCACGCCGCCTGACAACCCACAGTACAAGGCAGCACAGGAGACAGCGGCGCTGTTGGCCCGCGCGGGCTTCGCCGTCATCACCGGCGGCGGCCCGGGCATCATGGAGGCAGCCAATCGCGGAGCTTTCGAGGCGGGCGGACTCTCCATCGGCTGCAACATAGAGCTTCCTTTCGAACAGAAAGGCAATCCTTACCAGACGCGCTCTCTGACCTTCAAATATTTCTTCGTGCGCAAGACCATGTTCGTCAAATACAGCACGGCCTTCATCATCTTCCCCGGCGGCTTTGGCACACTCGATGAGTTGTTTGAAGCGCTGACGTTGATTCAAACGCGAAAAATCAGAAACTTTCCGGTCATCCTCTTCGGCACAGCTTACTGGCGAGGAATGATGGATTGGCTGAAAGGGATAATGATGGAAGAAGGCAAGATTATCGAGTCAGACTTGAATCTGCTCTACCTCACGGATTCCCCCGCGGAGGTCGCAGAGATAGTCAGCAAAAGTCAAGACTCTCTGCGCAAGCTAGATAAAACAATCTCACATGAGATTAGCAGTTAACAAACGCGCCCGCCGATTCTTGCCCAACACACAGCGCGTCAACTATTAGTTTACTGCTCTCAGCTTTTTGGTGCAGACGATTCACCGTCTACGCTCTCGCCGGATTGGCGATAATGAAGAACGTTCGCCGTCAACCACTCAAGATACGGCGCGGACGCAGCCGTAATCGAAAGGGCCACGATTTCCGGCGTCTCATAAGTGTGCAGCGCGCGCACCTCGCGTTCGAGTTCCGCGAAGTTCTCGGTGGTCGTTTTGGCGAGCAATAGAGTTTCAGGCGAGCGCTCGATTTTCCCCTGCCAGTGATAGACGGATTCCATCTCGGGCATAATTTGTACGCAGGCCGCTAGCCTTGACCCGACCAGCATCTCCGCCAGCCGCGCGGCCTCTTCGCGGCTCCCCGCCGTCATCAACACCACAATGGCTTCTGACGATTTCTCAGCCATAAAAATTAACGACGAAGTAGGAACGCGGAATGATGAACCGTTAAGAGCTTGTCTTATACTTCATCGCTCATCGCTCAAGCTTCATCGTTTGCTTCCGCGTCTTCATCAGCGGTCGTTCCTGTGAGCGGCGTGGTGTCGCCGCCGAA
>CAZEZJ010000471.1:0-3953 GCA_964516695.1 uncultured Blastocatellaceae bacterium
TGTTTGCATGTGGATGCGGCGGTTCTCCTGCAAGTTCATCCCATGGTCGGAGAAGAGCACGATTTCCGTTTCATCGCCGCAATAAGCTTGTATGTCGCGGAGTATTTTATCGAGCGATTGGAGCGCGACGCCGAGGCGCTCAGGCCCGCGTATGTGGAGCAGCCCGTCCGTGCCTTTGAGGAAGGCGAAGAAGTCGCGCGTTTGCGGCGCGGCGCGGAAGCGCTCGTGAAAGCGGCGCATGTCGGCGCGCCAGACCGCATCCGGCGCAACGTAGATGAGAAACTCAAACGGCAGCGGTTCTTGATAATCAAGCTCGTCCATGTAAGACGAAGGAATTTTGTCGGGCGTGCGCCAGCCGACATACTTGCGCACTCCTCCGCGCTGCTCTCGCGCCTGTTTATCGAAATAGAGGCTTTCATAGCCGAGCGGGGCGCTTCCGCCGAGCATCGCCGCGAGCGCGACGTTCGTCATCGTCGGGAAGGGCGAGAGCAGGCATGAGGGCTGGCCGAAGGAATCAAACAGCCCGCGATTCTTCGCCGCCGCAATTACTTCGTGAGGCACGCCGTCGAGGCCGAGCAGTAATCTTCGCGGGCGTGTGCGGCCCGCGCCCTCCTTGTTCGCTTTACCGTTGGTGTTCATTCCGTTGTGTTCTTTCCGTTGTTCTTCGGTCTGTATGGCTCACGCAAGCCATGCTTGGCTTCGTCGTGAGCGTCAAAAACGTTGGGCCTTTCGAGCACAGCCTTATAGTGCGTTAGCGCTTCATTGCGCTTGCCCGCCAAATCGTAAGCCTGCGCGGCGCGAAGGCGCGCCATCGTCATCAAGCCCGCGTCAGCGCCAGGCACGCCAGCCGCCGCCAGATATTCTCTGGCCGCGCTTTCAGGCTGCCCGGCGACAAGGAGCGCCTCCCCGTATTGAAAATGAATGAGGTCTAAAAGCCGCGCCGCCGCATCCCGCGTCGAGCGGTCGCGCACCAATGCGTCAAACGCGGCGAAGGCTTCGCGTTCGAGCTTCTGCGCTTCAGCCGTCCGGTTTGCCGCGCGTTCGACGTTCGCTTGTTGGGCCAAGGCGTCTGCCAGTTCCATCTTAAAAAGATAGTTGCGCGGGTATTTCGCGGCCAATTCGCGCGTCACGTTGATGGCATCCAGAAAACGCTTCTCGCGTTTGTAGAGCGCGATGAGCACTATCCGCGCGTCGTCGCGCGCCCAACGCCCTTCGCGCGCCACGCGCTCCAAGGTTTCCAGCCCGCGCTTCTTCGAGCCGCGCGCGCCCGTGACGCCGACCATGATTTTAAACGGCAACGAGAGGCCGCCGACCGTGTAGTCGAAAAGCCCGATGGTGACTTCGGCGTCGCGGTAGGTCGGGTCGTGCTTGATGACATCACGATGACGGTCAACGCCGCGCGAGCCGTCGAGCGCAGCGGCCACGAAGCGACGTTCGACAGCATACGCGAACGCAGCCTTCAAGCCTTCAACCGCGCCCAGATAATAGAGCGCTTCAACGTCGCGCGCGTTGCGCTTCAAGCGCGCCTCGGCCAACTGCTTAGACGCTTTCGTCAACTCTCGAAACTGCTGTACGACCTGCGGGTCGGCCTTGTCTTCATTCTTCGCATAGAAGCTTTCGGTGTTATAGACGGAGGCTTGCAGCCTGCGCGATTGATAAAGCGTCTGCGTCCAAAGCGTGGCGGCAAGAAACTGCGGCCCCGCCGGATGCTCAGGAAAGAGGCGTGCCAGTTCCTTGAATTTTTGGCGCGCCCCTTCGTAGTCTAGATTGTAGAGCGCCTCGAAGCCTTGCGTGCGCAATTCATCGAAACGCGCGCTGTTAACCTCGCTCGCGGACCCTTTCGTCGTCGTCGCGGCCGATACCTTTTCCACTTGCTGTGCCGCTCCGACGCCCGCCGCACACAGCACCAACAAAACTAACAACACGGCTTTTCTATAACTCATACTTTCTTCTCTCCGCTTCACTTCTCTCTTTGCGACGGCCAATCAACCACCGTAGCTTTCCAGATACTTCACGCCCGCCCCCGTGTTAAAAAGTACGACTCGGTCATCCGTTTTAATCTCTCCCGCCTCCATCAACTTTCTGAGCGCCGGCACGCAAGCTGCGCCTTCAGGCGCTACAAACAAGCCTTCGCTTGAACCGATTTCGCGCGTCGCGGCGATTAATTCTTCGTCGGTCACACTGATGGCCGTTCCCTTTGAAGCGCGCAGCGCGTCGAGGATTAGGAAGTCACCGATAGCACGCGGCACGCGCAGGCCCGAAGCGGTCGTCGCGGCGTTCGGAAACTCGTCCGCAAACCGCTTCCCCGCCTTGAGAGCCTCGACGATGGGAGCACAACCCGCAGCCTGCACCGTGACCATGCGCGGGCGCTTGGACCCAATCCACCCCATCGCCTCCATCTCGTCAAAAGCTTTCCACATCCCAATCAGTCCTGTGCCGCCGCCCGTCGGATAAATGATGACATCCGGCAACTGCCAATCAAGCTGCTCGGCCAATTCATAACCGAGCGTTTTTTTACCTTCGACACGATACGGCTCTTTCAGCGTCGAGACATCGAACCACCCTTCGGCTTCCTTGCGTCGCCCGACTTCCGCGCCGCAGTCCGTAATCAACCCGTCCATTAGCGTGACGAATGCGCCCGTCTGCTCGCATTCGATGACGTTGGCGCGCGGCGTATCGCGCGGCATAAAAATGTGTGCTTCGAGTCCGGCCCGCGCAGCGTAGGCCGCGAGCGCGCCCGCCGCGTTTCCCGCTGATGGAACGGCCAGTTTCTTCGCTCCCAATTCCAAGGCCAACGAAACTGCCGCCGTCATCCCGCGCGCCTTAAAGCTCTGCGTCGGATTCTGCGATTCGTCCTTGATGTAAAGCTCTTCAACTCCTAGCCGCGCGCCGAGACGACGAGCGCGCAGGAGCGGCGTCCAGCCCTCGCCCAAGGAGACGATATTCTCGTCGTGCTCGACGGGCAACACTTCTCTATAACGCCACAGGTCTGCGCGTCTCGTGCGCAAAGATTCTTTTGTCAAACTGCGCGCCGCGCGTTCAAGGTCGTAACGAACCAAGAGCGGCTTGCCACACTGCGCGCAGAGGTTGTGCAAGCGTCGTGCCTCATGCCTCGTGCCGCACGCGCCGCATTCGAGATGTGTCACGTTCATCAGTCGCTTCGTTCCTCTCAATGAGTTTTAATGCTCTGAAATAAGCGCCTATGTCAGAATCCGCCAATCTGTAATGATGTACGAAAACGAGCATCAAAGCAGTTTCGCGCGCCCCTGCTCTCGCCTTCCAGCCTCTTTGTTTCAACCACACATGATATAACCTTCCGCAGCTTTTCCGTCAGGTGGAGCATTCATCTTGCACCGGAAAATAATGACAGCCCGAAGTTTAACTTCCAAAGCCCGGCGTCAAGGCAGCGGTTCGCGACTTTAGACCTCGAACTTCGAACTATCCTTTTGCCTTTTTCCTTTTCCTGCTTTACCTTTCCTGTGAATGGCTATTCGTTTAATTGCGCTTGACCTTGACGGGACGCTGCTCAATTTGCGCGGCGAGGTGAGCGAAGGCAACAAGCGGGCGCTCGCGCGTGCGCGTGAGCAGGGCGTGCGGGTGGCGCTGGTCACGGGCCGTCGCTTTCGCGACGCACGCCCGCTGGCGCTCGAACTCGGCCTCGACGTGCCTCTCATCTCCCACAACGGAGCGCTGACCAAGCACGCCCGCACGCTGGAAAACGTCGCCGTCTTACTGCTGCCGCTGGATGCCGCTCAGGATGTGCTCCGCATCGGACGCGAACACGGGATTGCCGCGATGGTCTCGGACGACGCTGAAGGCAAAGGCGTGCTCGTTTACGACCACCTCAGCGACAACAATCAAGCGCTGGCGAGATACATCGCTTGGTCGAGCCGCATCCACGGCGCTGAAGCCGAGGAGGCCATCCACCGCGTTCCCTCGCTGCCCGATTATTT
>CAZEZJ010000472.1:0-3952 GCA_964516695.1 uncultured Blastocatellaceae bacterium
GGCTTTAACGATAAGGTTGAGAAGTTGATGGATGAAGCCATCGCCGCGATGAAGCAGCGCGGGGCTGTCATCGTTGACCCGGCTAATATTCCGACCGCCGGAAAGTTTGACGACTCGGAGTTTGAAGTCTTGTTGTACGAATTCAAGGCCGACCTCAACAAGTATCTGGCTGAGCGCGGGACGGCGGCTCCTGCTCGCTCGTTGAAAGAGTTGATAGAATTTAACGAGCGTAACGCAGAGCGTGAGATGCCGTATTTCGGTCAGGAGATTTTCATCAGGGCCGAGGCGAAGGGCGCGCTGACGGACAAGGCGTACAGGGAAGCGCTGGCGAAGAATCATCGTTTGTCGCGCGCGGAAGGCATTGACGCGGTGATGAAAGAGCACAAGCTGGACGCGCTCGTTGGGCCAACGGGCGGGCCGCCGTGGACAACAGACCTCATTAACGGCGACCACTTTTCCGGCGCAAGCTCGACACCCGCTGCCGTCGCGGGCTATCCGAACATCACCGTTCCGGCTGGCTTCATTCACGGCCTGCCCGTCGGCATCTCATTTTTCGGGAGAGCCTACAGCGAACCCGTGCTCATCCGGCTGGCTTACGCCTTCGAGCAGGCCACCAAGTTTCGCCAGCCGCCGCGATTTCTCAATAGCGGCGGTCAGGGTTTAGGAAGCAAGGGCTAGGAAAGAAAAACGTAACGTACTGTCACTCGCCTTTCTTTCTGCCCTAGCCCCAGCGTCCTAACTACCGACTACTATCCCTTATCAACTGTTTCCTACGGAACGAAGGCCGACGGCACGGGCGTGTCGCCAGCAATTCCGAGATAGTAGTTGCTGCCTGTGTTCGTGTCGCTGTTGATGTAGTACCAGGTGCCTTCGGCCGGACGCCAGACGGCGAGGTCTGTTTCGCCGTCGCCATCGTAGTCAGCGGCGACTAGTTTGTCGTCCGCGTTGCCCCAGTTGCGAAGCGTCACGCCCCCTGTGCTCTTGCGGATATACCAATTGCCCGCCGCGCGGAAGACGGCGATGTCTGTTCGCCCGTCGCCGTCGTAGTCGCCCGGCACGGGTCTATCACCATTCCCTCCCCAGTTCTGAAGGGTAACGGTATTAAGCGAGCTATTAATGATGTACCAGTTGCCTTCGGACTGACGATAGATGGCGATGTCTGTCATGCGGTCGCCGTCGAAATCGCCGAGCACGGGCCTGTCGCCGGTTGTTCCCCAATTGCGCAGTGTGACTGTGTTGTCGCGGCTATTGAGGATATACCAATTGCCATCCGATTCGCGCCAGACGGCGACATCCGCACGATTATCCCCGTCATAATCACCGGGCACAGGCACGTCGCCCGTTTGTCCCCAATTATAAATGACGGCTGTGCCCGTCGTGCTCTGGACTACGTACCAGTTGCCCTCCGAGTGGCGGAAGACTGCGAAGTCAGTTCGCCCGTCGCCGTCGTAGTCCGCCGGAACGATGACATCGCCAAGGGCGCTGCGCCCCCAGTCAAGCTGCACGGTCTCCGCGCCGCCGTTGCTGTTGACGACGTACCAGTTACCCGTATCGCCGCGCCAGATGGCAAGGTCTGCCTTGTTGTCGTCGTCAAAGTTAAACTTGGTGAAGACTAAGCGGCCCGTTGGGCCATCGTCGTTGTCGAGCGTGCCGAGTCCTTGAGCATCGCTGATGACGGCGTTGACGGCACCGCTCAAGTTGACGAAGAAGGTCTCGTTGCCCTCGATGGCGGTGTCGCCGTTGGCGGTGACGGTGATGGTCTGGCTCGTGTTGTTGTTGGCCGGGAAGGTCAACATGCCGCTGGCCGTCTGGTAATCCACGGGAGCGTGCGCGGTGCTGTCAGCGGTCGCATAGTTCACGGTGACTGGCGAAGCGCTCTGAACAGACAAGCTAACAGTGAAGACTAAATCGACCGTGCCGCTTTGGCCCTCGTTGACGGTGACGTTGTCTATCGAGAGCGCGGGTTGCAGTTCGTTCTCAACGATGGTGAGCGTGGCCGGATTGGGCGAGCCGATGGTAGCGCCGCCGCCAGCGTTGCTAAGCGTCAGGATGACGGTTTCATCACCTTCGTAAACGCTATCGTCAAGAATGGGAACGTCGAAGGTCTGCGACGTGACGCCGTTGGCGAAGGTCAGCGTGCCGTTGGCCGTGGTGTAGTCCGAGCCAGCGGTGGCTGTGCCGTCCGAGGTCGTGTAATCAACAGTCACTTGACCATCGCTGCCGCCTGTGCGGTTGACTGTGATGGTCGCGTGCTGCGTGGGTTCGTTTTCGTTGACGGTATAAGTGGCCGCGCTGAAAGCCAGCGTGCCGGGAACGGCCACGTCGTCATTCTGGATTGTCCCGACGCCCGTATCGTCCGCGATGGTCGCGCTGCTCGGAGACGTGAGTATGACGTTGAAGGTCTCGTCCGCTTCGAACGACGTGTCGCCGTTGACCTTGACGGTGATGGTCTTCGTCGTCTCGCCGGGGTTGAAGGTGAGCGTGCCGTTGGTTTGGTCGTAGTCGTTATTGGCAACGGTCGCCGTGTCGTCGGCGGTCGCGTAAGAGACGGTGACGGCATGGTCCGCGATGCGCGAGAGCGTGACGGTGAAGACGTAATCGGTCTGCCCCGTGTTGCCTTCGAGATGAGCAACGTTGTCAATCGAGAGGCTCGGTGAAGGCTCGAAATCGTAAACCACGTGCGCGGCGTTGACGCTGATATTAAAGGCGTCAACGTTGCCATCGAAGCCCGGAGACCAAGGACCGCCGACCTTGAAGAGCAGCGCGCCAGCGTTAAGAAGGCCGGCATTGGGGAAACTGGCGAGCACCTGCTGCCATGTGCAGGGAGTATTTTGCTGGCAGGGATTGGGAACGCTGACGTTGCCGTTGATAGTCACGGTCGCGCGCGTTCCATACCAGTTGCCGGCCAGCGCGTTCCAGTTCTGCCAGACGTTCTGTTGAACGGTTCCTGATTGGTACGGCTCAAACACGAGCCGGCCATGATAGGTGGTGTTCGTGTCCGTCAAGTCGTAGTCAATGTCGAACTGAAGCGAAGGCGCGACGACCGTGTTCGTGTTGTTGTCCTGATAACTGCTGTAGCGCAGGTCTGTCACGTCGTCCATGCGCGTGCCAGCGTAGGCTGCTGTGCCGAGCGCATGGCGGCCCTGACTGTCAACTGTCAGGAAGGCGCTGCCGACGCCGAGCGGCGGCGTGGCCGGACCTTCCTCAAAACCGCCCGAGCCTGTTCCGACTCCTGGACTATCGTTGAAGAAGGCCCAACCATTCATGTTGGCAGGCGAGACCACAACTGTGTTCGGAACGCCCTGGAAGCCGAACGTGCCGCGACCGGGAGTTGTTTCGACGTTGGTGTCGGTGCCGCTCAAGAGAAACGGAATGTATTTGAAGTTGGCGGAAGCGGGGCCTGCGATGTCAGGCTGGCCGCCCGGAGGTGTGGCTGTGCCGCCGTAAGCGACGGGAATCTGGGCGGCGTAGCCCGGTTCCGCGCTGTTGGCGGTGGTGACGACGGGCGACGTTGTTCCGAACCAGTTGCCTCTAAAGTTCTTGAGGTTTCTGGTGCCCGGCGCGGGAAGCGAGCCGCCGGATTGACGGTCAACAATTTGGCCGTACCAGTTGGCGCTCAGGTTGTTGTTGCTAAACGTAGAGTGAGCCGCAGACTGCACAGGGCTGTTGGTGCCGCCGCTGGCGTCTAGGAAGAGGATGCCGACAGTCCAGTTGTTGGTGATGAAGTTTTCCACGACCGTTTGAAAGTCGGTTTGGTTGCGGAAGATAAAGCCCGTGCGGTTGAAGTCAATGACGTTGTTGCGAACGGTGTGTCCGTTGCTGTTGTTAACGTCAATGCCGGTGCGATTGCCGGTGATAATGTTGTCGTGCACGACCATGCCTGTGATGGCTAGCCCCTGCACGGCGATGCCGACAGAGTTGAGGCCGGGATTATTCCAATCAGTCGTGTTGT
>CAZEZJ010000473.1:0-1585 GCA_964516695.1 uncultured Blastocatellaceae bacterium
CGGGTCTGAGGGCATCCCTGTCATTCCGGCGACGGTCGGGACGCCCGGAGCGCCCAGCGCGAAACCGAGCACGCCGAGCAGTAAGTACACAGCGCCGAAGACGAGGCAGAACAGCCGCGCCGCCGCCATCGTTCCGGCAAACCCTAAGTAAAGCGCAATAGCGCCCGAAGCGATGTGGATAATGTTGTGCAGCAGGCTCAGGTGTGTGCCGAGCAAGCCGGGGGCGGCGAAACCGGCCAGACCCACAACCAAGAACACGACGCCCAGAATTTTACAGATGGTTTTTGCCATAATCCTTTGTCTCTCCTTCTTGTGAGAAAAAGATTAAATTACGAATAGCGGCAGCCGTCCTTGACCGAAAGAAGGCCGGCGCTGTTTCAAACGGCGAAGTGCGACCTTAAACGGCGCATTGTATATCACAGAAACTTCGGCTTGTAACCAAAACTTTTTCGCCGTCGCGACGATTCGTGCTGTTTTGTTGAGCGCGGATTTCGGCGGGTGTTATACTCAAAGCCGAAACTCGATGGAAGTATCGCGAGGTTAACAGGTATGCTTTTCAAGTTGACGAAGGTTTTACGCCAATTCACGCAGAGCGGCTTTGCCTCAAGGGCGCTAAGGCTCTGTGGTGCGCTCGCGCTCGCAATTCTCCTGCCCGTCGCTGCCGGCGCTTACACCCTTGTGATGCGCGACGGTAGACGCATAGAGATTCCCTCTAACTTTATCGTCACCAGCAAGACACTGACTTACGAGGCCGCGCCCGGCATCAACATCACTTTGATGATGCACGGCATTGACATCGCTGCGACTGAACGCGCCAACAATGAACCGGCGGGCAGCTTGCTCCGGCGAGCGCAAATGCCGGCGACCGCTCCGCCAACAGCCAGCGCAGGCACGCCGAACACTCAGCCGCAGGCCCGCCGAACGCTCACTAACAAAGACCTCGAAGCTTCGCGGCGTGCGCGCCAGCAAAGCGAGGCGGCATATGAGCGCAGGCGCGTCGAACTAGGCCTTCCGCCGCTTGACGAAGTCCGTCGCCGTAATGCCGAGGAAGCCGCCCGCGCGCGTGCAGAGCTACAACAGAGCGAGCGCGACGAAGTAGAGGCTGAAATTTACTGGCGCAATCGCGCGAGCGCTTTGAGGTCTGAAATCGTCGCGCTCGACGCGGAGATTAATTACCTGCGTGCTCGCCTCGCAGAGGAAGTTGATGTAATCAACGCTCCCTTTACCTCCGTCACAACCGTTGTGCCTTCGTTTCCGTCTCACCCGTTCGCGACGTTTTCGCAGCCCACCCTGACCGGAAATCCAGGCTTCATTCGTGCGACGAATACGGGCGTGCAGGCGACGGCCCGCATAGGGTTCGGCGGCCAATCGTCGCGTTCGCGCTTCGGGCTTCGCGCCAGATTTGGAACACCTCTCATTGCTCCGCCGGTCATCATCGGGCATAGCGTCTTCGCGTCGCCGCTGTCGGCTTACAGCGTCGGGCCATTTCAGAACTACTATCCTTCGTATGAACGCGCCGCTCTCATCGCGCGCCTGCGAGAGATAGAAGGCACACGCGCCGGATTGAATGCCCGCTGGCGTCTGC
>CAZEZJ010000473.1:1595-3949 GCA_964516695.1 uncultured Blastocatellaceae bacterium
GAGTGAATAACTCTTTCTTTCACTCATTACTCATCACTCATTACTCATCACTTCTTTGATGAGAAGGAGCTTGCCGGATGGATGCGCAGCCGGAGTTGATTAGTGTGGAGGATGCTTGGGCGTTAGTGCAGGAGGGCGCGAACCCTTTCTTCTTGGATACGCGCAACGAGAAGCATTGGGGGCAAAGCGACGTGAAGATACCTAATTCCTTGCGCATCTGGCGCGAGGAATTGGCGGCGCGCATCGATGAGGTTCCGCGCGGCAGGCCCGTCATCACTTACTGCACCTGACACCGCGAGCATTCCAGCACCCGTGCGGCGCTGATATTAATCGAACACGGCTACACAAGCGTTCGCCCGCTCGTCGGCGGGATGAACGCCTGGCGCGATAAAGGTTATCCACTCGTACCGAAAGAAGAAAAGCAAGCACAGTCGTCAGCGGTCAGTAATCGGTTGTAAGAATTAATCTTGACTGACAAGAGACTGTTGACGATGGACAACGGACACAGAGCAAATGATTAAAGAAGGCTGGGAGACCGTCATCGGGTTAGAGATTCACGCGCAGTTGAGCACGGAATCGAAAATCTTTTGTTCGTGCTCGACGCGCTTTGGCGACGAGCCGAATTCCAATACCTGCCCCGTCTGTTTGGGTTTGCCGGGCGCGCTGCCGGTTTTGAACCGGCGGGTCATAGAGCTTGGCGCGCGGGCCGCGCTCGCGCTCGCGCTTCAGATTAACGAAAAATCAATCTTCGCGCGTAAAAATTATTTCTATCCTGACTTGCCGAAGGGTTATCAAATCTCGCAATACGACCAGCCTTTTTCCGAGAGCGGCGAGCTTGAGATTATGACCGCCGAGCGCGACGAAGGCGGACACCCGCGCGAATGGCGACCGCTCAGGGTGCGCATCACGCGGCTGCATCTTGAAGAAGACGCTGGCAAGAATGTTCACGAGGGCCTGCCTGACGTGGAGCGTTTTTCCTACATTGACCTCAATCGCGCCGGAACGCCGCTCGCGGAAATCGTCACCGAGCCTGACTTTCGTTCGTCTTGGGAAGCCTATGATTACGTCAACTACGTGCGGCTCGCGTTGCAGTGGGTTGGAGCGAGCGAGGCCGACATGGAGAAGGGCAATCTGCGCTGCGAGGCGAATGTTTCTGTTAGACGCATCGGTGATGAGAAGTTTGGCACTAAAGTCGAATTGAAAAATTTGAACTCGGTGCGTTTCATGCAGCGCGCCATCGAGTTTGAGATTGAACGTCAAATCGCGCTCATCGAAAGCGGCGGGCAGGTGACACAAGAGACGCGGCTATGGGACGAGCGCTCGGCCTCCACGCGCGTGATGCGTTCGAAGGAAGAGGCGCACGATTATCGTTATTTCCCGGAGCCGGATTTGCCGCCGCTCATGGTCGCGCGTGATTTTATCGAAAGCGTCCGCGCCACCATGCCGGAATTGCCCGAAGCGCGTCGCAGGCGCATGATGGAAGAATATGAGTTGTCATTCAACGATGCGGCGCAGTTGACATCAGAGCGCGGCCTCGCTGACTACTACGAAGCAGCGGCGCGTGCTTCCAATAATCCGCGCGCGGCGGCCAACTGGATTAGGTCTGAACTGTTGCGCGAATTGGAAGCGGCGGGCAAATCTGCGAGCGAATGCCCTGTCCCGCCGGAAGAGTTGGGCGCGTTAGTGCGCTTGATTGACGAGGGCAAGATTAGCGGCAAGCAGGGCAAGGAAGTGTTGGTTGAGATGTTTGCTGGCGGAAAATCTGCGGCCTCCATCATAGAGGAGCGCGGGATGGTGCAGGTCAGCGATGCGGGCGCGATTGATTCGATTATAGACGAAGTTATCGCCGCCAATTCGCAGCAACTCGCGCAATACAGAGCGGGCAAAGAAACGCTCTTCGGCTTCTTTGTCGGGCAGGTGCTCAAAGCCTCCAAGGGCAAAGCTAATCCGAAAATCGTCAATGAACGACTGCGCGCGACGCTGGGTTCAACGTCGAATTGATTTTTTGTGAGGTTAATAATGAATTTGAATGGCAAGGTGGCGATTGTGACGGGCGGGACGAAGGGCATCGGGCGGGCGATTGCCGAAGCTCTGTTGCGCGAGGGGATGAGCGTGTGTATTGGGGCGCGCAAAGAGGCGGAGATTGAAGCTGCGGTCGGAGAGTTGAATGAGATTGGCGAGGGGCGCGCGACGGGCGTTGTGTGCGATGTGCGCGAAGCGGAAGAAGTCGCGGCGCTCATCGAACATACCGTGGCGGAGTTTGGCGGCGTTGATGTGCTGGTCAATAACGCGGGCATCGGCATCTTCGGGCGCGTCGAGGATTTACCGGTGGAGGATTTTCGCGCCGTGCTGGA
>CAZEZJ010000474.1:0-3931 GCA_964516695.1 uncultured Blastocatellaceae bacterium
GTAATCCTGCACGGCGTTGTTATAGTCTGTGCGCGCCGTCGCGATGCGATTCTCCGTTCCCTCCAGCGAATCCTGAAACTTCTGGAAGCTTTCGCTCGAACGCAGGTTCGGATAATTTTCAGTCAACGAGAGCAGCCTGCCAATCGTCCCGCCAAAGCTGTTGTTGGCTTCGATAATCGCCTGCTTCTGCTCGGGCGACTTATCGCCGCCTTCACCAGCGGGCGCCGCGCTCGTCGCATTCAACAGCCGCGACCGCGCATTCGCGATGTTGTTGAAAACTTCCTGCTCCTGCACGCCCGCAGCCTTCGCGGCTTCAAACAGATTCGGAATCAAGTCTGCACGCCGCTGCAACTGGCTTTCGACGTTGGCCCACTTGCCCTTAACGTTCTGCTGCTTGCTTTGAAGCGTGTTGTAGCCGCACCCGCTAGCCGCTACAGACACCAATACTGCGAGAGCCAGCAGCAACATTCTTCTCTTATTCATCTTTCTTCTCCATGTTGTTAAAAACTGACGCGGCAAAAGTTGCCGGGCCATTCTAGTGAATCATCCGACTCGCGATGATTCAGATGCATTTCATCAGGCACGCGCTTGCTGTGTGTCGCTCGTCATCCTATCAACCACTTCGATGACGCGCTCAATCTGCGTCAAGTAAGCCGCAAAGAGTTCGTTTGCCTCTCCGTCCGACAAGTCGGCGTCATCCTTCGTTCGTAAAGCGAAAATACGCTCGAAAGGCGCGCCGTCAAGCCCGAGCTTGCGCACCGTTGCGCGCACGCAGTCCGGCTTCGCCACGGGCGGTTCTTCTCCGCTCAACAGCAGCACCGCACGAAAGAGCGCCGCAAAACTACCGAGACTATCCGACATCAAAGCCGACAGCTTTCCAGCCGAGACGGAAGCCGGAATATAAAGCCGCCGCAACTGCAACAGCTTGCTTCTCAACTCATACTCCGTTTGATGTCGCAAATTAACGTCGGAAAATTCCAGCCCCTCGAAAGGGTCTGACCCGTAGAGCACAATGCGCGCCTTCTCCATCTGATGAAACTCAATGGGGAAGACATCCGCCGCGCCGCTCAACTCTCCGATGGTGAAGTAAACCGGCAGCGGATGGCCCAGCCGTTGCCACTCGCGCACGGGCGCTTGGGCCACCCGCAAATCTTCAGGCGTGATGCGCTGCAAAGCAATCAGCAGATTGTAATCGGAGCGCAACTCGACATGGTCGCCCGCCGCCGCCGAGCCGTACAACACTACCGCAGCCAGATTGTCGCCGTGCGTCGCGCGTAAATCACCCACCAGATGATTCAACGCCTCCTGAACGATTCTCTTAGACATCTTTATTTAACTCGGAACCACGAGCGTCGCCCGAGCCTTTCAACAATTAAAAGAAAGCTGCTGACCAAAATCAAGAGCGACCAATCACGCGCCACAAACTCTTTCCTTCCGCTATCCGGCTCTCGACGGCTCTGTTGAACTGCTACCAATCTCCGCTAGCACCGCCGCCGCCGAAATCTCCGCCGCCGCCGAAACCGCCCCAGCCTCCGCTGCCGCCGCCTCCACCACCGCCGCCGCCACCGAAGCTGCCACCGCCCCAGCCGCTTGAGCGCCCGCCGCTATTCAACAGCGACCCCAGCAGAAACAGATTCAAACATCCGCCGCCACCCCCCCCGCCAAACCCCCCCCCCGAAAATAATAATCGCTAGGAACAAGCAGACTTTCGGAATGTTTAGTCCGCGAACGCCTGTCCCGCGCGGTCGAGAGCGGTTCGTCGCACGGTAAGCTTGCCCTTGGTCTATCCCCTCAATACTAAATCCACGGCTCTGGCCGAGCGTCGCAACAATGGTTTCGACGGCTTTCGCCAGTCCTTCACTGTAATTTCCGGCGCGGAAAGGCTCACGCATCCGGCGGCCAACTTCGCCGACATAGCCGTCTGGCAAATCGCCTTCGAGATGGCGGCTGACCTGTGTGTAATACTTCCTATCGTCAATCGCCACTAAGAGCAGCAGCCCGTTCTGCTCGTCATCCTTCGCGCCGATTCCCCAGCCGCGAGCGACCGCCAGCGAGTAATCATAAATCGGCTGCTCGCCCGTTGTCCTGACTGTGACAACCGCAAACTCTATGTTAGCGCGCAGTTTCAGGTTGACGAGCGTGTTCTCCAAACGGTCTCTCGTTGGCGCGTCAATGACATTGGCGAAATCATTGACGAACCTGAAGGGGCTTGGCGGCGGCAGCGGCGATTGAGCCGTGTCGGCGCGCGCCGCGCCCACTCCCGTCAGCAGCACACACGCCAGCAGGAGAACTATCCGTAAAGCAAACTTTCGATTATTTCTATTCAATGGAATCATCATACCAAGTCGCGCTCGCACAACAAAACTCCCGAAGTTCACTTCAGCACAAACTGCGACCTTTCTTTTACTGCCCGCTAGTCTTCCAAACAGCCGCCCGCTCATCCTTCAATCAAACGATGTAACAGGTAAAAGAACGCGACGCCGCCGAAGACCACCAGCGAAACCACAGGATTCTTTTCTTCCTTGTGATTCACCTCGGGTATCAAATCGCTCGCCGCAACATACAACGTGACGCCAGCGGAGAAGGGCAGCGCGTAGGCCACAGCCGTCTGGATTTTAGTTTTCAGGAGCGCGACCGCAATCACTCCGGCAAACGTCGCCAACCCGATGACAATGCTGGCCGTCCGCGCTTTACTTGGCGAACGACCCGAAGCCAGCATGATTGAGGCCACCGTAAAGCCTTCCGGCACTTTGTGGAGCAGAATTGCGATGAAGACCAGAATGCCGACCTTGAAATTAACCAGAAACGCCGCGGCGATGGAAACCCCGTCAAAAAAGGTATGAATCATCAATCCGCCGAGGGCCGTGTAGGCTGCCGATGGACGAATGACGTGCTCAGGATGCGTTTCCGCGCCGAAATGAAAGTGCGGCGCGATGGTGTGCTCGAAAAGCTGTATGAGCAGATAGCCCGCCAGCAGCAACGTCATCGCTCCCAGCACAGCCTGCGCGGCGGCCTCGCCCGTCAAATTCTCAGTCCAAATACTGACGGTTTCCGGCACGATTTCGATAAAGATTGCCGCCAGCATAAAGCCCGCGCCCAGCGCAACCAGATATTTGAGAAAGCGCTCATCGAGGCGGCCTGCGCCTGGCGAGGTCAATAGTAGTCCACCAACCAGATTCGCCAGTGCGGCCAGCGCGCCGAAGAGGAGAAGCCCGCCGAAACTTGTCTCCATTCATTCCACTCTTCGCATTAGTCTCTATTATTAAAAGGCATGGCGCACTATACATGATGATCCACGGCTTGGCTATCAAATGCGACCCACAGGTGTTCACTTTCGGAGCGCTTTAGAGCCTCCTACTGCTTAAGACTCCGCTCAATTTCCACTCTAAACCCCGATTCTTACACCATTTCGTGCTTAAAAAATCTCTGTCAAACAGTTTTTTTCTTCTTGACAGTCCTTAAGGAGGGGCGTACTATGCGCCGCGGGTGGAGAAAAGTGGTCAGAAGTGGGCTTTTCTGAGCAGCTTGTGTCATATCATTAAAGTTTTACTTAAAGGTTTAAGCACTCCGCGACCCCTCCTCCCCTCCGAAATCCTATGCTGCGAGGAAATTACACAGCCCGGATTGACCCCAAAGGTCGACTGAAAGTGCCGACCCCCTTTCGCCGGATTGTGGAAGACAAGCACGGAGCAGAGGTTTATGTGACGAGCCTGACGGGCGAAAACGTGCGGATTTATCCCCTGCCGGAATGGGAGTCCATCGAGCAGCGGTTGGCGCTACTGCCCTCGATGGACCCGGCCCGGCGGAAGTTCCTTGACAGGACCAACTACTACGGTCAGCAGTCGGAGCTGGACGGGCAGGGGCGCGTCCTCATCCACCCGCTGCTGCGGAAGGCGGCGGACGTTTACGGCGACGTGGCCGTCCTCGGATA
>CAZEZJ010000475.1:0-3929 GCA_964516695.1 uncultured Blastocatellaceae bacterium
GCGGGCACGGAGACAGCGGGCAGGCCGAAGACGTTAAAGGTCTGCGCATAACTGAAAGCACGACAGATGCCCAACAATTCTTCTCCCACCAACACCTTTCGCGCTCCATGCTCGAACGCCTCGACAGCGCCAATGGGCGCTATCATTAACGGCACGTCCTCCATCCAACGCAACAACTCCGCACGCAAAGCATCGCGCTCAGCCCACGCCGACAGAAAATCATCCAACGTCTGCGGCTCGGCAGCGGCACTCGCCTTTAACAAAAACTGCGCGTCCGCGCCCGCCAGTTGTTCCTGCCCTTCGTAAGCCTGGCGCAAGTAATTGCCGGCGGCGCGCGAAAAGAGCCGCTGCCACAACTCAGGCCCACGTTCCACCGCCGGCGGACGCCGCTCTTCAACGATAAGGCCCGCACCCGCGAGCGCGCGGGCAGCCGCCTCTAACGCCCGCACCGTTTCTTCATTGACGTGCGAGATGCCGTCGAACGCGTACCACGCGACGCGAGTGCCGCGCAGCTCAATCGCCGCTGCTTCTTCTCTCGTTTCATCCGACGGCGCGGAGACCGCTTCGACAGCATTCAGTCCGTTCAACACACGCAACAGCAGCGAGAGGTCTGCAACGCGCCGTGCCATTGGGCCAATGACTGCGCCGAGCGCGAGCGCACCCGTCGCTGGCGGCGTATGGCCCAGGCAGGGCACGCGCCCCGTCGTCGGCTTCAGGCCCGCGATGCCGCAAAAGTGTGCGGGCACACGAATCGAACCCATCAAATCGCTGCCCAAGCCCGCCGGCGAAAGCCCCGCGCTGATGGCCGCCGCCTCGCCGCCGCTTGAACCGCCCGCGGTTCGTTGCAAATCGTGCGGATTATTCGTGCGACCGAAGACAGGATTGGCGGCCTCATACGTCAAAGCCATCTCGGCTGTGTTCGTCTTCCCCAGAATAATCGCGCCCGCCGCTTTCAAGCGCGCGACAGCCGTTGCATCCCTCTCTGGAACATACTCTGCACGCAACGCAGAACCATACGTTGTCCTCAACCCTTGCGTGTCAATCGTATCCTTAACGGTTAAGGGCACGCCGTGCAGCGTTCCACACATCTGCCCGCGCATGACGGCTGCTTCCGCCTCGCGCGCACGCTCCAACGCGTCCGGCGCGAGCGTCACGATGGCATTCAACTGCGGATTCAAAGCCTCAATCCGCCGGAGGTGTGCGGCCAACACTTCGACCGGAGAGACTACGCGCCCGCGAATCATCGCGGCCAATTCAGTCGCAGACTTAGCTGTTAGTTCGTCCACAGTTCACAGTCGGAAGTCGAGAGCCTCATGCCCAAACGTCTCACCATGAGATTCCAGAGTATGGAGCTTGGAGTTTAGAGTTTGGCCTTCGGACTCTCTTCTTGCAGTAGCTCTATAAACTTGCGCGCGGCGATGCCGAGCGTGCGGTCCGAGCGATGGATGATGCCGACGGTGCGCGTCCATTCCGGCTCGGCCAGTTGCACGACCGCCAACTGCCCGCTGCGCTGCTCGTCAAGCACACTCGGGCGCGGAACGATGGCCGCGCCAAACCCGACTTCGACCGCACGCTTAATCGTCTCGATATTATCAAACTCCGCCACGCGCTTAACCGCGACGCCGTGGGATTTCAAAATGCGGTCGGTCGCGCGCCGCGTCGGGATGTCGCGCTCGAAGAGCACAAAGCCCTGCTCCTTGAGTTCCGTCGCTTTAATCTTCTTGCGCGCGGCCAGAGGGTGCGCCGGCGGGCAGATGAGCACGAGACGGTCGCCCGGTAATGTCACGACCGACAGGCCGCGACGCTTTTCGGGATAGGCCACCACGCCGAGGTCAACCGCACCACTTAAAACATCGCGCACAACGCGCGTCGTCCGGCTGTATTCGAGGTCAATCTTGGCCGATGGATACAACTCCATAAAGCGGCGCACGGCGGGCGGCAACTCGTGCAGCCCGACGCTGTAGACGGTCGCCACACGCACCGTCCCGCTGACCGTCCCGTCCAAGCCGCGCATCCGCTCCTGCAACTGCCTGAAAGCCTCCATCACACGCAAGCTCTCCTGATGAAAGCTCTCGCCCGCGTCAGTCAAACGCACCTCGCGCCGCCCGCGCACGCGCTCCAACAGCCGCCGCTTAAACTTCTCCTCCAAGCCCCGCACCTGCTGGCTCACCGCCGACTGCGTCACAAAGTTCATCTCCGCGGCCTGCGAAAAGCTGCGCGTCTCCACCAAGTCACAAAAGATTTTCAGCGTCTCGATTTGCATGACAAGTTTATGGTGCTCGAAATTATAAGCATTGCTGAACTGCAAGCGCAATATTTTTCATTTTACCTTATATCAATCCGGCACTATGATGCTAGCAGCCGGAATTTGTGTGAAGCGAAGGAAGCGCGGCGCGCGGTTGCGGGAGGCCGCCGCTTGTACATATAATCCGAAGCGCTCTTGTGACAACTTCAATTAACCCGCCTCTGAAGAAGCGTGTCCGCCTTTGACGACAGCCTTCCGGCGAAGGAGTGTTTTCCGACGTATGGCTATCCGTTTGAGCAGAACTTTCATCTTGCGTAAGCTGCACCAGTTGTCAGGCATCGTCCCGCTGGGAGCTTTCCTGCTGGAGCACTTTTACACCAACTCGAAAGCGGTGCATCCTGAAACCGGAGCCACAGACTTCAATCAGGCCGTGGCCGACTTGCAAGGCATCCCCTATATTCTGCTGATTGAAATCTTCGGCATCTTCATCCCGCTCCTCTATCACGCCTTCTACGGGATGATTATCACGCTCGAATGGCGACCGAACAATCTCAATTACCCGTACGGTCGCAACTGGTTCTATACGATTCAGCGCATCACGGGCATCATCCTTTTCTTCTTCATCGCCTTCCACGTTTTGAACTTCCGCTTCGGCATCATCCCCGGCCTTGACACCTACGGCAGGGCGGTCGCGCATCATCCGAACGAGGGGTTCAGCATCGTGGCGAAAGAGTTTAGCCAGACGTGGATTTTCGTCATCTACGTCATCGGCATCACCTCGACCGTCTGGCATTTCGCTAACGGCGTCTGGCTCTTTCTGGTTGACTGGGGCATCGCTATCGGCGCGCGCGCGCAACGCCTCACGGGCTACGCGTGCATCGCTATCGGCCTCGGGCTGCTGGCTGTCGGCATCAATGCCCTGACGGCGTTCATTAAACCCGGTGGTCTGTGGGGAGGGATTTTTTACTGATGGCAGCAACGAACGGTATCAGGATAGCCATCGTCGGCGGCGGTCTCGCGGGCCTCGCGGCGGCGATGAAGATTGCCGAGGGCGGACACTCTGTAGACCTCTTTTCGGTTGTGCCCGTGAAGCGTTCGCATTCTGTCTGCGCGCAGGGCGGCATCAACGGCGCGGTCAACACCAAAGGCGAGGGCGACTCGACCGACGAGCACTTCGACGACACGGTCTACGGCGGCGACTTTCTCGCCAACCAACCGCCCGCCAAAGCGATGTGTGAGATGGCCCCTTCCATCATCTACCTCTTCGACCGCATGGGCGTGCCCTTCTCGCGGACGAAGGAAGGACTCTTGGACTTCCGCCGCTTCGGCGGCACGAAGCATCACCGCACGGCCTTCGCCGGAGCCTCGACCGGCCAACAACTTCTCTACGCGCTCGACGAGCAGGTGCGCCGACGCGAAGCAGAGGGCAAGGTGAAGAAGTACGAAGGTTGGGAGATGATGTCTCTGGTGTTGGACGACCATCAGGTCTGCCGTGGGCTGATTGCGATGAACTTGCAGACGCTCGAACTCAAAGCCTTTCCGGCTGACGCCGTGATTATGGCGACGGGCGGCCCCGGCCTCATCTTCGGCAAGTCAACCAACTCGATGGTCTGCACAGGGAGCGCCGTTTCGGCCTGCTATCAACAGGGCGCGAAATACGCCAACGGCGAGTTTATACAAGTCC
>CAZEZJ010000476.1:0-380 GCA_964516695.1 uncultured Blastocatellaceae bacterium
AAGCTTTCCTCTTATCACCCATCACCCGTCACCTATCACTGTAGTCTTGGGATGACGCGGCGCAGCAGTTCTTTGAACGTCGAATGCACGCGCGCTCCTGTTTCCATCACCTCGTCGTGATTAATCGGCTCGTCGTGGACGCCAGCCGCCAGATTCGTGATGCACGAGAGGCCCAGCACCTTGATGCCCATCTGCCTGGCGATGATGGCTTCGGGCACGGTGCTCATCCCGACGGCGTCCGCGCCGAGCGTGCGCAGCATACGCACTTCGGCGGGCGTCTCATAGCTCGGGCCGGAGAGCGCCGCGTAGATGCCGCGCCTGAGTTCAAGCCCGATGGCGCGCGCTTCGTCAACCGCTATCTCCTGGTAATCTCGCGCATA
>CAZEZJ010000476.1:400-3895 GCA_964516695.1 uncultured Blastocatellaceae bacterium
GTCATATCAGGGAACCGCGGGCCAAAGCGTTCATCGTGTGCGCCGCGTAAAGGATTCTCACCGATGAGATTCAAATGGTCGCTGATGACCATCAGCGCGCCCTGGTCGAAAGCGACGTTGATGCCGCCCGCCGCGTTGGTCAAAACCAATGCTTTGATGCCCATCAAACCGAAGACGCGCATGGGAAAAACGACCTGCTCAAACGTGTAGCCCTCGTAATAATGAAAGCGTCCCTGCATGGCAACGAGCGGCACGCCCTCTATTTTGCCGAGCACCAGTTGTCCAGCGTGTCCCTGAACGGTCGAGCGCGCAAACCCTGAAATCTCAGCGTAAGGCATGGCGACGCGCTCCTGCAAATCATCCGCAAACGCGCCCAGCCCGCTGCCAAGCACGACGGCAATCCGCGCCTCTTCATGCCACCGCGCGCGAATCTCGCGTGCCGTATGCTCGGCGCGTTCAAAGAGCGTGGCGCTGTGGAAGTCTTCACTCATTGTCATTCACAGTTTTTCAGCTTTCAGCCTTTTTGACCAACAACTAAAAGCTGAAAACTATTGACTACCTTTCCTTCTCGTAAGGAATGCCTAAGGCGCGCGGCGCTCTGGAGCGGCCGATGAAGCCCGCGAGCACGATAATCGTCAGCAGGTAGGGAATCATCTGTATAAACTGATTCGGAATCTCCTCGCCGGAAATCTTGAAGCCCTGCAATTGAATCGCGATGGCTTCCGTCAAGCCGAAGAGCAGGCAGGCCAGCATCGTCTGTACGGGCCGCCACTTGCCGAAGATGAGCGCGGCCAGCGCAATGAAGCCGCGCCCCGATGTCATGTTGCGCGTGAAGAGCGATGATTGCCCAATGCTCAAGTATGCGCCGCCGATGCCCGCCAGCGCGCCCGAGATGAGCACCGCCGTATACCTGATGCGATTGACGCTGATGCCCGCCGCATCCGCCGCCTCAGGATTCTCGCCCACGGCGCGCAGCCGCAGACCGAAGGGCGTGCGATAAAGCACGTACCACGTCAGCGGTACGAAAACGAGGAAGCCGAGCACAATCGGCGTCCACGGAATCAACTGCTCTTTCGGAACGGTGGGCGTCGAGCCGGTGGACGCGAAGAGCGCGCCGCTGACAAAAGCCGGAATGCCGAGCATCAGGATATTAATCGCCGTGCCGGAGACGACCTGGTCGGCCTTGAAGCGAATACACGCCACAGCATGAATCGCAGCCACCAGCATTCCCGCCCCGATGCCCCCCAGCAAACCCACCCACGGGCTGCCCGTGTAATACGTCACGGCGGCAGCCGTGAATGCGCCCGCCAGCATCAAGCCTTCGAGCGCGATATTGATGATGCCTGCGCGCTCCGAGAACAATCCGCCGAGCGCAGCCAACAGCAAGGGCGTCGCCAGGCGAATCGTCGAGAAAATCAGCGAAATGTTTATCAGATTTACAATGTCGCTCATAACTTTAAGGCGTCAGGCATCTGGCGTCGGGTATCGGATAAAAACGTTTTGACTCTTTACTCCTTGTCACCCTTTTAGACTTTCGAGCGTTTCAGCAGACCGAATCTGCCGAACGGGCCATAAAAGATTGCTTCCGCGGCGACAAACAAAATGATGATAGCTTGCAACACCTGCACGATGTCTTTCGAGACATGCTCGGTGAAAGCATCAACGGGAATGCCGCCGCGTTGTAAGACTGCAAACAGCAGGGCGGCTAACAAGACTCCGAAAGGATGATTGCGCCCAAGGAGAGCGACGGCGATTCCGGTAAATCCGTAGTTGTCGGAAAACCCGTCGTAGTAGCGATGGCGATAGCCGAGCACTTCGTTAATGCCGACCATTCCGGCCAAGCCGCCGGAGACGGCCATCGCCAGTATGATTTGCTTGCTGGTGGAAATCCCACCGTATTCCGCCGCCGAAGGGTTCGCGCCCGTCGCGCGTATCTCATAGCCCCACTTCGTGCGCCACAGAAAAAAGTAGATGACCACGCAGGCCACGAGCGCGAGAATGAAAGCGATGTTTAAGGGGATGCGCTCCGGCAGCCAAGGGATAAAACTTCCCAAGCGCGGGATGTAGGCGGCGGTGCCGATGGGCGCGGTTTCCAGCAGCGGGTCGCCCGGAACTTTGTAGTGATACTGCGTGACGTAGCTGACCAACGCGATAGCGATGAAGTTCAGCATGATGGTGTTGATGACTTCGTGCGAGCCAAACTTCGCTTTCAAAAAGCCTGGAATCGCGCCCCACGCCGCGCCCGTCAGAATGGCCGTCAACATCGCCAGCGGAACGAGTATTAACGCCGGAAGACTCGCGACCGAATAACCGACGGGCTTGCCGAAAACGTCAACCACTACGCCGCCAAACAGGATGCTGACCCATGCGGTCGCAAACGCGGCGACGTATAACTGCCCTTCAGCGCCGATGTTCAGTAGCCCGCAGCGGAAAGCAACGGCCACGGCCAGCCCCGTAAAAATCAGCGGCGTCGCATAAAAGAGCGTGTAGCCGATGCCGTCTGGCCAGGACAGGGCGCTGCCAATCAACAGCCCGTAAACTTTAAACGGATTATCGCCCACCAGCAGAATGAAAATTCCGCCCACGATGAAGGCTGCGACGACGGCGATGAGCGGAAAGAGGAGCTGTCTAAGATTTTTCATAGCATCGATGAATTAATGCTTGCCTCCGGTCATCAGTAGTCCGATTTCTTCGTTGGTCGCCTGTTTCGGGTCAACTTCACCGACGATGCGCCCTTCGTGAATGATTAACAGGCGGTCGGCCAGCGCCGTCACTTCTTCCAGTTCGGCGGAGATGAGCAGCACGCCGCAGCCGGCGTCGCGCAAGGCCACTAGCTTGCGATGAATAAACTCTATCGCGCCGATGTCAACGCCGCGCGTCGGCTGTGCGACAAGCAGCAGCTTCGGCTGCAAATCAAACTCGCGCCCGATGATTAACTTCTGCTGGTTACCGCCCGAAAGAGCGCGCGCCGGAAGGTCTGGGTTTGCCGGACGCACATCGAAGTCTTTAATGAGCCGCGAGGCGCGCTGGCGAATCGCAGCGTTATCGAGAAAGATGCCGCCGGTGACCGTCGGCGGGCGATAGTGGACGCCGAGAATCGAATTTTCGGCAAGGTCGAAGTCGAGCAGCAAGCCGCGACGATGGCGGTCTTCGGGAATATGCGCAATCCCCATCTCTTTACGCTGCCGGGCATCGCTGCGCGTAATGTCGCGCCCGGCAAATTCGACTGTGCCCTTTGTTTGCGATGGCCCGACGAGGCCCGCCAGAGATTCAACCAACTCGGTCTGCCCGTTACCCTCGACGCCCGCGATGCCGACTATCTCGCCCGCGCGAACGTCAAAAGAGATGCTATCGAGACGACGCGTGCCATCGACTGCTGTAATCGTCAACTCTTTGACGCGCAGCACGTTTTCGCCCGCCCGCGCGTCAGGCTTCTCGATGCGCAGCAGGACATCGCGGCCCACCATCAAGCGCGCCAGCTCGGCGGCGTTCGTC
>CAZEZJ010000477.1:0-3884 GCA_964516695.1 uncultured Blastocatellaceae bacterium
GGCTTCTTCGCGCGGGCGACGCGCAGCGCAAACGCGATGGCGGACATGCAGGGAATGGCGGGAATGAATGAAGCGTTGATGGCTCCCGTCTATTTCGAGGCGGCGGGCGTCATCATCGCGTTGATTCTGCTAGGCCGCCTGCTGGAATCGCGCGCGAAGGGCCAGACGAGCGATGCGATTCGTCGCTTGATGAATCTACAGCCGAAGACGGCGCGCGTTGTGCGGGAAGGCTTGGAAGTAGAGATAGCGGTTGAGGAAGTGGCTCTTGGTGATTTGGTCGTCGTGCGTCCGGGCGAGAAGATTCCGGTTGACGGACGCGTTGAGCAAGGCGCGTCTGCCGTTGACGAATCCATGTTGACGGGCGAGAGCCTGCCCGTAGAAAAAACAATTGGCGACGAAGTGTTCGGCGCGACGATGAATAAGACGGGCGCGTTTAAGTTTAAGGCGACGAAAATCGGCAAGGACACTGCGCTGCAACAGATTGTGAAACTCGTGCAGGACGCGCAAGGCTCGAAAGCTCCGATTGCGCGCCTCGCTGATGTCATCAGCGGCATCTTCACGCCCGTTGTCATCTGCATCGCGATTGCAACCTTCGTCGTCTGGTTTGTCGCCGCGCCCGCCGATGTGCGTTTCACGATGGCGCTCGTCAATTTCGTCTCCGTGCTGATAATCGCTTGCCCCTGCGCTCTCGGTTTGGCGACGCCGACGGCCATTATGGTCGGCACAGGCAAGGGCGCGGAAAACGGCGTGCTGATTAAGGGCGGCGAAAGTCTGGAACTGGCGCACAAGCTGCGAACCATCGTGCTCGATAAAACGGGGACTATCACGAAGGGTGAGCCAGCGTTGACCGACGTGTTAATGAATGATGAAGCGAAAGCTGTTAAGGATGACGAATTGTTGCGGCTGGCGGCTTCTGCCGAGCTTGGCAGCGAGCATCCGCTGGGCCAAGCCATCATCCGCGCGGCCATGGAGCGCGGGCTTCAATTAACCGATGCCGTCTCCTTCAACGCTCTCGCAGGGCACGGCATCGAGGCGGAAGTCGAAGGTCATCGTCTGCTGCTCGGCAATCTAAAACTGATGCGCGAGCGCGAAGTCTTGATTGACGGTTACGCCGAGCGCGCGGCGGCGCTGGCTAAACTCGGAAAGACGCCGATGTATGCGGCGGTGGACGGACGCTTCGCGGGCCTGCTGACCGTCGCGGATGAGATTAAGCCCGAATCGAAAGAAGCCATCGAGAGCTTGCGGCGGCTTGGGCTTGAAGTCGTCATGCTGACGGGCGACAACCGCGAGACGGCGGAAGCGGTCGCCAGCGAGGTCGGAATCAGTCGCGTGCTGGCTGAAGTCTTGCCGGAAGGAAAAATCGAGGCCATTAAGAGCTTGCAGCGGGAGAACCGCCTCGTCGGGATGGTTGGCGACGGCATCAACGATGCTCCGGCCCTGGCTCAAGCCGATGTCGGAATCAGTATTGGAACGGGCACGGACGTAGCGATTGAAGCTTCCGACATCACGCTCATTAGGGGCGACTTGCGCGGCGTCGTGACAGCGATTGCGCTCTCGCGCGCCACGATTCGCACCATCCGGCAGAACCTTTTTTGGGCCTTTATCTATAACACCGTCGGCATTCCCATCGCTGCCGGATTGCTCTACCCTTTCACGGGCTGGTTGCTCTCGCCCGTTATCGCCAGCGCCGCGATGTCTCTGTCGAGCGTTTCGGTCGTTACTAATAGCCTACGCCTGCGGCGCTTTCGCTCGCCCGTGCGGGAAAATTGAAGATGGACGTGGTTGAAATCAGCGTTATCATCGCCGGCATCGCGAGCATCGCCTTCGTGCTCTGGTATTTCTTCGGAGAGCGTGAAAGCGTGGCCGCCGCTCTTGGCGAAAGCGGCTTGCAGGAGATTACTATCACCGTCAAAGGCGGCTATTCGCCTGACGTGGTGGTGGTGCGCGAGGGCGTGCCCGTGCGCCTCAACTTTTACCGCGACGAGACGGCCTCGTGCAGCGAAGATGTCATCTTCAGCGACTTTGCAATAGCGCGCCACCTGCCCGCCTACACGACCACGCCCGTCGAGTTTACGCCCGACAAAGCAGGCGAGTTTACGTTCACCTGCGGGATGAATATGCTGCGCGGCAAGCTGATTGTTCAGTAGTCGGAATGCTGGCGACCGGGCGCGAGAGCGCCGAGAGCGCGACCGATTAAAGCGATGATGCCGCACATGAGTGGGCCAATCAGGATGCCGCCCGCGCGCGACGTGAGAGCCTGGCCCATCGGTACGACGGTTCCTTCCGGCACGTTGAGCGCATCCCAATGACGAAAATAGGAGTTCGGAAGGTCGAGCGCGTAGCTTAGCGCAGTCGCGCTGAAAATTAGAATCTGCGCGAAGAGTCCGAGCGCCACGCCGATGAGAGCCGCTCCGAGCCAACTGAAGCCGCCGACGCGCCCTGAGAGAGCGCCCCAGTAGAAACTGCTCACGAAGGTCAGACCGACGATGGAAAACATCGCGTTGCCGCGCGGCGCATAGGGCACGCCCGCGAGTCCGAGGCTGAAACGCCCGATGGCGAAGAGCAGAATCAGCAGCAAGGGCAAACGGATAAAGCGCAGGATACGGGGGATCATAAGGTTTCCTCTCTTTTTGAGATGTTAAGAATGACTCGCAATTTTACAGGCAAAGTGTGCTGTTACGGTCGAGAAGGTGCTCTCACTCGTAGAAATGCTCGTCCATTAGTTGCGCGAATTGAGACCATGAGAGCCGCTTACCATGTTGACGTTTTTTTCCAAACCAAGTCAGCGACCCGCGCCCAAGAATGATTGTTCCGATTTTTTCGCGCTCGGCATAAATCTCAAATTCCATTGAGCTACCGGCTTTCGTTAAGTCTAAAATCTGCACGTTAGCCTTAACAGTATGCTTTCTCTCGGTTCGTTTTGTCTTCTTCATCTCAGACTCCTACAATCACCAACTATCAACTTTTAGGCTGCGCTTGGGGGCGACCATCAGCATAACTGTAATCAAACTTCTCCGCTGCATCCGTCGCGGGCTTGATACTGATAATGACAGACTTGGAGGCGGGCGTGTTGCTCTTTTCAGCGACGCTGCCAAGGGCGACGAGGACATTGGTTTCAGGAAAATAGGTGGCGGCGCAGCGGCGCGGAATGCTGTAAGGGACGACGACAAAGTGGCGTGCGATGCGCCGCTCGCCCTCAAAGTGGCTGACCAAATCAACGACCTGCCCGTCATCGAGTCCGGCCTCGCGTATGTCTTCGGGGTTAAGCAGCACGACGCGACGCTCGTTGTAAATTCCGCGATAACGGTCGTCGAGGCCGTAGACGGTCGTGTTGAATTGGTCGTGGCTGCGCATCGTCATCATTAGAAACTGTCCCGGCCGTAGGTCGTGAACGGGCAGCGCGTGAACTGTAAAGCGAGCCTTTTGTGTCGCGGTATTGAAACGACCCTCGCGCGGGCTGTTGGGCAGGTAAAAGCCTTCCGGCTCGCGCACGCGGCGGTTGTAATCCGTAAAGCCGGGGATGACTTTCTCTATGCGCTCGCGAATCCGGTCGTAATCCTCGGCCAGGTGAAGCCAGTCAACGCGGCTTCTTTGCCCGAGCGTCTTCTGCGCCAACCGCGCGACAATCATCACCTCGCTCAACAAATGCTCGGAAGCAGGTGGCAGATGACCGCGCGAGGCATGAACGATGCCCATCGAATTTTCCATGCTGACAAACTGTGGCCCCGTAGCTTGCATGTCAATTTCGGTGCGCCCGAGGCAGGGCAAAATGAGCGCCTGCTCGCCCGTGATGAGATGCGAGCGGTTGAGCTTAGTCGAGACCTGTACGGTCAGACGACAGCGGCCAAGAGCGCGTGCGGTGTATTCTGTGTCCGGCGTGGCCG
>CAZEZJ010000478.1:0-559 GCA_964516695.1 uncultured Blastocatellaceae bacterium
CGCGTCTGGAATCGCTCGCCGCTGTTTGATGTGCGGGTAAAACTGTAAGCTTCCGAGCCGTAGTCTTTAAGACTTCTCGGTCTTTCAGACCTAAGACTTCTCGACGTTTAAGACTTCCTGACCTTTAAGACTTTTTAGCGGGGGCGGTCGTCTCAGGTTTCTTCTCAGGGCCGCAGGCGGGCATGTTGTCGTGGCCGTCCATAGCCATCTTGCCGGCGGCTGAGCAGCAGGCTTCGCCTTCTTTACCCTTGCTGGCGCAGCAGGAAGCTTTGCCGTCAACCATAGACGAGCAAGCGCCGTCTTTGCCGCCGCAGCAGCCCTTCTCGCCGGGCTTCGTCGAGCACTTCATTCCGGCGGCAGAGCACTTGCAGCCTTCTTTTGTGCCGCCGGTCTCGGAGGAGGCGTTGGCGTTGGCCTTCACCATGTTTTCGTCGGCCTTCGGCGCTTCGGTCGAGGCCCTCGTGTTCGCCGCGTTGGCGTTGCCGGTGTTAGTGTTCCTGGGAGCGTTAGAGTATATATTCGCCGCTATGGAAATCGAAACGATTCAGACATCGAATGC
>CAZEZJ010000478.1:569-3844 GCA_964516695.1 uncultured Blastocatellaceae bacterium
TGGGGGCGTTCGAGTTGTCGGCGGCGGTACAGCCCGCCAATCCGAGCACGATAAACGCCAGCAGCGACGCAAGTTTAATCTTCATAACTTTTCTCCTGAGATGTGGCCGGGCGTCTCGCGCTTACTAGGGGGCGCGCCGCCTGTTCGGCAGAAATCCATTAAGACTATAATTTCTGGACGGAACTTCATGCGCGCGTTTGCCCAAGAACCAAGCAAAAGCAGTAAAAACTTCTTCGGGAACGCGCGATATTTCTGGAAAATTGCAAAAAGCGTTGAATCCTAAGAGATAGTTCATTTAGGATGGCGCATAGTACATTGTTTAGCTCTACGCGCGCAAGTCAAAAAAAGCGGTTTGCGCCCACGCTTCGCTCAAACGAGAAGCGGCTTTGTTCGTAGTAGTTATGCTTTGCAGTCGCGGCACGGCAAACGCTCCTGCCCGCGAGGCGGCGAGAATGAAAGGAAAAACTATTTTCATGGACGAGCAGAAATCACCGAACATCACCTTCGAAGTCAGAGTCACGCCCGGCTGCGCGGGCGTTGACCCGAACGCTCCCGATTGGGAAGTGCGGGAATTGGAAGACGGCAAAGTCAAGACCGACGCCGACGTGTTCGACAACATGACGCAAGCCGAAGCGCAAAGCATTGCCGCCATGTGGGCCAAGAAGAAGGACGAGGCGGAACTCAAAGCTCAGGAAGAAACGGGAACGTAAGCCGACTGCGAGATAGCTCTCAGGCTGAAAATGCGTTCCACGGCATCTCTAGTCCGGTTTCTGCCACTCGATAGAGCCTTCCTTCGACGTGTCTATCTGCGCCAATTCGACGCCTTCGTTGAAGAAAAAAATCTTCATCTGGTCGAAAAGAAACTGGTGCGTGTCAGGATTAGACAAATCGAGGCCGAAGTGATTGATGAGTTGGTTCTGTTTCTTCAACCACTCGGCCCAGCAGCCCTGACAGATTTCCTGCCCGACGCGCTGCCCCAACTCGGTCGGAATCGGCGCATAACCGATTGCCGACTGCTTCTGCCCGCACCGCGCGCATTTAATCTTATCACCCATCGCAAGCTTACCTCTCAGACTAAAAAGTTCAGGCGCTCTTGCCGCTGGCCGCTACGTTATCATACTGCGCCGAGCGGATGGCAGAGATAATCTGGTCGTCTTTGGGCCGAAACAGCGACAGCGGCTCGACCTTGCGATGACGGATAACGCCCTGCGCGTCTATCACTATCACCGCGCGCGCCGAGCGGCCCGGAAGCCAAGAGCGCACCTTGTAGAGCTTGGTGACAGCGCCCTCTTCATCAGCCAGCAGCCGCAAGGGGAGCGACCGATTCTCCGCAAACTTGCGATGAGATTCCACCGTATTGGTCGAGACGCCGACGACCTCTGCGCCCGTCGCCCTGTAATCCGCCCAGCGGTCACGCACAGAGCACAACTGCCGCGTGCACACGGGCGTCTCGTCGCCCGGATAAAATAGGAGCACGACGACCGCGCCGCGATGCTCCGAAAGGCGCCACTCGTGTCCCTCGCCATCCTTCAATGTGAAGTCCGGCGCTTGCTGGTCTACCTCTGTTCCGGCTTGCCGACTCATAATTTTAGTTTGCCCCTTCGCGCTCCTTCGAGTTTTGAACCTTCAAAACTGGAAAGCTGTGTGATTCTCGCATCTCGCATCAGGATTGAAAATCGCGTATGTCTTTGAACGGCTTTTCGCTATCCGTGAAATCGGGACGATAGTAGTGCGACGCGCCGTCGTATTCCTGCATCCAGCCTTCTTCCATGCCGAGCGCGTCGAGCGCCGAGAGAGCGCGCAGCCATTCGGATTCGGTGATGCGCCGCGAAAGCAGCGTATAGCGCTCGTCGGTCGCGGCGCGATTCGTCGCGTAATATTGAGCCATCATCGAGACGGCGACGCGCGGACTCAAAGCCTCCTTAATCCATTCCAAGGATTCGCGCACGCCCGCCAAATCATTCGGCAAGACGAGCAGGCGGATGACGAGGCCGCGCTTTAAGAGACCGTCCGCGCCGAAGCGCAGCGCGTCGCCCGTCTGACGATACATCTCAAGAAGGGCGCGGCGCGCGTGATGCGTGTAATCGCGCACTTTCGAGTATTCGTAGCCCGCTTCATTTTCGGCATACTTCAAGTCGGGCAGATAGACATCCACCAGCCCGTCGAGCAATCTGAGGACTTCAACTGAATCGTAGGCGTTCGTGTTGTAAACGATGGGCAAACGCAATCCCATTGATGCCGCCAGATAAACGGCGCGGGCCATCTGCGGGGCGAAGTGTGTCGGGCTGACGAAGTTGATGTTGTGGCAGCCGCGCTCCTGTAGCTCCAGCATGATTTCGGCCAGCCGCTCATGCGTCACTTCGTTTCGCAACTGCTCTTTATGCGTCTGCGAGATTTGAAAGTTCTGGCAATAGACGCAGCGCAGATTGCAATTGCCAAAAAAAATGTTGCCAGCGCCCTGAGAGCCGACGAGCGCAGGCTCCTCGCCAAAATGGGCCGTGTAGGAAGAGACGATGGGCAAGCGGCCCGAATAGCAACGTGCAATCTCGTTCTGTAGACGATTGTTGCCGCAATCGAGCGGGCAGATTGTGCAGCTTGAGAGCAGCGCTTCAAGCGCTTCGACGCGCCGCAATAGTTCGCCCGTCTCAAGCAGCCGCAAGTATGAGGGCCGCTCCAAAGAATCGGCTTTGTTGCGTTGGCTTGTGTCTTCCGGCTGTTCGGTGCTGCTTTTAATCATGTCTTCTAAAGTGGACGAAGTGTGGCTTGTGTTCCTTGATGAGTTCGGGCGGCACATACTCTTTGCTGAGCCGCCAGATGAAATCCATCTCCGAATGAATCGTGCCGAGAGCGAGGCGCGCTTCGCTGATGAGCAGGATGCTGCCGTAGAACAGGAAGCACGCGCCGATAAGTCCCATCACGACGGGGATAAAGTGGTAGCGCGCACCCGAGACGGCGACGATGCCGATGGCAACGCTCGTCGAGACGAAGATGCCGAGCGCCCAGTAGAAAGTGACCATGCTGCGTTGCAGGATGCGCGCGCGGCTCGTCAGCTTGTCGAGTTGGACGAAGATAACTGTGCGTCTTTCGTCGAAGAGTTCCATTTGGCGCTCGGCGTGCGCCAGTTCTTCGAGGCGGTCTGAGAGCACGCGAACGCGGTCAACGACGCGGCCCAATCGCGTCGAAGTCGAAAGAATCATCGTCCCGCAAGCTGAAATCAGCACGGCGGGCGTAATCATCGCCGACAAGACGGCGAGCGATGAAGAGAGAGCATCCAT
>CAZEZJ010000479.1:0-3830 GCA_964516695.1 uncultured Blastocatellaceae bacterium
TAAATTCAAACTCGACTGTTAAGCCGTCTGGATATGTGACGCGGATGGCTTCGTTGCGTTTGGCTAAGCCAGCCTCGCGGCGTCCGGCATAAGCGATTTGCGCGCCTTCTTTGCGCCAGTGGCCGCGCAGCAGATTATCGACGTTGGTGCGCATCGCCAGCTTGAAGTCCGCGACCTGCGTGGGCGTCATGTCCTTGAGCGTCTTCGCTGCGCCGTCGTAGAGCCAGCCCGTCTCGCCCGTGTTCGTTTGAATAACCTTGATGCCGCCGCCGCGAAACTCCGTGCGCTCTTTGTCTGGATAGACAATGTAATCTATGAAGGAGGTCGGCAGCCCCGATGTGCCTTCGCGAAAGGGCGTGAAGAGGCCGCGCCCGACCGAGGAGCGCACGGCGAGGTACGAGCTTCCGCCCATCGCACCAATGGCCCGTTGCAAAATCTTGTCTGCCTTCTCTTCGACGCTTGGCGCGGCAGCAGCGGCGGGTGCTGGCTGCGGTTGCTGCGCGTTGCTCTGCGCGAGAGCGGGCAATGAGACGAGGCACATTAAGAGCACGGTCGCCAAGAGCAGGCGACCGCGAGTTGCGTTTGAGAGGTTGTGTGGTTTCATAGCGTGGTTCAGGTTGAGACTATGGCGGCAATAAATTCTTTCTCCGCCACAGTCGTCTGCAAATGCCTGTCAGAGCTTTCGGATAGTTTCGGGAGAGCGTCAGACCGGGATAATTTAACAAATCTGAGAGAGACGGACAAAGCAAAAGGGTTTCAATGAAGACCTCTCACTGAAACCCCTTCCACTTTGGAGAGACGCTCTCAAACGGCGCTCGTTCTCCTAGTTGTTCAATACGTCCGGCACGGTCTTGATTGTGACCTCGCCCTCTTCGGCGTCAACCATGAAGCGCGAGCCGCCTTTCCACATCGTCGTGATGGGAAGTTTCACTTTCTCGTCAATGTGGCGCTTCAGGAAGCGAGCGCCGTAAGCCGGACTGAAACCCTTTTCGGTCAGCAGGTCAACGGCGCGGTCTGTGACCTCCACATCCTTGCCCTGTTTTTCCATCTGGCGGCGCAGCTTGTTGAGGTAGATGAGCGCAATCGAGCGCACTTCATCCATCGTCAACGGCGAGAAGACGACAATCTCATCGATGCGATTACGAAACTCCGGCGAGAACCTAGTCTCCGCGGCCTTCATCACTTCGTTTTTGACGGCGCGCACGTCGCCCAAAGTCTTCTGCCCGAAGCCCAAGGGCTTCTCATACTTCTTAAAACTCTCCGAGCCTAGATTCGAAGTCATAATCACGATGGCGTCAGACAGATAGACCTTCTTGCCGCGTCCGTCCGTCATCCATCCCTCGTCAAAGGCTTGCAGAAAGAGATTCATCAAATAGGGCGACGCTTTCTCGACCTCGTCGAGCAAGAGCACCGTATAAGGATTCTCGCGGAGTTGCTCGGTCAGGATACCGCCGCGCTCAGAGCCGACGATGCCGCGCGGCATTCCGATTAATTTCTCGATGCCGACCGTGCCGTCGCCATACTCCGACATGTCTATGCGAACCATCTTCTCATCATCGCCGAACATGAATTCAGCGACGGCCTTGGCGAGTTCGGTCTTGCCGACACCCGTTGGTCCAAGAAAGAGCAGCACGCCGTCTGGCTTGTAGTGGCCTTCTTTGAGCGGCCCCTTATTCAGGCGCAGGCGTTGAGCGACGGCCTTGACGGCTTCCACCTGTCCGATGACGCGTTGGCCCAAATCCGCTTCCATCGTCGCAAAGCGGTCGTTGGTGTCGCGGAAAATCATGTCGCGCGGAATTCTTGATTCCTGCGAGATAACGTCAATGACGTGTTCGGGCTTCACGACCAGAGTTTGCGGCTCGTTAATCTCGACCTTGACAGCCGCCGTGTCGAGCCAGCCGATGGCTTTGTCCGGCAGATGCAGATTGCGTATGTACTTGGGAGCCATTTCCAGAGCCGTGTTAATCGCATCGTCGGAAATCGTCACCGAATAGTTGCGCTCCAAGCGTGGACGCAAGCCCAGCAGAATTTCTCGCGTCTCCGTCAGCGTCGGCTCGTCAACCTTCACCAGACGAAAACGACGTGCCAGCGCTTCGTCTTCACCGATGTATTCCTTGTATTCGGTGATGGTCGTTGCGCCGATAATGCGCAACTCGCCGCGGGCCAATGCGGACTTGAACATGTTGGCCGCATCACTTGATGTGCCGAGAGCCGCGCCCGCGCCGATAATCGTGTGCGCTTCATCAATGAAGAGAATGAGATTATCGCGTTCTTTAACTTCGTCAATAATGCCCTTGATGCGCTCCTCAAACATGCCGCGCAGCATCGTGCCCGCGACAAGGCCGCCCATCTGTAGCTGCACGATGTGTGAGCCGCGCAGACGAGCCGGAACTTTCTCCGGCTCAAGCTCGATGAGGCGGGCGAGTCCTTCGACCACCGCCGTCTTGCCCACACCCGGCTCGCCGACGAGCATCGGGCTGTTGGCGCGCTCGCGATGGCAGAGAATCTCCACCATCTGCTGAATCTCCATCTCGCGCCCAATGGTCGGCGGAATCTTGTCTGCCCGCGCGAGGCGATTCATTGAGACGCCAAAATGCTTCAAGTAAGGAGGCAGTTCGAACTTCTTTTTATACTGCTCTTCTTCCTGTTCACGCGTATGAACGCGGGCGCGTACGTTTTCCACGACAGCCTCCGGGTTGGCGCCGAGTCCTCTTAGCACCTCGACGAAAAGACCTCTTTCATCCTGCGAGAGCGCTGTGAAAATATCTGTGGCTTCGATTGTTTTGCGCCCTTGAGCGCGCGCACGCTCCATGGCGCGCTTGAACAGGTCGGTCGTGTCGGGCGCGATTTTGAAACCTTTGCCGACATGCTGGCGACTCATTTCGAGACGCCGTTCGATTGCTAGTCTGACCGAGCGCGGGTCAATGGAAAGGTCGCGCATCGTCGCATCGAAGAGTTCGGATTCTTCGTCAGCAAGCGCGTTTAAAATATGCTCAATTGAAACGTAGTTTTGATCGCGGCGGCGCGACTCGTTCAACGCGTGTTCGAGAATTCGCTGGCCGCTATCGCCAAATTTATCTTTGTATGCCCCAAGGTCTATCATGCTTTGGTTCTCAACTGTTAAAGGAGAGACGTGGCCTTACCGTATCAAACGCCACGGATGTGACAAATGTTTGACGGGAAAGTTTCGACTCTGATTTTTCAACTTCCGTGGGCCACGCTTTTTCGCGACCCTTGTTAGCCATTTTTTAGATGCGAGGGGCAAGAACGCCGTTGCGTTTCCATGCAACCGGAATCATACCACACTACGCACCTGCAAATATGTTGCCAAAAAAATCTAAGGTAAAAGTAAAAAGCAAAAGTGTGGGGAAGCCAGCTTGATAATTAACAGATGGTTTCCGCCTTCCTTTTGCCTTTTAACTCTTACCTTTTCGCTTCCAAGCCTCAACTATGAGTTGGCCGCTCAGTAGTCGTAATCTTCGCCGCCGCCGGGCATCGCGGGCGCGGCCCGTTTCGGTTCGGGCGCGTCCGTGACGGCAGCATCCGTGGTCAGCAACAGTCCGGCGATGGATGCTGCATTCTGCAACGCCGCGCGCACCACTTTGGTCGGGTCGATAATTCCGGCGGCCACCAAGTCTTCAAACTCTCCGGTCGCCGCGTTAAAGCCCTTCGCCCCCTTGGAATCTTCGACTTGGCCCGCGACCACAGCGCCTTCGACGCCCGCGTTCTCCGCGATGCGGCGCAGCGGCTCTTCCAGAGCACGACGAACAATCCGAATGCCCGTCTGTGTATCCGAATCTTCGGCCTCAAGCTTGTCGAGCGCACGCGCC
>CAZEZJ010000480.1:0-3814 GCA_964516695.1 uncultured Blastocatellaceae bacterium
CAAGAAAGGTTTGTTCGAAGTGGCCGACGGCGGCTCGATTTTCTTAGACGAGATTGGCGACATTCCGCCCGAAACTCAGGCGCGGCTGTTGCGCGTGCTTCAGGAAAGAGAGTTTACGCCGCTTGGCGACACCACGCCGCGCCGCGTTGACGTGCGCGTCATCGCCGCCACTAATGTTGATTTGAAGGAAGCCGTCAGGCAGGGAACATTCCGCGAGGATTTATACTACAGGCTTTCGGTCGTGCCCATTGAGTTGCCGCCTTTGCGCGACCGCCGCGAAGACGTGTTGCCGCTCGCGCAGCATTTCATACACAAGTATAACGAGGAGAACGGTCGTCAGGTCTCAGACCAACTCGCGCCCGACGTGCTGGCTCTTTTGGAAGCCTACTCTTGGCCCGGCAACGTGCGCGAACTGGAAAACGCCATTGAGCGAGCGGTCGTCATCGCGCCCGGCCAGGAGATGACGCGCGAATGTTTGCGCTCTGAAATCTCAGACCCGCGCTCGGCCATCAACGCCATGCGCGAAGGCCCATCGGGAGCCGCCGCGCTCGACATCGGACGCGGCATTAACTTCTACGACGAAGTGCGCCGCTTCGAGATTGACCTCATTCGCCGCGCGCTCGAACAGACCGGCGGCCATCAATCCCGCGCCGCCCGCCTGCTCGGCATGAACGCGACGACGCTCAACTCCAAGATTAAAACCTACAACATCAACCTGCGACCGTGAAAAGAAACGATGAAGGAGGAATGATGAACGATGAGCGATGAAGGATGAACTATTCAGAGCTTGTCTTTCATTCATCGTTCCGCGTTCCTCCTTCATCATTTAGCTTTCCCGAATCGGGCCGGTAATCCATGAGATGAGAATGAATTTCTCGCCGCTGTTGACTGGCTCGCCGCCGTGCAGGTAGCGCGAGGGAAAGAGAATCGCTTTTCCGCATTGCGGTGTCACGGCGTAGTCTATCGCGGGGAAGCGCGTGTTGCCGCCTTCGAAGTCGTCGTTGAGATAACAGACGACAGAATAGTAGCGATTCAGGGTTCGTTGGCCGACATCGGAATGCACTATGTAGTGTCCGCCCGAGGTGTAGCGAACAAGTTGTGTCCCCTCGTGGTCAATTAGTTTGTGTCCCCACAGATGCTCGATGAGCGGCTTGAGGATTCCGTTCATCTTCTCGTCAAACCTGCGTCGCACAGACTTTAGGTGCTGCGCGTAGAGCACGTCAGCGATGCGGTGCGCGGGGTCTACGATTGAGCGCAGCTCGCCGTCTGTCCCGCGCCTGCTGACCAGGGCGCTGCGCCAGTTTTCACTTTCCCTGAAAGACTCGATTATTGCGCGACACGAGCGAGGCTGAAACAGCGGGACGGCGATGATGCCCTCCGCCTCCCGTGTGTAGCGAATCAGGCGTTGGCCGAGTTGAAATCTCTCCTGGAAACCTTTTTTCATCACAGATTGAGGCGACGGAAAAACGCAGTCTGAGCGTTGAGAACAGCATCCATCATAACATGCAAAACTATAGCGGTGTGCGATTGCAGGTCGCTGCTGCTCAAGTTCAAGCTTGGGGCGTGGCTCGCCTGATAAAGGAAACGCTTTCCCCCATATAGGGAGCGGCTCCCCCCTCATCGGAGTTGCCACTTCCGATGTCGGAAGTGGCAACTCCTTTATAGGAACTGGCACTTCCTAGATAGGAAGTGGTAACTCCCATCTAGGAACTGGCTACTCCCACGTAGGAAGTGCTAACTCCCATCTATGGGACGACTCGCCCCACAAAGGAAAATCATTCCCCTGTGTGGGAAAATGATTCCCCCTCAAAGGAGAATCATTCCCCGTGCTTAGTGACTCGCCCCCTGAAGCACGGAAAACGAGCCAAAACGCCGGAAATACGCCGCCAATTCAACTATCGCCGGTTGATAATGGTGTGCGATGGCAGCAGGATACGCCCCGCCGCAGTTGCCCGCAGCTTGCAACTATGTACTGTCATAGTGCATCATAACCGTGGTCATTCCTTCTCTCGCGCATCAACGGTGATGCGCCCCCGCGCCTTGAAGCTGGCGGCGGCGTTCTGGATAGTACGAGAGCGGGCTGTTATCAACTTGAAGAAGCCGCTCTTTGGAGCACCCGAACGCGAACCTTCGCTGCTACCGTTACATCGAAGCCACCTTAGATTCGAAGCTTCTCTTAGCACCTCCTGACAGCAGGAGAGAAACAAACTACAAACAATGTCTATGAAACTTTACGTCGGCAATCTCGCCTTCCAAACTTCGAGCGAAGATTTGCAGCAGTTGTTCTCGCAGGCGGGAACGGTCGAATCCGCTTCGGTCGTTGAAGACCGCGAGACGGGTCGCTCGCGTGGCTTCGGCTTCGTCGAGATGGCGACCAAGGAAGAAGGCGAAGCTGCCATCGCGCAGTTTAACGGGAAGGAAGTCAACGGTCGCAACCTAAACGTCAACGAAGCACGCCCGCGCGAAGATCGCGGCGGTCGCGGCGGCGGTGGCGGACGCGGCGGCTATGGCGGCGGCGGTGGACGCAGTGGCGGCGGTGGCGGACGCGGCGGCTACGGCGGTGGCGGCGGACGCGGCGGTGGCGGCGGCAATCGCGACTTCGGTGGCGGCGACCGCACGCCGCGCTGGTAAGTTTGCATGACAACCAAACCGGCAGCCCTTTAACTCACAAAGCGCCCCCGGCGAAGCAGTCATTGCCAGCCGTGGGCGCTTTTACCTTGTTGGCCCAGAGCGCGTTTTTGAGAGCGCGCATTCACAAGATTTTTCAAAGGAGAAACTGTTTGGCGAGAGAAGATTTGATTCCGGCTGAGGGCGTGGTGGTTGATAAACTGCCGAACGCCTTTTTCAAAGTGCGCCTTGACGGCAGCGAGCATATCGTGTTGGCCCAGATTTGCGGCAAGATGCGAAAAAACTTTATCCGCATCCTCGCGGGCGACCGCGTCAGCGTCGAGATGTCGCCCTACGATTTATCCAAAGGCCGGATTACTTATAGGTACAAATAAAGTCGAGATGGTAAATTGTGAATAGTAGATGGACGACGGACGGGCAGCTTTTTCTCTTGACCGTTTACTATTCACCGTTCAGCAACTAGCGAAAGAAGAGGGTTATGGAAAAGCAGACTTACGCGGTGGGCGACCGCGTCGAAAAATTATGCGCGGCCTGTGGCGAAGAACGCGGTCATGTCGTCGCTTCGATTACGAAGAAGGGCGCTATCTCGCGCGTCGAATGTCCGAAGTGCGGAACGCGCAGCAGTTTTAAATCGAACGTCGCGGCTTCGGGCAAGCGTTCGAGCGCGCAGGCGGGCGCGCCCTACGACCGGACGCGCACCTATCGCACGGGGCAGGTGTTGATGCATGAGACGTTTGGCCTGGGCGAAGTGACGGCGGTCATCGAGCCGAAGAAGATTGACGTGCTCTTCGCAGACCGCTTGCGCCGTCTTATCCATGCCCATATTTAAGCGCCGCCGAAAGAGCACGCTCGGCAATAACGAACAGCAAAAATCTGCGGCTGCCCAGTGGACAGCAGCGGGCCAGCGGCTGACGTTTCGCGCGGAGTTAATGCCAGGACGCGATGCCGTCGAGCGCACCTTCGAGGTCGCACGCCTTCTCGCCAGCGGTCGCGTCGAATTATCGGGGCTGGCCGGACAACATACCGAAACCGAGTTTGAGACGACGCACTAAAGACCTCCCTCTTTTTATGCAACGATGAAAGCCGTGGCGTTTCAACTTCTGAACGCCACGGCTTTCATCTTTTCCTTCATCCTCATTCTTGCTCTTCATGCCTTGCCTCTGAGCGCGCAAGCGGATAGTCTTAG
>CAZEZJ010000481.1:0-3810 GCA_964516695.1 uncultured Blastocatellaceae bacterium
AAAACCGGACGGGGACGCTGGAAAAGCTTGAAGGTTTAACCTCTAGCTTCATTAACGAACGGACTTGAGCTGCGGCAAACTGAACTGAGAGGATTTGCGCTGTGCTGACCACACGAACATGGATACTGCTGATTACGGCGGCCCTGCTCGTGACTGCCGGTGCGCTCAATTTTGAGCAGCGCTGGACGCACAAATCTCCGCCCACCGATGGCATCACGTGGGTGCAACAGGACGGGCAGGTCATCGCGCAAGCGGTCGAACCCGGTTCGGCTGGCGCTCGCGCAGGCATTCTTCCCGGCGACCATCTGTTTGGCGTCAGCCCCGATGGAGGACGGCCTGAAGAGATAGACCTCGCCCACAAGGTGCAAATCTACCTGTCGGAGGCGGGCGTCGGCGGGCATCTGGTCTACAGCATTGAAAGGCCGTCCTATCCCGAAGAGACGCGCTACTACGAAGCCGACCTCTACGACCTCGGCGCTATCCCCAACTGGACTTCTCACGAGCTTTACATCAACCTGATTGGCCTCGTCTGGCTCTTCGTCGGCCTCTTCGTCTTGTTCAAGCAGGGAGGCCGCGCGCCCTTCGTCCTGCATTTCGCGACGCTCTGCTTGGTCGCCTTCGTCTTTCATTTTTACCAGTCAACGGGCCGTCTCAAAGACTTAGACATTGCCATCGCGTTTTTGAAGCCCGCGGCGCTCATTCTGTTTGCTCCGCTCTTCCTGCACTTTTGCGCTATCTACCCTGTTCGCCATCATCTATCGAAACGGCGCTGGCTGGCCGCGCTGCTCTACGTTCCGGCCACCATCCTGCTCGTCATCGAAGCGCTCAACCATTTTGTTCCGTTAGACCGCCTCAATTTCACGGAAGACTTCATCGCCGCTTTCAATAAAACGGTCTTCATACACTTCTGGCTGGGCTTGGCGGCGAGCGCCGTTTTGTTGGTGCTGCGGTTTATCAAGAGCGAAGCGGCGGTCGTGCGCCAGCAGCTTAAGTGGGTCGTTTGGGGTTCGGCGCTCGCCATTACGCCCTTCACGCTCTTTTACGCCGTCAACTACGTCTTCGGTCTTCCGTCCGAAAGCTGGATGACGGACGTTGCGGTGCTGCCGCTCATCTTGATTCCGCTCACCTTCGGTAATTCCGTGGTGCGCTACCGCCTGATGGACGTTGACATAGTCGTGCGCCGCGCCGCCGTCTATGCTTTAACGACGCTGGCGATTGCCTTGATGATTGGCACTGTGGTCATCGTCGTCGGGCGGTTTGCGCTCGGCGTCGAGGCTGTCCCGAGCGAGATTACATGGCCCGTCATCCTCACTATTTCCGCGATGACGATTATCGTCATGCTCGCCGCGCCCATCAAGAATTTCTTGCAGGAGCGCACCGACCGCATCTTCTACGGCGAGCGCTACGACATGCGCAACGGCCTGCTGGATTTCGGGCGCACGCTTTCCTCCACGACCGCGCTTGATTCTCTGCTTGACGCTTTAGTGAGCCGCCTGCAACAAGTCTTGGGCGTCGAGCGCATCGCCATCTTTATCGAAGATGAACGCGCGGCTGCCGGCTACCGCGTCGCACGCGCCGCTGGCCTCTCGTCTGCGATGATTGTGCCGCCGGATTTTCGCGAGATGATTCGCACGCGCTCCGCCGAAACTGGCGTCGTGCGCGCAGACGACCTCGACCTCGTGCCGCAGACCGCAGGCTTTGTCCGCCGTGCGCTGCACTACTACGTGCCCTGCGTTGTGCGCGGGCGCATGGTCGCCGTCATCGGCTTGGGCCGTTCGGCTCAAGGCGCGTTGCTCTCCTCCGAAGACGTGGAAATCTTGCGCACGGTCTCCGGCTATGTCGCCGTCGCCATCGAAAACAGCCTGCTCTATCAGGAACAACAGGAACGCGCCGCGGAGCTTGAACTGCTCAAAGAGTTTAACGAGTCAATCGTCGAATCAATCAACATCGGACTATTGGCGGTTGATTTGGACGGTCGCGTGACGCGCTGCAACTCCGCGCTGGAAGAGATGCTCGGCATCACGCGCGACGAGAGCACGGGCCTCCTTGTCGAAGAACTCTTCGCGGAGGATTTCAGCGAGACGCTGAGACAAGTGCTCGGCAAAGCGGGTTGGAAGCTCGCGGAACTGCGCCACATCTACAAGCTGCACACGGCGACGCGCACGGGCCGCTCCCTTGTGCTCAACATCGCGCTCGCCCCCTTGCAGGCCGATTCTCAAGGGCGCACGGGCGCGCTCGTCGTCCTCGAAGATGTTACCTCGCGGATGCGTCTTGAAGAGCAGTTGCAACAGCGCGAGAAGCTTTCCTCCATCGGTCTGCTGGCCGCTGGCGTGGCCCACGAAGTCAACACGCCCTTGACGGGCGTTTCATCCTACACGCAGATGCTTTTGGGGATGCTGCCCGAAACCGACCCCAAGCACGCGCTGCTTCAGAAGGTGCGCCGGCAGGCCGACCGCGCCTCAAACATCGTCAATAATCTTTTGAACTTCTCGCGCACCGGCAGCGCCACAGAGTTTAACGCCCTCGACGTGCATCGCGTGCTCGACGACACTCTGCAACTGCTTGAGCCGCAACTGCGCAGCAGCCAGATAGAGTTGCTACGCGATTACGACGACGAACTGCCGCAAGCCTTCGGCAACGCCGGTAAACTGCAACAGGTCTTCACCAATCTCATCTTAAACGCGCGCGACGCGCTCCCCGCTGGCGGGCAGATAACCTTGCGCACCCTCGTCAAGGATGACGACACCCTGGCCATCGAAATCGCGGACACAGGCACCGGCATCGCGCCCGAAAACGTCGCCAAGATTTACGACCCGTTCTTCACGACCAAAGGCGTCGGGCGCGGCACGGGCCTCGGTCTCGCCGTCACCTACGGCATTGTTCAAGAACACTCCGGCCACATCACTGTCGAGAGTATGCCCGGCCACGGCACGACTTTTCGCATCACGCTGCCGACCGCCGACGCGCGCGCCCGCCTGCAAGCCGCCAGCGACTAAACAGGGCAAAAGGCAAAAGGTAAAAGGTAAAAGTAAGAAGGAGTGGGGAAGCCAGCTTTTAATAAAAAGTGGTTTCCCCACACTTTTACCTTTTACCTTTTGCCTTTTACCTTGTTTATAATGAGCGCATGGCGAAAAAGGGTTCAGTTCTCGTCGTTGACGACGAGGAGATTATGCGCGACGTGTTGGAGACGCTCCTTTCGGCGGAAGGCTATCGCGTTGATTTGGCGAAGACGGGCGAAGACGGCCTTGAGGCTTACGGGCGGCGCGCTTACGACGTGGTGCTACTCGACGTTTCGATGCCGGGCATGGGGGGCTTGCGCGCGCTCGAAGAGTTTTTGAAGTTAGACTCGGAGGCCGTCGTCCTGATGATAACGGCCTACGCGACGTTTGATACGGCCATCGCCGCTTGGGAGAAGGGCGCTATCGGGTGTATCCGAAAGCCTTTCCAGAACGAGCAGATTACGGCGCAGGTCGGGGCGGGCGTCAAGCGGCGGCGGAAAGAGGAAGAGCGGCAAGTCTTAAGGCGCGCGATGAGTCGTGCGGTTGATAGGGGCGCTATCGTCGGTCGCTCCGATGCGATGCAGGAAGTTTTCCGGCTCGTTGACCAGGTTGCGCCAGCGCGTTCGACCGTGCTGATTACGGGCGAAAGCGGCACCGGCAAGGAACTCATCGCCACAGCCATACACGAAGCCAGCCCGCGCGCCACCAAGCCTTTTGTCACCGTCAACTCGTCAAACATTCCTTCGGAGCTGCTTGAATCCGAACTCTTCGGCCACACGCGCGGCGCGTTCACGGGCGCGGTCGCGGCCAA
>CAZEZJ010000482.1:0-3798 GCA_964516695.1 uncultured Blastocatellaceae bacterium
AGAAGCAGTTGGTTTTTTACTCATCACTCACCACTCATCACTCATCACTGTTCTTAATGTTCTTCTCCGCCGTCAGGCGGCGATAAGCTTCCGGGCGGCTGAGGCCCATCTCACGTGCGACGCGTTTTAAGGCGGCACGCGCGTCGAGTCCCTCGCGTTCGAGCGCGTCAACGCGCGCCGCGATGCTCTGGCTTGAATCTTCAGCGATTGTCTCGCTTTCGATAACGGCGCGGTCTATCAAGAGCACTATCTCGCCGCGCGTTGTCGTCTCGGCTGCGAAACGTTCGGCCAGTTCGCTTAACCGCCCGCGCACTATCTCTTCATGTAGTTTCGTTAATTCGCGCGCGACTGTTGCTTGGCGCTCGCCTAAGATTTCGCGTGCGTCGGCCAGCGCGTGGGCCAAGCGATGCGGCGCTTCATAAAAGATTAAAGTTGATGAAAGCGTGCGAACTTCCGCGAGGCGCGCGCGGCGCATGGTGGTGCGCGCGGGTAGAAAGCCGCCGAAGTAAAACTGGTCGGTCGGCAAACCCGAAGCGACGAGCGCAGTGATGAGAGCGACGGGGCCGGGCACGGGCACGACGCGTGCGCCGCGCCGGATGGCTTCATTCACGAGACGAAAGCCCGGGTCATTAATACCGGGCGTGCCCGCATCGGAGACGACGGCGATGCTCTGCCCCTGTTCCAGCAGTTGGCCCAACTCAAAGGAACGCTCCTGCTCGTTGTGCTCGTGATAGCTCAGCATTCTGGTGTTAATGCCGTAATGATGCAACAGAACGCGCGTGTGCCGCGTGTCTTCACACGCTATCAGGTCAACCTCGCTGAGCAGCCTGAGCGCGCGCTGTGAGATGTCTTCCAGATTGCCGATGGGCGTTGCCACCAGATAGAGCGTGCCTGCCATGAGCGTATTTTGGCATTGTGACGCCTAAAAGGCGAAAGCTCAGGCTCGAAACTCCATTGAGAGTTTCGAGCCTGAGCTTTCTGGTTTTGAGCGCGAAGCTCGGAATACAATACGCGCCGCTCTACTCGTTAGGGAATACGCTACCAGCGCGGAGTGTTACGACGACGATTGCGGTCGTTGCGTCGCCAGTCGTCGTCGCGGTCATAGCCGCCGTTGCCGTTAATGCGATAGCTGTAGAAGTCTGAGATGATGCGCAAGTCCTGACGAATCTGCGACCAATCGGAGGCCGAGCGTGAGTCTAGGCGCTGACGCGAGATGAAACGGTCGATGCGCGTTCCCAACTGCAACAGGCGTTGCGCTTCATCAGCGCCGCGGTTGGTATTGCGACCATCACCGATTTGATTTTTGAAATCGTTAGCCACGTTGCGAAACTCTCTCGCCATCTCGTTGATACGGTCTTCACGACGAGTATCGTCATAACGGCTGCGGTCGAGCGCTTCGTCTATGTGGCGCTGGAAGTCGCGGCTGCGGTCGCTGACTCGTCTCGCGGCGTCGCGCAGAGAGCGTCCATAACGGTCATCGCGGCCATAGTCGTCATAGCGCCCGCGTCCATACGAGCCTTGCGCCGCCGCCAGCACGGGCAGGCACAGCGCGATTAATGCGGTGGCAACCACCGTCAACATTGTCCGTCGGTTAGTCATTGCTTTTTTATCTCCTCGCCAGATTTCTTTGTCGCGGCGACCGAAAGCTTTACGCTCGGATTAATTTGAATGGTGTCGGTGATTCGGTCTGCCAAGTTTTCAACGCTTCATCCGGGGAAATCTAAGATGCCGAGCGTTCCTCTGCCCGCGCCCTTCGCAATGACTGTGCCGTGAGGAAAACAGGGCGATTAATTGGCGGAAGATGACGAAAAAACCGAAAAGCTATGCCTTTATTGAACGCTCGTGTGCGCCCAACAAATTTTTGCGCTGTCGGATAACGTGCACGCCATATCGCATATCGTCAAAAACAAGGTTGAAGACCGGCGGTGAGCAAGGATGAAAGCGCGGTCTCTTCTCGGCCTCGGTAGTAAGCATTTCATCCCTCATAAATTCTGCCTTTCAGTTGCCCAAAAACTTTTGGAGGTGGCGGCGCATTTGCGCTTCGATGAGTTGCGAGCGAGCGCCCGTTTTTTCGAGCACGACCCAACGCGGCGCATCCGTGCCTTGGCGGACGAGCAGCAGTTCTTCGTCCGCGCCGCGCAGGCCGAAATGCTTGATGCGTCCGCAGGCCAGCCCGCCGCCGCGCACGAATCCGTCGGCTGGAGTGCGCGGCCAGCCCGCTTCGATTGAGAGTTGGCGCACGCCCGAGCGAAACGTCAAGAGCGGCCCGACCATCGTGGCGCTGCCCACATGGAAACGATGCGCGTCCGCTTTCGTCAGTTGAATGCTAGCGCCCGTGCGGTTGGCCTCGCCCGCCAGCACGGTGAAGGTCGAAAACAGCCAATCAATGCCTGCGCTGCGCGCCAAATCATTCGACGCGCGCAGCCGCAGATATTCAGCCACGTCGCCGCGCCCGGCCACGCGCGCACGCCGCTCGGCCTCAGCCACAACCTGCGCCCACGCTTCGTCAAGTTCGCTCAACTGAAAAACCTCTCCGTGGTCAAGAGCCAGCGGTTCAGAGTTAAATGGCAATCGCTTTTATCCATTGACCATCGGCCATTAACTATTGACCAGCTTTTCCTTTTGCCTTTGTGTTGATGTTATCATGCCCGCGCGTTTTAGCTCCTGTAAACTGCGAGTCTGCCGCTTAAGGCTTGGACTCCGCCATGAGGATACCTCAATAGACATGATACCTGTGGGCCATTTCAAACGCTCGGCCATCGCCTTCGCGCTTTCATTAACCATCGCCTTCATCTCGCTTGGCCCAACTTCCGTCTTGGCCCAGCGCCGCACGCGCACACAGACAGCGAAACCTTCGACCGCCGGACAATCGCCCGCCGACCGTATCGGCGGCGGGCAGCGTGCGCGGCTCGTGCTGCTTATTGTCGTCGATCAATTTCGTTATGATTTTCTCGAACGCTTCGGAGACCTCTTCGTCGCGGGCGGCCTCAAGCGACTGCTGCGCGAAGGCGCTTCGTGGACGGAAGCCAACTACGACCACGTGCCGACCTATACAGCGCCCGGTCATGCGACGCTGATGACCGGCACTTGGCCCTCCGAAAACGGCATCGTCGCCAATGATTGGTATGACCGCGACGCGCAAAAGATTATCTCAAACGTTTCCGACCCTGAAGACAAGCCTGACAGGCCAGCCTTTCAACTCTTCGGCGGCGGCGCCATCGAGAGGGCCTCCACCCCGCGCCGCTTGAACGCTTCGACCCTTGGCGATGAACTGCGCATGACCACCAATGGCCGCTCGAAGGTCATCGGCATCTCCGTCAAAGACCGCGCGGCCATCCTGCCCGCCGGGCGTCATGCGTCGGCAGCTTACTGGTTCAGCACGCAGACCGGCAATATGGTCTCGACGAGTTATTACTTTCCGCAATTGCCCGCGTGGGTTGAGAAGTTTAATCAGGCTCGCCGCGCAGACCACTTCATCGCGCAACCCTGGCCGCGCCTGCTCGGTGAAGCCGAATATCTGCGGCGCGCGGGCGCAGACGCACCCTCTTGGGAAAAATTCGGGAGTGCGACGGATGCGGATGTGAGCTTCCCGCACAGCTTTCGTAAAAACCAGACCGCCGACGCTTACGCTCCGCTCGATTCCTCGCCCTTCTCCAACGACCTGCTGCTGGAATTCGCGCAAGCCGCCATCATCAACGAAGGTTTAGGACAGGATGCGGACACGGATGTGCTGACCTTGAGCTTTTCGGCCAACGATTACGTGGGCCATTTCTACGGTCCGTATAGTCACGAGGCGAT
>CAZEZJ010000483.1:0-3796 GCA_964516695.1 uncultured Blastocatellaceae bacterium
CGGCATGAACGGGCAGGGCGTCAAGCCTTTCCCGAAACTGCTCGGCGTCTCAGCCAAACCGCGCCGCACGGTCGAAGACATCATCGGCCTGCTCAACGACCCTGTGGCCTACGGGATTGAGCCGCCCATGAAATCATTCGCCACCAAATTGTCAGACCCGGAGAAACGCGAGATCGCGGAATGGCTAATGATACTCAAGAAATGATGTCAGAACCGCCTGCGGTAGCGGGCGGGTTCTTAAAAGTAAGGCGGAAGGATGAAGGATGAAGGCGGAAGGATGAGAGCAGGCTATTGACCTTTGAACGGCTCATCTTTAATAGCATTTCCTTCATCCTTCATCCTTCCGCCTTCATCCTTCTTTTAAAGTTGCGGCAGCATGGTTTATACTCGCGCGGCTCTTAAACAAATTCGCTCTCTTCAATCTGATTTTCGGAGAAGTTTACGCATGAAGCTCATCAAGCTCTTTCTCGTCATCATCACTCTAACGCTTTTCGCGCTTGCCTGTACCAGCACCAACACCAACACCGCCAACACCGGGACGCAGCCGACGCCCGCAGCATCGCCCGCTGCCGCAGCCAGCCCGTCACCCGCAGATGAAATGGCAGAGATTCGCGAGATTTACGCGGACGAATGCGCCACCTGCCACAAAGAGAACGGCGAAGGCGGCTCGGTCAAGCTGGACGAGAAGCGCATCAATGTTCCCTCTTTCAAGAAAGGCCACGCGCTCACGCACACAGACGAAGAATTCGCCAAACAGATTGCCGTCGGCGGCGACGGAATGCCAGCCTTCAAAGACAAGCTCACCCCCGAACAGATCAACCTGCTCGTCAAATACGTCCGCCAACAATTCCAGAGAGGACTCGTTCAGACGGAACAAGGACGCGGCAGACCGCTGCCAAACACGCCGCCCGTACATTGACCGTCTTGACACACACCGAACGGCAGCGTTACGTTGACCGTCAGGCATCATGCACCCGTAGCTCAGTTGGATAGAGCGTTTGACTTCGAATCAAAAGGTCGTAGGTTCGAGCCCTACCGGGTGTATTAGTAAAGCTAAGCACGCAGAGCCACCCAAAGAGTGGCTCTGCGTGCTTTACAAACTTATTCGATATAGCGACTCTCTACAAGCTGACAGCCAGGCGCGCTGCTTCAATCCCTCGCCAGTTCCTTTTCCAAAGTATCCAGATACAGCACGGGCGCTGAAGATTCGGCGGCTAGCTCGCTGGAGATGGCGTCGCGCCAGGCGATGACCTCGACGCGCAGGCCGAGGCCCTTGACGAACTTGACCGTCTCCAAATAATCGCGGTCTCCGGCGACGAGAATCGCCGTCTCGTAGGCTTGGTTGATGCCGAGCATCAGCATCTTGGTCGCCAGGCCGACGTCAACGCCCTTCTCGGCGGGCATGGTGTGCGTGTGGTCGCAGTTTTGGCAACTCACGGTCTTGTGGCCCAGACGATAGAGCGAGACCTCCCAGCGCAGTTGTTCTTTAAGAAACTGGTAAAAGCTGGTCTCGGCGGGGAGCGGCGGGTCGTGTTCGGAGGCGAAGAAGTAGGTCTGCCAGATTTCGCCGTCGCGTTCCAGAAAGCGCGAAAACTTCTGCCAGTCAATGCGCCAGCCGCTATCCTGCTGCCCGTGAAAAATATTTGCGTTATCAATAAAACAGATGGTCTTGCCCCTTGCGGTTGTCATGTGCCCCCGTTTCCTATCACAATAGCGTTTACTAAAATTGCCTTGATGGATTTAGAATATAACACGCCTTAGCACAACTGTAGTTTTAGACATTTTGTCACGAAGGGTCGGATTCTATGACTAGCTCAAGACCGCTCACGATGCTCTGTCTCGCCAGCTATGAAAAGGGCGCGGAGTTTCTCAGGGAGTGCAAGAGGCAGGGATGTCGCGTCATTCTGCTGACATCCGAAAGCGTCAGCGATGCAGACTGGCCGCGCGAGAGCTTGGATGAGATTTTCCTCATCCCCGACCAGGACAAGAAATGGAACCTCGATGATGTCATTAAGGGCGTCAGTTTTCTGGCGCGCAAAGAGCCGATTGACAGAATCGTGCCGCTCGATGATTTCGACCTTGAGACGGCTGCCGCGCTGCGCGAACATTTGCGCGTTCCCGGCATGGGCGAAACGACGACGCGCTATTTTCGAGACAAACTGGCGATGCGCGTTCGCGCGCGCGAGGCCGGAATTCCCGTCCCCGATTTCGAGCACATTCTTAACAACGACAGGCTGCGCGCGTACCTCGCGCGCGTTCCCCCGACGTGGCTGATTAAGCCACGCTTCGAGGCTTCCGCGACAGGCATCAGGAAACTCGACACGACGGAGGAATTCTGGGAAGCCGTTGACGACCTCGGTGACCGCCAATCTTTTCACGTCGTCGAGCGCTACGTGCCGGGCGACATCTATCATGTTGATTCGATTGTCAGCGAGCGCGAGATTATGTTTGCCATCGCCAATAAGTATGGACAGCCGCCGCTGGACGTAGCGCATGGCGGCGGTGTCTTTACGACCTCGACCGTGCTTCGCGGCTCGGATGATGAACAGCAATTGCTCGCGCTCAACCGCGAAGTGCTCGGCGCGTTCGGATTGCTGCGCGGAGTTTCGCACACGGAATTCATCAAAGCGCACGAAGACGGGCGCTTCTATTTTCTGGAAACCTCCGCGCGCGTCGGCGGAGCCAACATCGTCGAGCTAGTTGAAGCGGCAAGCAGCATCAACCTCTGGATTGAGTGGGCCAAAATCGAAATCCAGGGCGGGAAGACACAGTATCAACTGCCCACTTGCCGCAGCGATTACGCGGGACTCATCATCTCGCTGGCCCGCCAGGAATATCCTGACACGAGCGCTTACACAGACACCGAGATTGTTTACCGCATCAACAAACGCTATCACGCCGGACTGATTGTGCAATCAACTGACCCCGTGCGCGTCGAGCAGCTTTTGGAAGAATACACGCGCCGCTTTTACAAGGATTTCTATGCCACTCAACCGCTTCCAGAACGGGCGATGAGTTGAGCTATTGCTTAAGGCGAGCGCAGTTGGATATGAAGACGGACGCAAAAAACGAAACGGGCGAGCGTGTTGATTTGCCGATAACGGGCATGACGTGCGCGGCCTGCGCGCGCCGCATCGAGAGGAAACTGAAGAAGGTTTCCGGCGTTCATGCGGCGGGCGTCAACTTCGCCACCTCGCGCGCGACCGTTGAATATAACCCGCGCGCGACGGGCGTGCGCGAGTTGATGGGTGCGGTTAAGGAAGTCGGTTATGACACGGCGGCAACGGCCCAAGCCGTGTTCATTGTTGACGATTCCGCGCGGCCTTCTGGTTCGAGCCAGCAGCTAGAGAAGCATCTTAACCGGCTGCGCGGTGTGGCGAGCGCTTCGTTCAATCTCTCGACGATGGAAGTGCGCGTCGAATATCTGCCGGGAGCGATTGATGTAGTTTCGCTTAAATTAGCGATTGAAGAGTTGGGCTATCGCGTGCGCGAAGTGCCGAGCGGCGCTGTTGGTTCGACGGAAGATGCGGAAAGCGCGGCGCGGGCTGCCGAATATCAAGAGTTGTGGCGAAAGTTTCTGGTGGCGGCGTTGTTATCAGCACCCGTGCTGTTGATAGCGATGTCGCATGGGCGCATCGCGCTCTTCGATTTCGCGGGCGTTAACTGGCTGCAACTCGCCTTGACCACTCCGGTCGTCTTCTATTCCGGCTGGCAATTCTATCGCGGCGCGTGGGCCGCCTTTCTCCATCGCGCCGCGGACATGAACACGCTTATCGCGATGGGCACGGGCGCGGCT
>CAZEZJ010000484.1:0-3795 GCA_964516695.1 uncultured Blastocatellaceae bacterium
ATAAATTACTTCTCTTTCACGGCGACGAGCGCGACCGTGCCGTTGTCTCCGATGATTTCTATTTGGAGCGCCGGATAGTCAGTCAATTGCCTGAGTCCGTCGAGGGGAACGAAGACGAGGATTGTCCCGCCGCTGGCCCGCGCCGCTTCCAACACCGGAACCGCCCCTTCGAGTCTGACGACCTCGCCCGTGTTATCGCGGGCCACACGCGCGCCCGCGTAGAATTCCGACGTTCGTTCGATAACGTAAAAGCCCCAGACGGGTGTTGAGGCATAGCCTCGCGCCGCGGCGCTGTGCAGCAGTTCGCGCGTTGACTCGCGGCGTGTGATTTCCGGCCCGAGGCAGTTGACCGCCAGCGCCACGCAGAGAAACATCGCGCCCGCCGTCATCATTAAACACAGGCGGCGCAGATGTGCGGCTGCGAGCGAGAATATTCCGGCGATAAAGAGTGGGCCAAGCACGAGCGCGGTGCAGGCGTTTGACGTGTAAGCGCTCTGCCGCGCGTAAAACATTCCGCCGCAGGCCAGAGCGATGAGCAGCAGCCCCGTCAAACGAATCAACAGCGCTTTGCCCTCGCCCTTAGCGACGCGCGCCAAGCGCTCTCCGATAAGGAGCGCCGCCGCAGGCACAGCCGGCAGAATATAACCGGGCAGCTTCGAGCCTGAGACGGAGAAGAAACCGAGCGGCACAATGAGCCACGCCAGCGCGAAGAGACGAAAGCGACCGAGCGCATCAACGCTGCTGCGCCAGTTCCAGCTTCTCGCTTGAGCGAGCGCCGACACCAGAAACGACGGCCACGGTATCGACAGTATCAGAATCGTCGGCAGGTAATAATAGAACGGCCCCGGATGGCGATATTTGTTCGAGACGTAGCGCGCGAAGTGATGCTGTATGAAAAATTCGTCAACAAACGTCCAACCGTTGCGATAGATGACAGGCCCATACCAGAGGGCTGCAACAGCAAGCGCCAGCGGCAACCCCCACAGCAAGCTCGCCAGCAAGCGCCTGCTCGGCCACCTGCGCTGCAAGAGATAATAAGCGGCGACGACTCCGGCGGGAATGACGATTCCAATCAAGCCCTTCGCCAGCAGCGATGCGCCGATGAACGCGTAGAAACCGGCGAGCAACAGGCGTCGTCGCGGCTCGTCAGTTTCTAACTCGGAAACTAAAAAACACGCGAGCGCAACGGTCGTCGTCATCGTGATGACGACATCAAAGCTGACGGCGCGCGAGAAAATCATCAGCCCCGCGCTCGACGCCAGCGCCACGGCGCTCCAGAATCCCAGAGCACGCGGGAAGTTCAACTGTGCCGCTTCGTGTCCCTGGCCCGTTGCATCGTCGCCTTCACTCGTTGCTGCTGGTCCTAGATTAGTCGCCCTGCCTGCTTGAGCCGCCCTCTCATGCTCGCTGGCGTGTTCGACGCGGCGGCCCATCCAGTAGACAACGAAAATGGAGAGCAATCCGGCGCACGCCGGGCCGAGACGCGCCGCCCACTCGGAGATGCCGAAGAGGGCAAACGATGCGCCGGCCATCCAATAGAGCAGCGCGGGTTTTTCAAACCACGTGTGGCCGCCGAGCGTTGGCGTCACCACGTCGCCGCGCAAAAGCATCTCGCGCGCCACCTGCGCATAACGCGGCTCGTCAGGCCCGACAAGGGGCAGCGAGCCGATGCCGTAGAGATAGAAAGCGATGGCGGCGAGAAAAAAGAGCGGCCAGGCGCGCTTGGCAAAATTCATTCGTCAGTTGTCCGTCGTCTACGATAGTCAGCCGTGCGTTGTCAGTTGTCAGTTGTTTGGTGCATGATTGTGCGACCGGCAAGTATCACCGAAGGCGCGTTAATCTTCAAACCGCGAATGGCAGCCTATGGCTTCGGCCAACACGCACAAAGGGCGATTGGCAACTGGACACATGACAAAATTAAGAACAGCCGTCATCGGCGTCGGACACTTGGGACGGCAGCACGCGCGCATCCACGCGGCGCTCGCCGCTGAAGGACAAACGCAATTCGTCGCCGTCTGTGATTACGATGAAGAGACCGCCCGCGCGATTGCCGCCGAGCGCGAAACAGAGTGGACTCTTGATTGGCGCAAGCTCTTGGGCCGAGTTGATGCCGTCAGTCTCGCCGTGCCCACCGAATCACACGCCGCGATTGCTTGTGAACTGCTCGCGGCGGGCGTTCACGTCCTCGTCGAAAAACCCATCTCCCGCACGCTCGCGGAAGCTGACCGCATGATTGCTGCCGCCGCAGCGGGCAAAGCGCTGCTGCAAATCGGCCACCTCGAACGCTTCAACCCCGCGCTCGTCGCCCTGCGCCCGCATGTGCGCAATCCGCTCTACTTCGAGATTCATCGCGTCGGAGAGTTTACGGCCCGCTCGCTCGATATTGATGTCGTGCTCGATTTGATGATTCACGATTTGGACATCGTGCAATGGCTGGTCGGTGAAGAGGTGGAAGTGACGGACGTGCGCGCCGTCGGGATTCCGGTGTTGACCGCGCGCGTTGACGCCGCCAACGCGCGCCTCGAATTCGCCAACGGCGCGGTCGCCAACATCACAGCCTCGCGCGTCGGCATGGAGAAAATTAGAAAGATGCGCTTTTTTCAGCCGCACGATTACGTCGCGGTTGACTACGCGACGCGCTTCGCCTCCATCAGCAGTCTCGCGCCGCCCGCAGACTCTACGAGCGCGCGGCCCGGCGTCAACGTGCGCCAACTGGAAATCAAAGATGTCGAGCCGCTGCGCGCCGAAATCGAGGTTTTTCTCGATGCCGCGATTAACAAAAAGCCTTCGCCCGTCTCCGGTCTCGACGGGCGGCACGCGCTCTCGCTCGCCCTGCGCGCCCTCGAACGCATCCACGAGCACACGACGAAGGCCGGGCTACACTCCCTGAGCGCGAGCAATGAGTTGCGCCAAGGATGAAAATAAGAAACACAACGTTCAAATCCCTTATTTCAAATTTCCAGAGCTTGACTTTCAACCTTTGAGCTTTACCTTGTGAGCGAAGGCAAACGCGACGAAAAAATCTCTGTGTTCCTCTCGGAGCGGATTGCGGCGGGCGATTTCCCTTCTGCCGTCTACATGGTCGGCACAGGCGGACAGCCCGCGCTCGCTGACGCGCTCGGCCACGCCGTCCGTTCCGAGTCTCATCAATATCCCGCGACGCTAGAGACCATCTACGACTTGGCCTCTCTGACGAAGCCTCTCATCACGGGCCTGCTCTCCGCGCGTCGCATCGAAAGCGGCGACATTAAATTGGACGAAGCAATCTCACGCCTCCTGCCTGAGTTTGACCGCCCCGACAAGCGCAGCATCACGCTTCGCCAGCTATTGACGCACACCTCTGGACTTCCGGCCTGGCGACCGCTCTATCTCACAACCGATGGAGAGCCTCGGCGCGCCCTACAGGCAATTGCCGGCGAGCCGCTCGAATCTGCGCCGGGCACACACGTCCGCTACAGCGATTTGGGATTCATCACGCTCGGTTTTCTGTTGGAGCGCATGATGAACAGGCCGCTCAAGGAAATCGCGCGCCGCGAAATCTTCGAGCCGCTGCAACTGAAGCGCACGTTCCTTATCCCAGAGCAAGCATGGCAGACTGAAGCCGCCGCCTGTGAGACCGGCAATCTCTACGAGCGGCAGATGTGCGGGGAGATGAAACTCTCAGGCGCAGCCGTCTGGCGCGAGCATCTCATCTGGGGCGAAGTGCATGATGGTAACGCTCATTTTCTAGGCGGCGCAGCCGGACACGCCGGTCTCTTCTCGACGGCCAGCGAGACCTTACGCATCAGCACACAA
>CAZEZJ010000485.1:0-3793 GCA_964516695.1 uncultured Blastocatellaceae bacterium
TGCGCGGGGAGCTTCCGTGATGGCGAAAACATGTTTGATTCCGCGCACGATGAGCATGTCGCCGGAGATGGCTGGCGTCGCCATCAGCACTTCGCCCATCGGATTGACGGATAACAGCTCATGTGTCGGGCCTGCCTTGACGACGAAGATTTCGCCGTCTTCACTGCTCAAATAAATCTTTCCCTCCGCGGCCACGGGCGAGGCCGTGAATGCGCCGCCACGGTCGGCCAGCCGTTGCTGGTAAACGCGCTCGCCCGTGCGCGCGTTGTAGGCCGTGAGCACGCCGCTGTTCGAGCAGGTATAAAACAGTTCGCCGTAGACGACAGGTGTTGGCATGTACGGCCCGCCGCGCTTTTTGCTCCAAGCGATGGCGGGTGAGGATTCCTGCCCGTCTTTGAGCGTGATGTCGCCGTTTGCGCCGGGGCGGATGGCGTAGATGGGCTGAATGGGAGCGTAGCCGCTGGTGACGAAAATCAGGTCGTGCGCGACAAACGGCGTCGGCGTGGTGATTTCGGAGTTAGGCGTTAAGCGCCACAGTTCTTTGCCGGTCAGCGGGTCGTAGCCGCGAACGGCCTTCGTGCCGTTGGTGATGAGTTCGGCGCGCGTCTTGCCCTCGTAGACGGTCGGCGTGCCCCAAGACGGAATCTCCTCGCGCGGCGTTTTCCAAACCTGCTTGCCCGATTTTAAATCGTAGGCCGCGATGAAAGAGTTTTTCTGGATGTCTGCCTGAAGGATGACGAGGTTCTTGTAGATGATGGGCGAACTCGCATACTCCCATTGATAATCCGGGTCGTAGAACCATCCGGCGTCGAGCACGCCCGGGTCTTGCTTCCAGAGAAGCTTGCCGTTCATGTCGTAGCAGTAAAGCCCTTCGGAGCCAAAGAGCGCGATGACGTGTCGCCCGTCGGTCGCGGGCGTCGAAGATGCGTGTGTCGCCTTCGGATGGCGTTTCACCTTTGGCAAGCCCTCGTAGGCGACGCGCTCCCAGAGGATTTTGCCGCTCTGTTTGTCCAGGCAGTAGACCTTCCAAGTGTGTTTGGATTCTTCCTTGACGGGCGCGACATCGCCGTAAAGGCCAAAGCGCGTCTCCTCTTTCGGATTACTGCTGACGGCGGTCGTGATGAAAACGCGGTTGCCCCAGACCACCGGACTCGAATGCGCCAGCCCCGGAATCGGTATCTTCCACAGCACGTTGACGGATTTTTCGGCGTCCCACTTGACGGGCATATTCTTGCCCTCAGCCACGCCGGAAGCGCCCGGCCCACGAAACGAAGGCCAGTTTTGCCCGAACGCCGCGCCCGCGCAGACCGACACGCAGAACGAGATGAATAAAAGACGTTTCATTGCGAACCTCATTGGTTATCAGTAGGGAGTAAGAGCAGCAGGCGGTTTGAAGAGCAAGCAGCAGATAACGTCAACGCTTCTGTTCTCCGTCACACGGCTGCTTAACTACCGCCTATTCAATCTTCTTAAGTAGTGTCGTGGTCGTCCCGCGAATGAGCGAGAGGCTGACGGCTTTGCCGCTCTCGACGGTAAAGCTGATGGTCACGCCGTCGAAATCTGCCGGCCTGAAAGTGGTCTTGTCAACGGCGCTCAGCGCGAGCGGCCCCTGGCCCGCCGGAAGAGCATGGAGCTTGCCGTCTTTGAGTGTGATACCGATTTCCAACCCCTGCTCGCTTTTATACTTGCCGGCGTAAGACTGCAAAACTTCGGCGGCAATTTCAGGCGGCGGAACGGCCCCTGCCTTCCTGAGCATCTCCGCTATCTCAGCTTTCTTCTCATCATTCATCGAGGCAGCCAGCGCCACAGTCAAGGTCTGCGGTTTCAAGCCGCCGCGCGCTAGAGCCAGGCGCACATACTCCGCGTTGCCGCTGCGCGCGCCCGTCGTCAACACATCGTCAACGCCCTCCGCGCCCTTTTCGAGCAGAGCTTTCACTATCGCCGTGTGGCCTTTACTGATTGCCCATTCGAGCGGCGTCGTGTTGTAAAATGTGTCGCGGACGTTAACGTCAGCGCCGCGTTCGAGAAGAATTTTGACGACCTCTGTGTGTCCCTTGTCGGAAGCGTAGGAGAGCGCGGTTGCGCCGTAACGAAATTTGGCGTTCACGTCCGCGCCCTTGTCGAGCAGGGCTTTGACGGCGGCGGCATCGCCCTTGCGCGCGGCCTCCCAGAGTTGGTCGTTAAGCTGCTGCCGGGCGTCCTGCGCGAGCGCTACGAGCGGCAGGCACAAGAGTATGGATAAGAGAATGATTCGCTTCAGTGTCATAGTTTTTCATTCCTCGCGATTCTCGCGGCGCACAAGCTATGAGCCTTCGCTGATAGGTAAAGCGCGCGCCTGTTTGGCTGCGGTCTTTAACTAAACGCAGAACGTTCGTGCGGGGTTCAAGGAAATGCTGTGTGCGCCGGAAATTCGGCGGCGGCAAAAGATATTCGCCCGTGCAAATCATTATGAGCGAGACAATCTTATTTACATCCAAGGCGTTTGGAAATCAAGATAATTTCGCTGGCGGTGCATGAGGGTTGAAAAAGAGGCTGTTGCTGCCGTAAGCTCGCAGCTAATCCGAGCGCTGAAAGGTTCGTGCAACGAAGCGGCGAGATTAACCCTGAAACTTGAATCTTCAGCCAGCGTGTTTGTCAAACAACTCTAGTCAAACCTTTGGAGAATAAGATGAAAGTCTGGAAATGCGCGCGTCTCATTCGGCCTTTGAGAGGGGGCGCTGTGTGGTGTGCGTTGGTCTTCGTGCTGCTGGTCGCGGGTGTGGGCCAGAGCGCCGAATTGAAGAGCCGCTTCGCCTCGTTTGACGGCGCGAAAATTCATTATCTGGCGGGCGGCAAAGGTCGGGAAGCTCTCGTTTTCGTTCACTGCTGGACGTGCAACTCAGACTTTTGGCGCGGGCAAACTAAAGCCTTTCCCAACCTGCGCGTCATCGCCATGGACTTGCCCGGCCACGGGCGCAGCGATAAGCCGCAAGCCAATTACACGATGAACTATTTTGCGCGCGCGGTGGCAGCGGTGATGCGCGATGCGGGCGTGAAGCGCGCGGTGCTCGTCGGGCATAGCATGGGCACTCCAATCGTGCGCGAGTTTTACCGTCTCTATCCTGAGCAGACGCTCGGCCTCGTGATTGTTGACGGCGCGCTGCGCCCCTTCGCGCCGAAAGAGCAGACGGAACAGTTTATGGCGTTGATGCGCGCAAACTATAAGCCCGTCGCCACGCAGATGATTGACGGAATGCTCGCGCCGGTTAAAGACGCGCAGTTGAAAGCCGAAATCCGCACGGCCATGCTCTCCACGCCCGACTACGTTGCCTTAAGCGCCATGAACGGAATGGCCGATGAAAAGATTTACGAGAGAGACTCGATTAAAGTGCCGGTGCTGGCCGTGCTGGCAAAATCTCCGTTCTGGCAACCAGACACGGAAGCGTTTTTGCGCTCGCTGGCAGCGAACCTCGATTTTCAGATGTGGGAAGGCTTGAGCCACTTTCTGATGATGGAAAAACCGCAGGATTTTAATCAAGCGCTGCGGGCGTTTCTGGACAAACACAAGCTCCTCAAAAATTAGACGGCTGCGCCGCCGCTCTCCGCATTGAGCCGCAAGCTGACGATAAATTTACGGAGCGCAAACAATGGAATACCTGCCAATCAACTTGGATGAAAAGTTAGCTCGCTTCTCGGAACACTGGTCACCGAAGGTTATCGCGCAGATGAACGATTACCATTTTAAGCTGGCGAAGCTTCAGGGCGAGTTTGTCGGGCACCGTCATGCCGAGACGGACGAGGTTTTCATCGTCCT
>CAZEZJ010000486.1:0-3790 GCA_964516695.1 uncultured Blastocatellaceae bacterium
GCGCGAGGTGATGAAGGCGCAGACCATGCTCTTGTAGCCGCTCATGTCGTTGGGCAAGCGGTTGTTGAGAATGTTGAGCCAGAAGTCGTAGCCGCCTGAGTCCGGTTCGCGGCGAAGGTAGCCGAAGTATTGCGTCAGGACGAAGGCTGCGTTGAAGTGGCGACTGTGCAGTTCGGCATTCTCGGCCACTTCGCGCAGGACCGCGCCGCGACCGAGACGGTTGTTGTTCAAGTCGTCAACTTGGCGCGAGCGCGTCGCGGCATCCGGCGTAATCTCCGCGTTGCGATACAGTTCGTCTACGAATTGCTCGTTGCTCAAGACATCGAAGCGGGCGCGAAAATCCGCACGGTTGGCCCAGGCATCAGCGTAGTCGCGCTTGCTCGCCTCCGTGCCAACCAGTTGTGCGCTACGGCTGAGCGTTTGCACTTCGGGGATAAACTGCTGGTAGGTTGGCCGCCGGTTGAAGGAGACTTTTTCCAGCTTATAGACGAAGTATCCGGTCTGCTGAAACTCGTTTTCGACGAAGAAGGCGGCGGAGACATCGCGGCGACGTTGATTGATGCAATGCGCGTCAGGGCCGCAACGAGCTATCTCCGTAGACCAATAATCAAGCCCGCCCTGATCCGGCGCGCGATTGAGAAAGTCGTGATACTGCTGGCGCACGAAATTCACGTTGTCGTCAATGACCGTGCCGGGCGTTCCACCCAAAGGGTCGTCGTCCTCAATCTCCAGTTCGGCAACGCTCAGCCCGCCAAGCGTCGCGTCGCCCCTGATGTTCGACAAAATAATCTTGGCGCTTTCGTCCGGCTCATTAAAATTGTCCTGGTTGATGAGCACGCTGAAGGTCTTGGTGGTTTCGCCGGGCGCGAAAAGAAGCGTGCCGGACGTGAGCGTGTAATCGGAATGCTGCTTGGCCGTGTCGGTGCTCGTTCCATGAAAGCCGACGCTATAGTCAACGGTCGCCGGTTCGACGGTCGGCTCGGAGCGCATGACCGTCACCACAACTCTGCCCGCGCCTTCGAGGGCTTCAAACTCGTCAGTAATAAACTGGATTTTATTGGGGCCGGGTGTGGGCGCGTCTTCGGGCGTCCTCGTGACGGCGTTTGCCGCATCGACGCGCGAGCGCACGTTGGCCTCAATGCGCTTGGAAGTGTCTTCGATGTGGGCGATGATTTTGCTGGGCCTGAGATTCGGGAAGGCAGCGCGCACCAGCGCCGCTTCGCCAGCCGCCAACGGAGCAGCCATCGAAGTGCCGCGCCACGTGCCGAACTGTCCGCCCGGCACGGTGCTGATAATGCGTTCGCCCGGGGCAGCAACTTCAACCCACGAGCCGTGTGTCGAAAAACTCGCCAGGCGGTCAGTTTCCGTGGTGGCGGCGACGGCCAGCAAGCCGTTGATGTTTTCGGCAGCCGGATATTCCTCTATCTGTCTGCCGCGATTGCCCGCCGCCGCGATGACCACGACGTTATGATTCTGCCCGGCAATTGGCGAGACAGGGTCGGATTCGTCGGGATAATCGCTGCACGCGCGGTCAAGAAGGCTCGATAGTAAATTGGTCTTCCTGAGGGTGCTGAGGCTCAGGTTGATGACGTGTGCTCCGTCCGCGGTGTTCGGGTTGCCGTCAGGGTCAACGGCGTAAGCCAAAGCTTCGGCCAAGACCCAGATGTTGCCCGCGCCGTTGCGGTCGAGCACTCTGATGGGAATAATCTTCGCCTCGGGCGCGACCAGCGCAATCAATCCGGCGACGTGAGTTCCATGACCGTACGGCCCGCTCTCTACGTTGCCGACCTCCGAAGGGTCGTTGTCGTCGTCAACAAAATCGTAGCCCTGCAACAGACGCCCGGCTAAAAGCGGATGCGTTCTATCCACACCCGTGTCCAACACCGCCACTCTCACGCCCGCGCCGCGCGTCACATTATGCGCAGCCGATAGCCGCAAGGTTTGCGCCGCCCATTGAGACCTATATGTGGCCTCGTCGCCGCCGACACCGTAGGAATCCCCGACGCCCCAAGAAGGCTTGTTGGCCTCCGGCGCGCTCGCCAGATAGTTCGGCTCGGCATAAATCACGCGCAGTTGCGCGTCGGCCCTGAGCGCCGTCACCTTTTGCTCGACGGACGCGCCGTCCGTTATCTTCAGTCGATAAATCGGGCGCGAACCAAACTGGCTGAGCGGAACGGGTGCGAGACCGTATTGCGAGGCGATGGCCGGAAGAACAGTTGTGCTCGAAAGCCTGACGACCACCTCGCCGCGCACGTAATCGTCATCGTCTAAGTCTTGCGCTTTGACGATTGCTGCCGGCTGCGGAAGAAGCCACAGCAGCGCGGGAAGAATCCACAACAGATTCAGCCGGATTTTCGAGAGACGGCGGATGCGGGGCATTCTGTATGATTCCTCTATCGTTAAAAAGGCCAAGCGCGGGAATTGCTCTACCAAACCGTGCCGGCGCACAAAGACAGGCCCGATTGCGACCTTAAAGAGACTTCTTACCGAGATAACAGTGTGCGCTGGCGCTCTAAAAATACAGCCTGTCGGGATTATTTCCAGCAGACATCAGCAGGGGGTGGTACGATGCAGCCAGCGCGCCCTGAGTTTCCTCTAACAACTGAAGAAGAGCTAGCCGAAGAAAGTCTTGCTTAAAGTTATATTTACGGGCTTAGCTTGTGCCTTTTTATTTTAACTTTGCGCCTTCTCTTCACCAGCGCCCGACCAGCACGAAGGGCGACCAGAAGAACGGGTGAGGCTGCTCTTGAAGTTGATGGCGTTGGGCCGCACGCAGGGCGGCAGCCGGAGCGTCGCCCGCGCGCAAACGCCCGTAAAAATCTGTCATCAACGCGGCGGTCGCCGCATCGTCCACCGTCCAGAGGCTCAGCAAAAGGGTGGGCGCGCCCGCCGAGAAAAAACCGCGCGCCAGCCCTATCAATTCATCTCCGGGCGCGACGGCGCTGACGCCTGTTTCGCACGCGCTCAAAGTGACCAGTTCGCAATGTAAATCTAGGTCGTAAGCATCTCTGACGGTGAGCCAGCCGTTTGTCAATCGCAGCGAAGAAAAGAGCGGATTATCGGGACGAAACTGCCCGTGGCAGGCCAGATGCAGCACGTCTGCTCGCGGCGCGTGCTGCCTGACGGCACCGAGCGTCGCGCGCTCATCCATCAACACCACGGCTTCAGGAAAAAGCGGCGCGAGACTTTCAATTTCATCGCGCACCAGCGGCGTCTGTTCGTCTTCGACGCCGAGCAAGAGAGCGCGCTCAAGCGATTTGTGCGGGCGCGCTAGGCAATGACGCAGGACGACGGCGCTCGGCGTATAGCAGACCTCGCGCCGCTCAATTAGATAACTCGTGCCATCGTGCAACGCCTGAAAGGGAACGTAGTGCAGCGCGCGATGCGAAACAATCATCAATCGCCGCTCGCCTATCAACTCTTCCACGGGCGCGAGCAGTAGTTCGTATAACTCCTGCAAGTAATGTCCGGCGCGCGTCGTCAGGTGCGGAAGATGCTTGCGCATACGGGCTGCGCCGTAGCGGAGCGACTCAATTTGAAAGCGTAGCTGGCCGAGCGCGGCATTCACTTCTTCTTCGGAGCCGAGGCCGCGCACAACCTCGACGCCTTTGTCCGTGACGACGAAAGCCAGCAACTCGCCGTCGAGAGTCGTGTATTCAACGAGCGCCGTGTGCGTGCCGATGTCGCTTTGAAGTTGCGCGATGTCCAGTTGTTCGACTTGCGTGAGCGCCGTCTGGCCGCGATGCTGTAGCTGGCGCATGATTTCCAGCGTCTCGCGTTCGCGCTCGCG
>CAZEZJ010000487.1:0-3751 GCA_964516695.1 uncultured Blastocatellaceae bacterium
CGCTCCGCCAAGCTGGCGGCCTTCGGGCAGGAAGTCCCAGATTAGTTCACCGAGTCCGACAATCCTCGGCGCGGGGCGTGTTGCTGGCTCGTCTTGGTCTGTTCTCATGCTTGAGCAATCTCTTAGGACAGAGTATAGATGTTGTTTCAGACTTAAGAGAACCGGAGCGGCGAGGCGCGTGTTCGAGCGGCTAGAGTTTATGAAATTACATCCGGCGGCGAAACTGCCGACGCGCGGCAGCCCGCTGTCCGCAGGGCTTGACCTTTACTCAATCGAGAATACAACGCTGCCCCCACACGGGCGAGCAGCCATTAGAACCGGCTTGGCGGTCGCCATCCCGCAAGGGTTCTACGGGCGCGTCGCTCCGCGTTCGGGCTTAGCCGTCAAGCACGGCCTTGATGTTCTGGCCGGAGTGATTGATAGCGACTATCGCGGCGAAATCATCTGCGCTCTCATCAACCACGGAGATGAGCCGCTTGAGATTGAAGCCGGAATGCGTATTGCGCAGCTAGTGTTGGAAGCCATCGCTAGGCCGGAGCCTGTGTGGAGCGCAGACTTGACGGAAACCGAGCGCGGTAGCGGGGGCTTCGGCAGCACCGGAAAAACTTAAGGGCTGACAGAAGGTGCTTGGGAAAAGCCGGCTGAACGAATTGCGATGAACGAGAACCTCGATGAAGTCTTTGCCGGGCTAGCGAAGTCTGAGTTTCGCGGTCGCTTTAATTTAAGCGGCAAAGAGCTTGATTATCTGCGCCGCAAGGGGCTGGCGGTGGTGCTCGAACACGCCGCTGATTTCATAGAGAAACGGTTGGCACCGGCTTTTCCGGCTAACGATGGAAAGCAAACGCCGATGCGCCAGCATCCCGTCTTCATCGCTCAACATGCGACCGCGACCTGCTGCCGCGGTTGTCTTCAGAAGTGGCATCAGATTCCGAAGGGCCGTCCTCTGGCAGCAGCGGAGCGGCAGTATGTGCTGGAAGTTATCAAAAAATGGTTGGTAGAGCAGGAGAGTTGATAACGAGCGGCGAGTTCATGTGCAAGCGTTGAGAGGCAAGCCTGTAAACTTTGCCGCGAACATGCGACAGCCCATAGGCTCGCCTCTCAACGAGGATTGATTTCGCCGCGCTCGATAAGGATTCATTATCGAGCAGAAGAGTTTAGGGCGTGCTTGGTTTCGTATCGGGTTTGCCCTGGCGCGTCTTGGGCGGGTTCGCTTGCCCTGGTTTCTTCTCCTGCTCTGCGGGGCGCGTCGGAGCGTTCGCGCTCGAGTCCTGATAACGCTGCCCGCTCTCGCGGTCAAAGACGTTGTTGCGCAAGAATTGTGTGGTCGTCCAAGGCGGCGCGCCGCCGCCCAAATATTGGCTGAACCATTCGAGGTGAGCCGTATAGTAGAGCGCCATCTCATACCAGTTGGGCCAATGTCCGGCGTTCGAATAGATGATGAGACGCGAGGGCACGTTCATCTTTTGCAAATCGGTGTAGAAGTGAAGCGACTGCGTGTAGGGCACGCGGTAATCGCGTTCGCCTGAGATGACGAGCGTTGGCGTCTTGAAATTCTTGACGTAAGCCGAGGGCGACCACTTTTCGTAATCCTTGTTTTCCCAAGGCACGCCCTTCAAGTCCCATTCGGGATACCAGAGTTCTTCGGTCGCGCCGTGAAACGAGCGCAAATCGTAGATGCCCATCATCGAGGCGATGGCTTTGAAGCGGTCTGTGTGGCCCTGCATCCACATCATCATGTAGCCGCCGTAAGACCACCCCATCGCGCCCATGCGCTGGCCATCAACGTAAGGCAGTTTTTCGAGCGCGTCGGTGACCTTCATCAAGTCTTCGTAGACGCGACCGCCGAAGTCGCCGGAAATCTGCGCGGTGAAATCCTGCCCGTAGCCTGTCGAGCCGTGCGGGTTGGCGAAGGCGACGACGTAGCCCGCGCCGGGATAGACTTGCCAGTCGCCGCGAAAGCCGTCAGTCCATTGCGACTGCGGCCCGCCATGCACATTCAGAATCAAAGGATACTTGCGCGAAGCATCAAACCCATGCGGCTTGACGATGAAGACGTGAATTCTCGCGCCGCCGGAGCCTTGCACCCACATCGCCTCGGCGGGCCGAATATCAACTTCATTAACGACCGCTTCGTTGATTTTCGTCAGTCGCCGGACATCGCGCGCCTGCCCTCCGATGACGCTCGTGCTGTAAATCTCCACGGGTTCCCCGACGCTGCGCCGGATATAAATCAACTGTTTCTCGTCGGGCGTAAACTCGAAGGCGTCAATGGTCTGCGCGGCGAGGAGTTGGGTGATTTTGCCGGAAGCCAAATCGAGACGATAGATTGGATTTTGTCCTTCGACGGGGCCGGAGAAGTAGAGCGTTTTCGAATCGTTGGACCAGCGAAACTCGTCCACCCAGTTGCGGAAGGATTCGGTTAGGACGGTTGACTTGCCTGTTGAGCGGTCGTAGAGCGCGATGCGAAAAAGGTCTGACTCGTAGCCTGGCTGCTTCTGCATTCGATAGGCTATGTACTTGCCGTCGGGCGAATACTTGGGGCTGCCGTCGTAGGCCGGATTCGTCGCCGTGATGTTGCGCGGGCGCGCGTCTCTATCAACCAGCGAGATAATCCACAGGTCGTTGTTGGTCGAAGCCGCCAGCACGCGGTCAGGGTTGGAGACGTAAACTAACTCGCGGCTGTCGGGTGAAAAATCGTATTGCAGCGGCCCGCCGAGTTGAAAATTCGGCGCGTCGCGCTCGCCGGGCGTAACGTCGCGCACGTCGCCGCTGGCGACGTTGACGATGAAGGTGTGCGTGCGCGTGCCGTCTTTCCAGGCGGTCCAATGGCGATAGAGAAGGTCGTCGGCCATGTGACCTTTGAGCGAACCCTTTTCCCAGCGCTCGCTGATGCGCTTGTTGCAAGCGTCATCACCATTACACTCGGGATAAACGTCGCTGGAAAACGCTATCATCTTATTGTCCGGCGACCAGAGCACGTCTGAAACTCCGGTTGAAATATCGGTCAGCTTTCGCGCTGTTCCCCCGCCCGCGCTCACAACGTACAAATTTGAATTGCTGATGAAGGAAATCCACTTTCCGTCGGGCGAAAACTGCGGGCTGTTTGCTCCCTTCTCATTTTGCAGAATCGGGCGCGCGTTTGTGCCGTCCACGTTCATCATCCAGATTTGGCTGGTCCGGCGGGCGCGCGCCAGGTCAGGCGAGCCGACGGCGTAGATGATGCTCTTGCCGTCCGGCGAGACGTGTATGTCCGAGATGGATTTGATGCGATAGAGGTCTTCAATCGTAAAGGCGCGCTTCTGCGCGAAAAGCTCCGACGCGGCAAACAGCATCAACGTTAGGAGCAAGAAAACGCGACGAGTCATTTAGTTCTCCTCTGTGGAATATGGACAATGTCTGCAACCGCTCTCGCAACAATAGCCGCGAGCGCGCAGGAATTCAGCCGTGAAAACCATCAGGCCGTGTTCAAGATAGTAGTCGCGGCCTTCGACGAGCGTGCGGCCAGTCGCGGTGGCGGATGAACTAACGGCCTGATTGGGTCTGCCCTGAGTCTCTTTTTTCACAACGCTTAGTCTAACAAACCGGCTGGCGCTTATTAAACGATGAGCGCGGGAGCGCAGCAGAGAGTGAGATAAATTATCAACAGCTTGCCTCTTAAGCTTGTCTCTTATCCATCGCGCGCGTTCTCTCTCTCTGGTTCATCCTTCATTGATTCGAAGATGCGCTGGCCGGATGCCGAAGGCGACTATCC
>CAZEZJ010000488.1:0-3744 GCA_964516695.1 uncultured Blastocatellaceae bacterium
TTGCGTCCGCCTGTGCCCTGACCGAGCACAGGGCACGCAAACTCGCCACCCGAAAGCAGGCAGACCGCTTTGTCTCCCGCACAGCTTCCCGATGCGCGACGATAAGCTGCCAGCAGACGCGCCGAAAGTTGCTGGCAGCCTGCGCCTATCTCTTGCTCCACAACGTCGCTTGCGACCTCGACGATAAAACCCCTCTCTCTGGCCGCGTCTGCGGCGGCCAAGAGAGCGTCTTCGTTGTTGAGCAGAACGTAGTGCTGGCTGAGCGGTTCACTGGGCAGGTCATTTTTAACCGAAGCGGATTGAGCGATAGCGCGCAGGATTGAAGCGGGTAGCTGTTGGGCCAACTCGTAGCGCGCTATCACGCTGCTTGCGCTCGGCGCATCCGGCGGGGGAGCGAAAGTCGGGCCGGAAGCCACCGCTGCTTCCTCGCCCGTGTTGGTGTCGGAAATAATCAAGCTCACCTGCGCGGCGCGCGGCGCGCGAGCGGCTAATCCTCCTCCCTTAACGGCTGAGATGGCGCGACGAACACTGTTAATCTCCGCGATGCTCGCGCCGCAATTGACGAGTGTGCGATTGGCTTCGCGCAACTCAGCGAGCGTCACACGCTCATCGCGCGGCCATTCAAGCAGGGCCGAGCCGCCGCCGGAGATGAGAAAAATCAACAGCGCTTGTTCCTCGTCAGCGAGGCTGAGAAGTTCAAAGGCGGCGCGTGCTGCGGCAAGGCTCTCTTCGTTCGGTAGCGGATGCCCTCCGGCGAAAACGCGCCAGCGGTTAGACGGATGAAGTCTGTCGTGTGCGGATGCGGCGAAACAACCACTCGGCTGTCCGACGGGCAAACCCGCAATTATTCCGGCTGTTAGCTTCTCGCCGAGAATTTCATCGAGCGCCGCTGCCATTGTGTGTGCGGCTTTGCCGATGGCGATTGAGTAAATGCGGCTGTGGCGAGTTGTTAAATTAATCTCGGTCTCGCAGATTTTGAGCAGCGGGCCGTCTAGAGAAACGGCGCGGCGCACGGCTGCACCGGCATCGGCATGGCGGAGCGCCGCGGCGAAAATCTGGAGCGCAGCGTCGCGTAGCTGTGAGAGTTCAGGCACGCTTGGCAAACAGTCACTCCACCGTCAAGAGAGCGCTCATGGCATGATAACGCCGCTCGCTGATGCCACGCACCATCAACAAATGCTCTGCGCGGCGAAAGCGCCCGTACCTTTCGCGGTGTTCAACGATTCGCGCGGCCAGCGCCTGTCCTATGCCGGGCAGCTTTTCCAGTTCTTCGCGCGTCGCGGCGTTGATGTTGATGAGAGGCGTGCTGGCGGGCGTGGAAACGAGCGGCGCATTTTGCACTGGCGCAACGCTAATGCGGCGCGGCTGCTTGACGCAAGCGACTTGTGCCGCGACGAGCAGCCAACTCAAAAAGATAAGATTGAAAAAGCGCCACAGCAGCGGCGGCAACTTTCGTTTCATAACGGCCAACCTCTCCGTCTCGTGAAGAGTTTGTAAAAGATGCCGCCGAAGTGTGCAAAATGCTAGAAGTCTAAAATTGTCAGGAACTTGTAACGTCCGAAAGGAGGTTTTCCACAGAGTTTTCCACAGACATCTGTGGAAAAGTAGCTAAATCATGTTTCCATCTTTCGCAGGGAAAGACAAGGTTTTGAAACTTCAGGCTAGAGCTTTTTGATTTCGCTCACGTCTATCCAGCAGGATGTTCCGCCCTGGCTGACCTTGCCGCTGATTTTCACGCGGTCGCGAAAGCCGATTGTTTTGCCGTCAGCGGTGCGCATCTTCAAATCCTCCGGCCTGTATTGTTCGGGCAGTTGTTCCATCTGGTTGGCTTCTGTGCCGACATCCACGTTGGCGGAGATGCCGTCTCCTTTGCCGGGCTGTGGATAAAGATTGAGGCCGCAGTAGCGCACGACGCCGCGATTGTTGCAGAACATGATGGAACTGACGCCTAGATAGCCGTCAACTGAGACGACCTTATCTTTATTCTCAGGCTTGCAGGCATCCGCGAAGGCGACCGCTTCGGCTTTGAGTTCCAACTGTTCCGGCTTCGCGTCGGCGGGCGGCGTTTGAATCTCCAACACTTCGAGCGAGCAATAGCTGTCGGCCACATTCATCTTGGCGACGACGCGCACCCAGTCGCGCGGGCCTATTGTCTTTCCATCTTTGGTGCGCAGGTGTAAATCCTCCGCCTTGTATTTATCGGGCAGCGCCTCCATCTGGTTTGGCCCGCTGCCGACAGAGACGGAAGCCGAATGACCCTCTCTGCTGCCGGGCTTAGGCATGAAATTGAGCGTGCAGCGTTTCTTCTCTCCCTCGCCGAAACAGGAAACCATCAAGTCGTTCGTCCCGAAATAGCCGTCAACCGATACTACTTTGTCCTTATTATCCTTCTGGCAAAGGTCGGCGTATTTGACGTAAACGGCGTTGGCCGTCGAAGGCGCTGCGGAAGATGATGACGAAGACGTGCTGGTGGTCGTCGTCGAAGAGTTGGTCGTATTAGAAGCCGTCTTGTTTGAGCAGGAAGCTATCGTGATGGCGATGACGAGTAAAACAATTGCAGGGAAACGCCTGCGGAATCTGTTTTTCATCTCAGTTAGTCCGACCTTCCAATTTATTTGCATCACTGTCATTTACTCAGGCGCTTGAGCCTCATCAAGTTCGGCAATGAGTTCATAGGCGCGTGCGAGCACGGGGCGCGGACGCGCGCCGTCCGCTTGGCCGATGAAGCCCTCGCGCTCCATCATGTCTAGGATGGCGGCGGCGCGGCCGTAGCCGATGCGCAAGCGGCGTTGCAGCACGGAGGTCGAGGCGCGTTTCATCTCAACGCAGATGCGCAGCGCATCTTCAAACACTTCATCGCGCTCGCCGCCAGCGTCATCGAGTCCCATCGCCTCTTCATCAGATTGCGTGATGGTCTCGTCATAAGCAGGCTCGCCCTGCGCTTTGATGTGCTTGACGATGCGGCCAATCTCAGTCTCATCAAGGTAAGCGCCGTGAACACGGACGAGGCGCGATGTGCCGGGCGGGAGAAACAGCATGTCGCCGCGCCCGAGGAGTTGTTCGGCCCCGTTGGCGTCGATGATGGTGCGCGAGTCAACCTTCGAGGAGACGCGAAACGAGATGCGCGAAGGAAAGTTGGCCTTGATGAGTCCGGTGATAACGTCAACACTGGGGCGTTGTGTTGCCAGCACGAGATGGATGCCGACGGCGCGCGCCATCTGTGCGAGGCGCGTGATGGATTCCTCAACCTCGTGGCCGGAGACCATCATCAAATCGGCCAACTCGTCAATGATAATAACGATGTAGGGCAGGCGCTTCCAAGGTTCGCCCGACTCGTCGAAATCTTTGGCGAAGTTGCGGCGCTCGACCTCCGCGTTGAAGCCGTCGATATTACGAACGCCCAGTCCCGCCAAAACTTTATAACGGCGCTCCATCTCCCCAACCGCCCATTTCAAAGAGCGCGCGGCGGGCTTGGGGTCTGTGATAATCGGCGTCGCCAAGTGCGGGATGTCTTCGTAGAGGCCGAGTTCGAGACGCTTCGGGTCAATGAGAATAAACTTAACTTCGTCTGGCCGCGCCTTATACAGAATAGAGACGATGAGCGAGTTGACGCCGACTGACTTGCCCGCTCCCGTAGCACCGGCGATTAAAAGGTGCGGCATCTTGGCGAGGTCAGCGACGTAGTTAAGGCCGTCAATGGTCTTGCCGAGCGCAATCGTCAGCTTTGAAGCCGACTCGCGAAAC
>CAZEZJ010000489.1:0-706 GCA_964516695.1 uncultured Blastocatellaceae bacterium
CGCATGTTGCCGTTTCTCTACACGACGCTCGAAGAGGCACACCGCACGGGCGTCCCCCTCTTTCGTCCGCTCCTGCTCAATTATCAAGATGACTACAACACGCTGAACCTAGACGACCAGTTTATGATTGGCACAGACCTTCTCGTCGCGCCCGTCACGAAGCCGGACGTGACGAGCCGGATGGTTTACCTGCCCGCTGGCGTCTGGTTCGATTATTGGACGGGGAAGCGATATGCAGGCCCGCAGATGATTCGCGCCAGCGCCCCCTTGGAGATTGTGCCGATGTTTGTGCGCGGCGGCAGCATTATCCCTCTCGGGCCGGAGATGAACTATATCGCTGAAAAACCGTCTGACCCGCTTAGCTTTGAGGTTTATCCAGACGATAGCGGGCAGGCCGCAACCACGCTCTATGAAGACGACGGCAGCAGCCCCGCTTACAAGCAGGGCGCTTTCCGCCGGACAAACCTGCGCGTCACGCAGCAGGCGGGACGCATCTGGCGCATTAATCTCGACGCGCCCGCCGGCAGCTACCAGCCCGGCCAGCGCTCGCTTATCTTCAATATCAAAACCGCTTCTTTAGCGCGCAGCGCCACGCTCGACCGCCGCCCGCTCGCCGCTCTTCAAGCAGGCGCAAAGGGCGACGGCTGGCGCAAGGATGCCAACACCATCACCATCCGCATTACGGATGACGGCAAAGCGCATGAGA
>CAZEZJ010000489.1:716-3712 GCA_964516695.1 uncultured Blastocatellaceae bacterium
GAAATCAAGTAGACGTTGGAATGGTCGATGGTCGATGACAAACATAGAAAGCCACGGCTCTTGACCGTTGCTGATTGACTGATGAGGTTTTTCGATGACGTTGTTTACAGACCTTGCGTTTGCCAGGCGCTTGGAGTTGCACGAAGGCTATGGCATTGCCTGTTCGGTTGAAGCGCTCGTGCGATTGCAGCCAAGCGTGGGCGGCGTGGTTGAGAGAGTGGCGGGCGCTTATGCCATCTATGCGGAGCACGACCCGCCGATTAGCCGCACGATAGGACTCGGCATGAACGGCGCGGTCGCAACGGCGGATATTGAACAGGTGGAAGAATTCTACCGCAGTCGTCAGATGCCTTCGCAGATTGATTTGTGCCCGCTGGCGGATGCGTCTTTGAAGACGTTGCTTAACGAGCGCGGGTATCAGTTGCATGAATTTAACAATGTCTGGTTTCAGACTCTCACCGATTACGAAACGCCGGACACATTGGCCGCCGGAGTGAGCGTCAAAGAGGCCGAAAGTGCGGACGCTGATGCGTGGATTCAAGCGGTCAGTCGCGGCTTTGCCGAACGGGATGATGCGATGGAGGCCGAGCTGAGAATCGCGAGCGTCTTTTTCCATGACCCCGATACACGTTGTTTCCTGAGCTTCGTTGACGGAGAACCTTCGGGCGGCGGCGCGCTCTTTATTCACGAAAAGGTGGCCGCCCTGTTTAGCGGCAGCACTATCCCCGCGGCGCGAGGGCGCGGCGCGCAGACTGCCCTGCTACATGCGCGCCTGCGGGCCGGGCGCGAGGCCGGATGCGACCTCGCCCTGATTAAGACTTCACCCGGCAATGCCTCGCAGCGCAACGTCCAGCGCGCGGGCTTTCTTCTCGCTTACACCAAGGCGACGATGCGGCGCGAGTGGGATTGATGCCATCTATAAGGACACTGGAAAGGTTTTTTGAGATTGCATGTCTGAAATCAAACGTATCGGCGTCTTGACGGGCGGGGGCGATGCGCCCGGCTTGAATCCGGCGCTCAAGGGCCTGGTCTATCGCGCTTCGGAACACCGGATAGATGTCGTCGGCCTGTATGACGGCTGGCGCGGCTTGCTCGACCCGCTGCCGCAAACGTTGGCGCTTGACCGCTCGAAGGTGCGCCGCTGGGACAGAGACGGCGGCACAAACCTCGGCTCGTCGCGCACCAATCCTTTCAAGACAAAAAGAGAAGAGGGCGAGCCGCTTGACCGTTCAAACGAGGTGATAGAGAACATCACGCATCTCGGCCTCGATGCGATTGTCGCCTGCGGCGGGGAAGATACTCTCGGCGTCGCGGCGAAACTCTCAACGAAGGGCGTGCGCGTCGTCGGCGTGCCGAAGACGATTGACAAGGATTTGGCCGGAACGGATTACACGCTGGGCTTCGATACGGCGCTGCGCAACGTCACGGAGATTATCGAACGCTCGCGCACGCCCGCAGGCTCGCATGGCTGGGTGCAGGTCATCGAAGTCATGGGCCGCCACGCCGGACATCTGGCCTTGTGGGCGGGTGTGGCGGGCGGCGCTGACCTGATTCTGATACCGGAGCATCCCTTTCGTTATGAAAAAGTTTATGCACACCTGCGAGAGCGTTTGGGCAATGTGACGAGCAGCGTGCGCGACCCTTTGCGCCCGCGTTATTCCGTCATCGTTGTCGCGGAAGGCGCATTAGCGGAGGATGGCGAGTTGGTGACGGTTGACGACCAGCACGACGCGTTCGGACATGCGCGCCTCGGCGGCATCGGTGAAGTGCTGGCGCGAAAGATTATGAAGGAGACGCACTATGATGCGCGCTCGGTAGCGCTCGGCCACCCGCAACGCGGCGGCGCGCCCAGCCCCGTTGACCGCATCATGGGGATGCTCTTTGGCGCACGCGCCGCGGACGCCGTGGCCGCAGGTGACTTCGGCCAGATGGTCTCCTCGCGCGGCATCGCTCCGGCCTGCGAGCTTTCCCTTGTTAACATCTCAACAGTCCTCGGCAGAATCAACACCGTGGATGTCAAGTCTCATTACGACACGGAGCGTTATCATCTGAAGGGCATCGGTATGTGAGAGCAAGGCACGGAGAATCGCGGCGCGTCGTTTTGGCGAGTTCAGAGCATAGTTTCCTGAAACAGGCCGTTGAATATGGAAGAAGAGATAGACTGGGAACGCATCCGCTCGGATTTCCCCGTTACAAACCAGCTTGCATATCTCAATAGCGCGGGCGCTGGGCCTGTGCCGCGTCCTGTGGCCGAAGCGGCGCAGAATTTTTATCAAGCGATGATGACGGAGGGCGACGCGCGCTGGGATGAATGGCTGAAGCGGCGCGAGGCGGTCAGACGCCGCGTGGCCGCATTCATCAACGCCGAGCCGGAAGAAATCGCCTTCACGATTAATACTTCATCGGGCATGAGTTTAATCGTGGATGCGCTGGGTAACAGCGGCGAGGTCATCTCTTGCGATTTGGAATTTCCGGTGACGACGATTCCTTGGCTGCACAGAGGGATTCCCGTGCACCTGCTCGAAGCTCGCGCGGGTGAATTGTCGCTCGCTCAAATTCAGCAAGCGATGACCGAGCGGACGGGCATCATCTGTCTGAGCCACGTGCAGTATTCCAACGGCCTGCGCGTTAGTCCAGAAGAGTTGGGGCAGAGCAAGAAAGGGCATCTGCTGGTCGTTAACGCCAGCCAGTCGGCAGGGGCTTTTCCGGTTGACGTTAAGCGAATGAAGATTGACGCCCTCTGCACGACGGGCCACAAGTGGATGCTGGCGGGTTATGGCTCAGGCTTTGTCTACATGCGACGCGAGCTTTTGGAGCAGACCCGAGCGCACAGCATCGGCTGGATGAGCGCCGAAGAGCCTTTCGAGATGAACAACCGCGAGTTCGAACTGCGGCCGGATGCTGCGGCGCGCGCCGAACTGGGTTGCCCGCATTTCGCAGGCATCTTCGCGCTCGGCGCGTCAGTTGATTACATGCTAGGCATCGGCCAGCCTGCG
>CAZEZJ010000490.1:0-3705 GCA_964516695.1 uncultured Blastocatellaceae bacterium
TTTTCGGCGCGCCGTCAAGCCGCCGGTCGAAGCGCTCCATGATGTTTCCTTCGACGTCCGCGCAGGAGAAATCTTCGGCCTCATCGGTCGCAACGGCGCGGGCAAAACCACACTCACCAAAATCGTCGCCACGCTTGTGCAGCCGACTTCCGGTAATGTCACCGTCAACGGCTTCGACAGCGTGCGCGACGAAGAGCGCGTGCGCGCTCAAGTTGGCCTCGCTACCGCCGAAGAGCGAAGCTTTTACTGGCGGCTCACGGCTCAGCAGAATCTAATGTTCTTCGCGCGGCTTTACGGCTTGAGCGACCAGTTGGCCCACAGGCGAATCACGGAATTGATAGCGCGCTTCGAGCTTGAAGACGTGGCCCGCCGCCGTTTCGGTGAGCTTTCGACGGGCAATAAGCAACGTTTGGCTTTCGCACGCGCGATGCTGGCTTCGCCGCCCGTGCTGCTGCTCGATGAGCCGACGCGTTCGCTTGACCCCTTGGCCGCCGCGCGTATGCGTGCGCTCATCAACGAACTCGCGCAATCGGACCCGCCCGTCTCAATTCTGCTCACCTCGCATAATCTAGCGGAGGTCGAAGAACTCTGCCAACGCGTAGCCATCATCAGTCGCGGCCGGATTCGCACGCTCGGAACTCCGCAAGCGTTGCGCGCGCAACACAAGCAGACCGAGCGCGTTCGACTGACCACGAGCAATCTCACGCGCGAAGCGGCAGCAAGCGCCTTGGGCCAACTGCTGAGAGATGTCGAAATCAAGCAAGAGGGCCAACGCCTCATCGTAGCCTTCACGCGCGAGATGGACGACGCGAGCCTTGATTTGGCGACGCGTCGCGTGTTTGAAAACGGCGGGACAATTCTCGCCATTGACTCGGAACGCGCCACGCTGCTCGACGTTCTTGAAAGCTACGAGCGCGAGCAGGAAGACAAACCGGAGGAACAAGCTGGATGAACGCGTTTGTGTTGCTGTTGCGCCGCGTGCGCGCCTTCGTCGTGCGCGATTTCCAACTCGCGCTGAGCTATCGGATGCAGTTTTTCTTTCGCATCTTGGAAATCCTGCTGGTCGTGACGACGCTTTATTTCATCTCGCAGATTTTCGTCGGCGGCGCTGTCACAGACTACACGCAATGGCGCAATCCGCTGGCGGCTTGGATTACGGGCCTCGCCGTGCTCAACTATTTTATGACCGGCTTTTCGAGCCTCGCCAACGCCATCCGCTCCGAGCAGATGCAGGGCACGCTCGAAAGCGTGTTGCTCTCGCCCATCACCGTGCCGACGCTGATTGTTTCCAGTTCGGCTTGGGATTTTGTGCAGGTGACCTTTCTCTCGTCGCTCTATCTGTTTTTCGGCTGGCTCTTTTTCGACGTGCGCTATCAGGGAAATTTTCTGCTGGCGCTGCTCTTTCTGTTGCTGACGACATTGGTGCTGGCCTGCGTCGGCATTCTTTCAGCGAGTTTCGCGATGGTCTTCAAGCGCGGCGACCCCTTCGGTATCCTGCTCGGCGTCGGCTCCGCGCTCTTTTCCGGCGTCTTCTTTCCGACTGAACTTTTGGGCCGCGGCTTCGGCAATGTCTCGCGCCTGCTGCCGCCGACCTACGGACTCGACGGCATCCGTCGCGTCTTGATAGAGGGTCAGGGACTCTCACAAGTGCGCGAACCCTTGACCGTTCTCTTTCTCTTTTTGCTGGTGCTGCTTCCCTTCTCGCTCTGGGTCTTTGACCGCGCCGTTCGTCGCGCCAAACGCGAAGGCAGCTTGATTCAATACTGATTTTAAACTGCTTCGCGCCTTGAACTATTCGTAACAGCCGCGTGCTTCTTTGGCGATGGTCTGCGCGCTAGTATCTCTCACGTTCAACATAAGCGATGCGCGTCTTCTACACACCACGTTACTACGCAGACATCGGTGAAGGCCACGTCTTCCCGATTCGAAAATTTGAACTGGTGCGCGACCGCCTGCTGCGCGAGGGAACGTTGCGGCCAGCAGACATCATTGAGCCGCTGCCCGCGCCGGTTCCAGACGTGCTTCTCGTACACACTGAGGATTACATCAGGCGCTTGCGCGCAGGCTCTCTGACGCAGCGCGAGTTGCGGCGGCTCGGCCTGCCTTGGTCGAAGGCGCTGGTCCGCAGGTCGTTTCTGGCAACCGGAGGAACAATCGGTGCTGCGCGCTCGGCTTTAAGTGAAGGCGTCGGCTCGAATCTCGCCGGCGGCACTCATCATGCTTTCGCGGACCGTGGCGAGGGCTTCTGCGTGCTCAATGACGTTGCCATCGCGATTCGCGTCCTGCGCCGCGACGCAGTGATTAATCGCGCCGCCATCGTTGATTGCGACGTTCATCAAGGCAACGGGACGGCGACGATTTTTGAGAACGACGAAAGCGTCTTCACCTTCTCAATGCACGGCGCGAAAAACTACCCGCTCTTCAAAGCCCGCTCGACCCTCGACGTTGAATTGCCGGACGAGACTTTGGATACGGAGTATTTGAGAATCTTGTCCGAACATCTGCCGCTCGTCTTCGCTCACGAGCCGGACATTATCTTTTATCTCGGCGGGGCCGACCCGTTCGCTGGCGACAAACTCGGACGACTCTCGCTCTCAATCGAGGGCTTGCGCGCACGCGATGAGTTTGTGCTGGCTGAGTGCTACCATCGTCGCATTCCAATCGTCACCGTCATGTCCGGCGGCTACGCGGCGCACATCAGCGATACCGTCGAGATTCACTGCAACACGATTCGCGCCGTCCGCAGGGTTTTCAACCCCTCGCGAAACGCTAAGACCGCTGCCGAGAGACAATCGCTCGACATTGGAATTTAGATTACCGGGCATTTGCCTACTATGAATATCATCGTCATCGGCAGCGGCTTCGGCGGACTCTCCGCTGCGATTCGGCTCCAGGCACAAGGTCACCAGGTCACGATTATCGAGAAGCGCGACAAACCAGGCGGGCGCGCTTACGTTTACGAGCAAGACGGATTCGTCTTCGATGGTGGGCCGACCATCATCACCGCGCCGTGGTTGATTCGAGACCTCTTCACAGCCTGTGGGAAAGTTTCCTCAGACTATCTCAAGGTTGTTCCGCTTGACCCTTTTTACAACGTCCGCTTTGAAGATGGCTCGGTCTTTCATTACAACGGCGACCGCGAGAATATCAGGCGGCAGATTCGCAGCTTTAATCCACACGACGAAGCGGGCTATGAGCGTTTTCTGGCAGCGACGGAAAAGATTTTCCAGAAGGGGTTTGAGTTGATTGACAAGCCTTTCACGCATTTGAGCGACATGCTCAAGATTCTTCCAGACCTCGTTCGCCTGCGTTCACACAAATCGGTCGCGTCTTTCGTCAACCAGTTCATTAAGGACGAGCGGCTGCGCCAGGTCTTCAGCTTTCATCCTCTGCTCATCGGCGGCAATCCCTTTCAGAGCACTTCGATTTACGCGCTCATTCATAAACTGGAACAGGAGTTTGGCGTCTGGTTCGTGATGGGCGGAACGGGCGCGCTGGTGCGTGCGCTCGTGCAGCTTTTCGTCGAAAGCGGAGGCAGCATTCGTCTCCAGATGGAAGTTGAAGAGATAACCTTTGATGAAGCGACGAAGCGTGCGAACGGGGTTCGTCTAGTCAATGGCGAACTGCTTCCGGCAGAAGCGATTGTCAGCAACGCGGACGTTGCTTTCACCTACCTGCACCTAGTGCCGCAAAGATTCCGCCGTA
>CAZEZJ010000491.1:0-3699 GCA_964516695.1 uncultured Blastocatellaceae bacterium
CCGTTTGTGTCACCGAGCGCGATTTCGATGATTTCGATAGTTGGCCCAGCCCCGACGGTCTCTGTGTCAATTATGAGAGCGCGCTCGTTTAACTCGTAGAGTTCGAGCGTCGGAGTATAAAGCTGTCTGGTATTGAAGTGCATCATAACAAAAAACGACTGACGATTGACTCCCAAGCTTACGCAGCCGAGCGATTGAGCTACGACTCTCCGGCCAGCAATTTTTCTATCGCCAGTTCGACGGCCACCGGTTCGAGATTCTTCTTGAAGACGATGACGTGCGGCGGAATGCGCGTGAGCGGCTCACGGCTGCCGCGCAGTTCATCCCACGCGGCGATGAGAAAGTTTTTTCGTCCACAGTGTTCAAACTCCCGCAAGCGCTCTTGCAGGTGGCGCGGCGTCCAAAAACCCAGCACTTCCAAATAAAACTCTTCGCCCGTCGTGTGGCGAATGACGAAATCAGGAATGAAGGCGCTCTCACCGAGGTCTATCACTTCGCTGCTTCGTTCCAGCGTCCAAGCTCCTTCGTGCGCAGCCCATTTTTCCAGCAGTCTTTCCTGCACGCGGTTTTCCATTGATGCAGCAGGCACGTGTGACGAGCGCAGTTGATGCTGCCGGCTGTCCATCTCAAAGTATGCGCTCGCGGGGCCGCTGCCGCTTCTAGCAGTGGGCTTCATAGTTATCTCTGCGCGCAGACGCCAGTTCGGGCAAAGCAAGAGCGCGGGCAGAAAGACCGCCATCTGTATGCCGTACTTTTGCGAGCGATGAAACATCGAGACCGGGCCGTCGAGCCGAATCGTATAGCCATCGGCGGCGCTGCCCTTAATCGTGTGAATCAACCTGTAGGCTTTGATGGCGCTGAACAACTCGCGATAATTTTCGGGCGCTTGCTGCGGTTCAATCCACAAATCCATCAACACACAACGATAGAGCAACGCCTGCGCTTGCGCCAGATTATAGAGGTCTAACAATTCGCTCGCCGCTAAACTTTCAAACTCGACGAGCCGTTGCTTTTCCGGCAAATCCGCGTAAAGCCCTGTGAGCAACTGTTCGGGCTGGCAAGCAAGCTCATGCGCGACGACGGCGAGCGTCTGCATTCGCGCGCTTTCACCGGAGAGCGGGTGAAACTCGCGCGCCTTGAGAAACAGCGCACGACGAATCTCCGACGGCTCTACGACGGTCGCCGTCGTAAACACGCAACGGTCTGAGAGGAGCTTGATGAGACCACGCAGGATTTTATAGTCCGTGCCTGTGCCGACATATTCATCAAGGGCGGCGTCCAACTCCGAGCGCTCTCGCCCTTCATGCGCGCTGAAGATATTGATGAGGGCTTCGGCGTCGCGCAGGTAGCCCTCGTCGGCAGTCTCAACGTAGCGCGGCCCCGTGCGCCCCTTCCTGTACCAGCTTTGTGCGAGGTCAGCCGTCAGCATCTTATCTTTCTCATCTCATCGTCTTGAAGATGGGTGTCTGCTCGCGCGTTTCGCGAAACTGAGAGCCTTCGCTGCGACGGCGACTGATGCCTTCTTCGGTCGTATCGCTCGTGACCACTTCGTACAGAACGGCCTCCTTGCCCGGCTGCTTGCGCAGGATACGACCCAAACGCTGTATGTGCTCGCGCGACGAACCCGAACCCGAAAGCACGACGGCAACGGCCGCATCAGGAATGTTCACGCCTTCATTGAGCACCTTTGAAGTCGCCAGCGCCAGCACTTCGCCCTTGTTGAAAGCTTCGAGCCATTGGCGACGTTCTTTGATGCCTGTCTGATGCGTGATGGCCGGAATCAAAAATTCCTGTGAAATGCGATAGACCATCTCATTCTCGGCGGTGAAGATGAGGACGCGCTCTCTTTTGTGACGCTGCAACAACTCTCTCAAGACGCGCAGCTTGGCTTCCGTGCCGAGCGCGATGCGCTTGGATTCGCGATAGGCCATCATCGCACGGCGTCCCGCTTCGCTTCGCGCGCTCGCGACGATAAAGAGTTGCCAGCCCGTCAGGCTGCTAAGACTAATTCTCTTCTCGTTGAGAAAGGCGCGGAAGATGGCGCGTTCGCGCTCGTAAGCCTCGCGCTCCTCGGGCTGCATCTCGACGTTGATGCGCAGCACACTATAGTCAGCCAAATACTCGCCCGCTAATTCCTGTGCTTCGCGGCGATAGACAATCGGCCCGATTAATTGTTCGAGCATTTCGTCCGCGCCGTCCGCGCGTTCAATCGTCGCCGTCAGGCCCAAACGAAAGGGCGCGAGCGACATCTCGGCGGCGTAGCGATAGATGCTTGAAGGCAGGTGATGACACTCATCGAAGATTATCAACCCGAATTGATTGCCCATGCGTTCCATGAAACGAAAGGCGGAAGCGTAGGTCGTCACGGTTAGCGCGCCCGTCTCGAAATAGCCGCCGCCTATCAAACCGACCTCGGCCTGAAACGATGCGAGCAGCAGGTCGTACCACTGATTCATCAAGTCAATGGTGGGAACAACCACGAGCGTCGAGCGCTTTGTTAATTCAATCGCCATCTGCGCAACAAACGTTTTGCCCGCGCCCGTCGGCAAGATAACGATGCCCGCACGCCTCGCACGCCGCCATTCATCTATCGCCTGCTGCTGGTAAGGACGCGGCTCGATTAAGAGCGTCGAGCGAAAATCGAAATCCTGATAAGCGCGTGCTTGGTCTTCATAAGCAATCTCGCGGCGTATTAATTCCCTGACAACCTCCGGGTACGAAAAAGCCGGAGCGCGCCAGCGCCCGACTCTCTCATCCCAACGAAAAGCAGCGGGCACAGCCGACGTGCGCTCGGCGCCGTCCAAAAGGAGCGTCCCGGCATCAAATCGCAGCACGAGTGGTCTTGAAGTCATTACGTCTCGAAGCATACATCAAGCTGGCCTCACGCTCCGAACGCCCGACCGGCAAGCCGCCGCACAAGCATCAGAGCGAGAATTCATATTGTATCACGGATGAAACATTGTTCCACACGCGCGCCGTTTTGTGCTATAATGCTTTTCGTGAAATTTACGGAGGGAAGGTCTGAAAAGGATGAGTGCGAAGAAGAAAGAGATGGCAACGGTGCATGAGTTTTCGGCGGCGGAGCGGAGAGCGGCGCGCTCCGAAAGAATCAAGGTTTTCGAGGCCGAGCCGTATGGCTGGATAGCACGCAGCGAGTCCGGCACGGAGCGCGACTATCACCTGTTCTGCGAGCCGGAGACGAAGCACTTGGCCTGCACTTGCGCCGATTTTATTTATCGCGGCAACGCCGAACCGGGTTTCGAGTGTAAACATGTTTCGGCGGTGCTCAAATTTATCGGGCGACAATATTTGGCCCAAGACTATGACCCGCGCAGGCAGCGCGCTCGCGTGGCTTAAAGCAAATTTTTAAATGAAGACGAGAGAACGACGATGAGCAAAGATTTCAAATGTGAGGTTTGTAGAAAGCCCGCCGCGTCGCTTCAGATGCGCGACGTGGACGGCAAGTGGGTCTGCGCTTACTGCATTCCCGAAAGAGAATTGGACGCTTGCCCGGGCCTGCGCGAGCGATTGGGCTTGCAGCCGCGCGCCAGCGCCCAAAGAAAGAAGGCCGCGTAGGATTTCAACCACGCGAAGACGCCGCTGCTTGCGCCAATTCTTCGAGCAGCGACGGCGCTTTCGGTTTCCAATCAAGAAGCTGCATAGCTTTCGCTGCCGACACTTGCTGGTCGAGCACGAGCG
>CAZEZJ010000492.1:0-3667 GCA_964516695.1 uncultured Blastocatellaceae bacterium
GATCGCGGAACTTAAGGTAGGGGAGAAACTTCTTCGGTGAATCTTCGAGAGAAACCTTGCCGTCATCAACGCTCATCATCGCAGCCAGTGCCGTGAAGGGCTTAGTGACAGACTGTGTGTCAAAGAGCGTATCCGGCGTGACAGGTAAGCCCCGCTCAACATCCCTCAAGCCGAAGCCTTTCATCAGTATCACTTTGTCATCTTTGACGATGACCAGTGACGCTCCCGGGACGCCCAGTTCCACCCGCTTCTCTTCAGTAATCTTTTCGATGGCAGCAAGGCGAGCGGCGAGAACAGGAGCGGGGGCGGTTGCAGCTTGAGCTTTTACGTCATCCTGCTTCGGTGACTGAGCCGAAGCGGCCCTGAAGGTTGAGTCGGCAACACTAACAGCAGCTAAAATAAAAACGAATGTTAAATGCACAAGACGGCTCCTCCGCATAAGAACAACCTCCTAAAACTATCTTTACTTTACAATTCAACTAGGCCCGCAGGTCGTCTTTGAAAATCGAAAGGGCCTTGGTCAGATTCTTAGATTAAAGATAACGGCTGATTCAGAATTTTGATTAGTCGCATAATTACAAGGGACGAGGTTATATTTCCGCCTAGTAGCGGCGCAACGGTTTTGTGATTGGCAGCTAATTTCGAGTGAAATACGGTTGCTGAAAGGTGATAGACGGGCACCTTTTTAGCGGAGGTCGAAAATTCCGACGATAGCGGCGGCTAAGAGAATGTTCCGCGCAGGTTACACGCTGATTTCAATAACGCATAAAGATTAATGCAAGTCCAATCTCTCATTTAAACTTTTGAGGTCAGCTCGTCAGACAGTAAGTTGCGCAGTCAATTCTCAGCGTCCGATAACGTCTATAACATAGCTCAAAAGTTAATCGGCCCGACCGTTATCACCGTCAATCCAACTCCGGTTCAGCCTGACCAACAGCAGTATTTGCCCTGCCAAGCCGCTTCGCCGCCCATGCGCGGAATCGCCTCCAAGCGAGAGCGAGTCCGGTCAGAACGAGCATGATGCCCCCGGCCGACGCGATTCCCGCGATGGTCTGGCCGATGACTCCCGCCACTTCGCCAGTATGAGCGAACCGCAAGTATGAGCGGAGCCGCCGCCCGAGGGTGTAGCTGGTGAAAGGTTCCCAGCGAACGACTTCCCCGCTCTCCCTGTTCAGAGTGAGTTGCGCGCGCTTGTGCGGCTGGCCGCCGTTGCCCCTGTCAATCGTGAACGTCAGGGGCGCGTCTGACTTGGACGGCAGTTGCAGACTGATGCTTTGCCAGCCCGGCACCTGCTGCTCCGCGCGGGTCCACGCGCGATTAAGCCCGCCTAGTGATGCCTCAGTCACCTTGTCGCCCTCACGTCGTCCTTCTCCGGGCGGCTGGGCTGCGCTGCCGGCGGGCGCGCTCGGCGTGCTGCTTCGCGCGGGCGGCGCTTCGCCAGCCAGACGATAGACTAGATTGCCCGCCCACGTGTAAGAGATAACAATCGAGGAGAGCACGACGACGAAGAGAGGAAGGGCCGACCAGAAGCCGAATGTGTTATGCCAGTTGAAGTCACGCGCACGGCCCTTCAAGCCCCGCCTGAACCATGTCACGCCCCTGACGATAGGCCGCGACCACTTGCGCGGCCACCACAGATAGATGCCGCTCGCCACAATGAACAGGAAGGCTAAGTTGCACGCGCCCGTCACGGCACGACCGACAGCGCGGCTCTCACCCTGAGCGCCGAGCCAGCGGTGCCAGTCCGTGACGGTGCGGAAGAAGGCCCTCACCCCCGGCGAGCCTTCGCCCAGCACCTCGCCTGTGTAAGGGTTGACGAAGAGCGTGCGCTCGCGCCCGAAGCTCAACAGCGCGGGCGCTTCGGGGTCGGAGCGAAAAGTCAGGGCGGAGGGCGAGGCGGGCGGCGTCTCGCGCACCTTTGCCAGCAGCGTCTCCGGCGGGAGGCGCTCGGACGATGGCGATGGCCGCACCACTTGATAGCCTCGCGTGTCGGCCCAGGATGTAATCTGACGCTCGTAAGCCAAGAGCACGCCCGTTACGGACATGATTAGAATAACGACGCCTGCAAACACTCCCGCCGCCAGGTGGCACCAGAAAATGATTTTACGAATCTGCTTCACGCTTAATTATTCCCCGAATGGTTGCTGCGTAACTCTCACACGTCGGCCCAGCGACGCAGCAAGTTGTGGTAAACGCCCGTGAGTTGCACGGCTGACGGGTGTTCGGGCGCTTCCTGGCTGATTCGCTGGATGGCCGTATCCAAATCAAAAAGCAGCGTGCGCTCGCCGTCGTCACGCACCATGCTCTGGACCCAGAAGAAGGAGGCGAGGCGTGCGCCGCGCGTCACCGGACGAACGTGGTGCAGGCTGCTCGCGGGGTAAAGAATCAGGTGGCCCGCGGGCAGCTTCACGCTGTGCACACCATAGGTGTCCTCAATCACCAACTCGCCTCCGTCATACTCCGCGGGCGAAGATAAAAAGAGCGTGGCGGAGAGGTCTGTGCGCAGGCGGTGCGACGTGCCTGTGACCTGGCGAATCGCGTTATCAACGTGGTTGCCAAACAACTGTCCACCCTCGTAGCGGTTAAAAAGCGGCGGGAAGACTTTCAAGGGCAATGCCGCTGACATGAAAAGCGGGCTGCGCTCTAGCACCGCGACGATAGCGCCGCCCAACTCTATAGCCGCCGGATGGTCTTCCGGCAGTTGCATGTTACGCTTGGCGCGCGCCGATTGGTGCCCGGCTGTGACGCGGCCATCAACCCACTCCGCTTCCTCCAAGACCTTCCGGCATCGCGCCACTTCGTCGTCGGTCAGCACGTTCGGGATTTGCAGCAGCATTCCACTCTCCTCCGTCTCTTATCTACATCAGAAGCGGAAGCTCGTGCTTAACACCGCTGACCTGCCGGGGCCGGGTACGACATGGCCGCCGGTGAGGCGCTCAAAGTAGTAAGTGTCCGTCAGGTTGTAGATGTTGAGCCTCAGCACGACAGTTTCAGTCAAACGGTACGAGGCCATCGCGTCAACCACCATATAGCTCTCGACGAACCTCGTGTTCGTGTTGTTGCCGTAGCGCAGCCCAACGAAACGCGCGCCCCCGCCAAATTCGAACCGGCGCAAGAGGTAGGTCGTCCAGAGGCTGAAAGAATTTTTCGGCGTGTTGATGAATCGCTTGCCGGCCTCCGCCGGGTTGTTCGACTCTACTATCCGGCTGTCGAGCAGAGTGTAAGCTGCAAACAGAGTCCACCCGCGCGTGACGGTGCCGGTCGCGCTCAGTTCCAGGCCGTTCACGCGCTGCAAGCCTTCGAGCACCTGCGGCGGGTCGTCAGGCAAAACGCCCGGTGTGCGCGCGTTGGTCTTCTCGACGCGGAACACAGCCCCGCTCAACATGAGCCTCTGCCGGAAGAAGTCCCATTTCGTCCCCACCTCGAAGTTGCGCGTCTTCTCAGGGCCAATAGCCGTGTTGGCGACGCCGTATGAAAGCCCTTCGAGTGAAGGGTTGAGCGATGTGCCCAGGGCGGCGTAGATGCTCCCTTCAGGCAGCGGCTTGTAGACGGCGCCAGCGCGCCAGCCGAGCATACGGTCCACGCGCGACACAGGAGTTAGAGCAGTGGCGGACGCAGAGACCCCATCCACGCCGAAGCGGTCCCAGCGCAGGCCGCCCGTTAACTC
>CAZEZJ010000493.1:0-3655 GCA_964516695.1 uncultured Blastocatellaceae bacterium
AAAGGCCCGACGCAGTTTGACCATCTAGCGAAGCCCGACGTGGTTGCGCCCGGTCGCCGCCTCATCGCCCCTATGTCCCTCGATAACCCCACTTCAGCCGTTGACCACGCAGACCGCGTTATCGCGCCCGTCTCCGCCAACGCACGGCCCAACGCTTACTTCAAATATTCCGGCACCTCGTTTGCCGCGCCCGTTGTCTCCGGCATCGTCGCGCAAATGCTCGAAGCCAACAAGTCTCTCACCCCGCTGCTCGCCAAGACCGTGCTGAAGCGCACCGCGCAGGCTCTGCCCGCTGCGCAGTTCATCAGCAAGGTGCAGAACCTCATCAGCCAGGGCGCAGGTCAAGTCAACGCTCCGCTGGCGGTCCAAATGGCGCGCGCCATCGTCCCGAACGCCGACAAGCTCAAAGCCGGCGACCGTATTTTCAAGAACAACACGACGCTCGGCTCGCTCAGCCAGTCTGTCAACATCGGCGGCGAAAACGTGCAGGCCAGCAGCCGCGTTCTCTACAGCGGCGGCGTCGTCTTCGCCAACCGCCCCGTCCTGACCAACGGCATCATGCTCAGCGACGGCATCATGCTCGGTGACGGCATTATGATGAGCGACGGCATCGTGATGAGCGATGGCATCCTGCTCACCGACGGCGTTGCCATGGGCGACGGCATCATGCTCGGCGACGGCATCGTCCTGACAGATGGAATCCTGATGAGCGACGGTATCATCCTGACTGACGGCATCATGCTTGGCGACGGCATCATGCTGGGAGACGGTATCGTGCTCACAGACGGAATCATGGTCGGTGACGGCATTATGACGACCGACGGTATCATGCTCGGAGATGGCATCATGTTAAGCGATGGCATCATGGTGGGCGACGGTATCCTGTTTGGCGACGGCATTATGCTGGGTGACGGCATCATGCTGACCGACGGCATCGTGCTCACGGAAGGTATCCTGATGAGCGACGGCATTATGATGAGCGATGGCATCGTGATGAGCGACGGTATCATGCTGGGCGATGGCATCCTGCTCAGCGACGGCATTGTGATGAGTGACGGCATCGTTCTCACAGATGGCATCCTGCTTAGTGATGGCATCATCCTCATCGATGGCGTCGTGATGGGCGACGGCATCTTGCTCACAGACGGCATTATGATGAGCGACGGCATCCTGCTCACCGATTAACTGTAAGCTTAGGGGAGGCGCTAAAGAGAGGGCGGAGTCGCACAGGCTCCGCTCTCTCTTTTTGTTCTGCATCGCTGATGCAAATTAGCCCTGAATTACGCGTTAAAGAGTAGAGAGAGCGTGCATGGGGGCAGAAGAATTGGAAGCTCTTGAGCGCGAAGGAGACACTCGATGAAAAAAGCTGTTTACGCGGGTCTGCTAGTCATGCTGACGCTCTGCGGCTTTCTTTACGGCAACGCGCTTAACCGCACGATAACGGTCGCCAGCGCCAAAGCCGAAAGTGATGAAAGCGTTGCTGCGACGGGTCTCGCCCGTTGGGAGTATTGCGCGGTGAGCCGGGCTGGCTATACAGGTTCAACGAGAGGGGGCGCTTACTGGATTAGTTATTTCAAAGAAACGGGCATTGAAATCGTAGAGATAGAAGAGAAGGTATCGGAGCAGCAGGGAACGCAAGTCTACAGGGCGATAGCTAAACTGGGCGAGGAAGGTTGGGAGATGGTCGGAGATGGCGGGTTGCTTGTCAGGACGGGTAAATTCGAGGCGCTCTATTTCAAGCGGCTTAAACCCTAACCTCGAAGGCAAAAGGCGATGAGAGTTTTAATCACAGGGGGCACAGGCAATCTAGGCAGCGCGCTGGTGCGTGAAGCCGCGAATGCGGGCCACATCGTCCGCGTGATGAGCCGGCGGCCACGCCCGCAAGGTGCGGCCACGGAGCTTGAGTGGGCCGAGGCCGATTTGGCTTCGGGCGTTGGCGTCCATGAAGCCGTTGCCGGAACGGACGCCATCATTCATGCCGCGTCCGACCCGCGCCGGACCGCAGCAGTTGACGTTGGCGGAACGCGCCATCTTGCAGAAGCCGCCCGCCAAAACTCCATCCGTCATCTGCTCTACATCTCCATCGTCGGCATAGACCGCATTCCTTACAGCTATTATCAACGCAAGCTGGAAGCGGAAAAGGTCATCGAATCGTCGGGCGCGCCGTATTCTATCTTGCGCGCGACACAGTTTCACTCGCTCGTTGACCTGCTCATCTCGATGGCTGCGCGCGTGCCGCTCTTGATGCCGCTGCCAACCGCTTTTAAGTTTCAGAGTGTGGCGGAAACGGATGTCGCCGCGCGTCTTGTGGGCCAACTAGCGGCAGGCCCCGGCGGGCGGCTGGATGATTTCGGCGGCCCCGATGTGCTCACACTTGGCGAGATGGCCGAGACGTGGCTGAAGGTTAAGGGAGCGCGCCGGAAAAAGTTGATTCGCCTGCCCGTGCCGGGCGCAATCGCCGCGGCCTTTCGCGCCGGGAAGAATACGACGCCCGATACTGCGCGCGGCAGCATAGGCTGGTGCGAGTGGCTGGCTCAGAACAGCGTCAACACGTATCTGCAAAGACAAAGCTCAACCGCAAAGCCCGCTCGCAGTAATGTAGAGTAAGCTCAGACTTTGCTTGGCAAGCGCTTTCGTTTTCACTACGAAATCATCTTCGATTGCTTTCGCCTCTTACGGGTGTGCGATGACGAGCAAAGTATTGGCGCGCTTGAGCACGCAATCCATAGCTTGGCGCAGGGTTTCAGGGTCGAGCGCGGCGAAGCTCTCATCAAGGATTATCAAGTCTGCGCCTTGCAGCAGCGCGCGCGCGATGTAAAGGCGGCTCTTTTCGCCGTGCGAGAGTTGCCATCCAGTATCGCCGACCATCTGAAACATTCCCGCGGGCATACGCTCAAGCAAGTCTCCGAGGCCGAGTTCGAGGCAGATGCTTTTCGCTTCTCGCAAGTCGTCCGCCAGCGGCGGCCAGCGGCGGCCCATCAAAAGATTAAAGGCGAAGGTTTCCGTCAGCACGTGGTTTTCGTGAAACTGCGGCGCGGCCACGACCCTGCGCCGCCAGCCTTCGGTCCCCAACGTTTGACGGTCAAGCCCGCGCAGCAGCAGGAGGCCGGATTCGGGATGCCGCAAGCCTGTCAGGAGCGAGGCGAGCGTAGATTTGCCGCCGCCGGAAGCGCCCTCCAACAAAATGCGGTCGCCTTCGTAAACTTGAACGCTGCATCCGCGCAAGACCTGTTCTCCGCGCAGAGGATAGCGAAAGAAAATGTTGTTGGCTTCCATCAACAGCCCGCGCGTGCCTCCCTCGACCCTGATGACGGGAGCGAGAGAGGCGGCGCGCGCGCCGTTCTGGGAGCGTTTTTCCGCTTGATGAAAAAGAGGAGCGACCTGCTTCCAGGCGATGGCAGCGCCCGCCATGTGTGAAATGCCAAGGGTCGCTTTGCCGAGCGCTCGATAGGAAAAGAGAATGCCGCCGAGACTGATAGCCAGCGCCGCCGCAGCCTGCTGCTTAGCGACGAAGGCGGGAATCAGTCCGGCCAGCCCTATGATTAACCACCCGCGCGGAACGAGCGCCAAGAGATGTGTGAGTTTGGCGTCCATCTTTTCGGCACGCGCCAGATAGGTTTCCAGCGTTTGGTCTTCGCCGTCGTGCCAGTGTGCG
>CAZEZJ010000494.1:0-3651 GCA_964516695.1 uncultured Blastocatellaceae bacterium
ATCCTCAAAGACAAGAAGAAGATTCTGCCCTGCGCGGCCTATCTCGAAGGCGAGTATGGCATTAACGGTCTCTACGTCGGCGTTCCCTGCAAACTCGGAGCGCGCGGCCTCGAACAAATCATAGAGATTAACTTGACGACCGAAGAGCGTATCGCCCTGCAAAAAAGCGCCGCCTCCGTGCAAGAACTCATCAACGTGCTCGGAATCTAAAGAAGGTAAAAGTAAAAAGGTAAAAGGCAAAAGGGAAGATGAGGACGATGCATCTCATCTTCCCTTTTGCCTTTTACTGTGGCCTTTTATTTTGCGGCGACGACCGTTTCGGTGGGCAGCAATTCGATGATGACGCGTTGGAGTTCGTCGCGTTTAACGGGTTTGACGAGGAAGCGGTCGCAGCCGAGCGCCAGAGCTTCGTCGCGCTCGCGCTCCGTGTCGTGGCCCGTGAGAATGATGGTCGGAATGCGGCGTAAACTGTCGTCTCGCTTGAGCGCCGCAATTAGCTCGCCGCCGTTCATCTCCGGCATCGCCCAATCGGTCAGCAACAGGTCAATCTTCTTTCCGCGCAGAATCTCAAGGGCCGTGCGCGCCCCCGCGGCTATCTCGACCTGGTAACCCATGCGCGCGACCAGTTTGCGAAGCAACAGCAAAAGCTCGGGCACGTCGTCAACAATCAGTATCCGGCGCTGGTCTAAGACGGTCTGCTGTTGACCGACGGGGAGGACGAGCGAGTAGGTTGTGCCAAGGCCGCGCTGGCTGCGCACGGAGACGTTTCCTTCGTGTGCGGCGGCGATGCGTTTGGCGATGGCGAGACCGAGGCCGCGCCCGGAGTTGACGGCGGCGCGCGGGTCTGCCGCCTGCCAGAAAGCGTCGAAGACAAACGGCACTTCTTCCGCCGGAATGCCCTGGCTCGAATCCATCATGTTGACGACGATAAACTGGCGGCCTTCGTCGCTGGCGCGCGTGCCGATAATGGAGCGTGCGTCAATGCTGACAGCGCCGCCGTCGGGTGTGGCCGCGAGCGCCGCCGTCAGTAGATGGCAGAGGGCGCGGCGCGCCTGCCTGCGGTCAGCGCGCATCTCAAGCTTGCCCGCGCCGACGTGTATGTTCAACTCCACGCCGCGCAAAGCCGCCTCGCCGCGAAAAGGCTCCGTCACTTCTTCAAGCAAAGCTTCGACGCCGAGGACTTCCGGCTGAAGGGCGAGCGGTCGCTCGTGTTGTTGTGCGATTTCCAGATGGTCGTCGAGTAGATGACGCATCCGGTCGCCGTTGTCTATGGCGGCGCTCAACAGTTGGCGGTCTTCCAAGTCGAAAGGCTCGCGCGCCTGCAACTTGCTTTCAAACAGTTCGAGCAGCCCGAGCACGCTCGTCAGCGGCAGCCGTATGTCGCGCACCAGCGTGTTGAGAAAGCCGCTCTTGAGCCGCTCGATTTCACGCTCGGCCTCGGAGAGCGTCTCCAATTTGGCGCGCAGCAGCGCGCCCTGCGCCGCTTGTGCCACGTAGTCGGCCAGCCAAGCGAGCTTAGTCTGCTCGGCGGTCGTGTAAGTCTCAGCCCTGGCGGAAGCGAAGCAGAGCAGCCCGAAAGAACGCCCGCCGGCGGAAAGCGGCAGCACCAGCGCGTTGCGTATGTCGGGTTCGAAGACGCCGCCCGCGTCCTCCGCCAGCTCCGCCTCATTAAGTAACCGCGAAGAATTTGCAGCCAACAGGCTTGCAAAAAGCTTCTGCTCCGCCTCGGAGTTTGCCGCACGCACGATAGCCCGCTCAGTGTTGCCGGAGCGCACCGCGCGCCAGACGCGAAACTCCGCGCCGTCAGTTTCCAAAATCACGAGTTGGCAATAATCGAAAGCGACGAGGTCTGAAAACGACTCGTCGGCCAAAGCTTGCGCGAGCGATTGCAGCGTCAGCGCGCGGTTCAGTCGCGCGGTCAAAGCGGCACGAGACACATCAGTCCGCACTGTATTGACAGTCTCAGCGTCATCCATTTGTAGTTGGTCTCCGAAAAACGGGGTGTAGCTTTGGGAAGAGTCGAACAAAGACGGGGCAACCGACGGCTGCCTTAAACACAGTTTATAAGGGTTGGCCGTTGATGGCAAGCTAAATCAGCCGGATTTACGATAAAAGAGTGAGAAAACTCACCGTCGCCGCCAATGATAAAGCGAGAGCGCCCAAGACATGAGCAGGTAATAGGCCGGAAAGGAGAGCGAGAACAGCAGGGGCCAGCTTGAGTCTCCCGTCACGCGCGCCAGAATCAGGACGCAGAGCACGGCCCACAGCGACGCCAACAAGCAGGTCAAACGACTGAACGGAGCGCGCTGCGAGGGATACAAGTAGCGCGTCGGCACAAAGGTTAAGAGCGACAGCCCGAGGATGAGGGCGAGCGAAAGCGCGAAGGGCGGGCGCAGCAGGTAAAGATAGAAGGCCACGACGTTCCAGTAAGACGGAAAGCCCAGAAAGTAGCCATCGTCTGTTTTGGCGTTGGCCTGAGAGAATCCGTATGCGCTCGCCAGCAAAGGCAGCAGCAGCCAGAACTCTTGCCCCGGCGGAAGCAAACCGGCGCGCCAGATGAGCAGCAACGGCAGAGAAGTATAGGTATGAAAATCAACGATGTCGTCCAGACGGCGACCGTCGAAGCCAGGCGTGAGCCGTTTCACCTCGGCACGCCGCGCCAGCCACCCGTCAGTCGAGTCAATTAGTGTCGCCAGCAGCATCAGCATCAGGCTCAGGCGAAACGCATCATCGCCGCCGCGAAAAATCAGCACAGCCATCAAGGCAGCGCAGACCAGCCCCGTCGCCGTGTAGAGGTGAACGCCCCACGCCAGAATTTTTTTTCGTTCCATTGATGCTTTCTGCCCGCCAGGAGAGTCTATCTCAGCGGATAGACCGAGCTATCTCTTCGGATAGAACTTCGGCTGCCCATCATAAGAGCCTGCCGCTCGCAGAGCAAAGCAAGCGGCGATGCTTATCTCACAAGCCTGCAACGACTTGAGCCGTTGAGACCACTACCGGGCAGCCTTCCTTTTCATCTTGGCACGTCAATCGCTCTCTGAGGCAATCGTCCGGCAATTGCACTTGAAGGGCGAAGGTGGCCGGACACGAAAAGATAAATCGGTGGCGGGCTGCAACGAGTCACGATAATGATTCCACCACGAAGAATAGGCGGCGGCTGGATGAAGCCAGTCGCCGCCGGGCAAAGAAAACTTGAGAAGGGGAATGATAATGAAGAAACAATTTTTAGGTACGTTCGCGATGTTGAGCCTCATGCTGGCGCTGACTGTAATCTCCGTGCAGGCGCAGACGAGAAGCAGGATTGAGGTGCAAATTCCGTTCGCTTTCCAGATTGGCGATAAAACGCTGCCCGCCGGGGATTACAGCATCAAGCAGCTTTCGCAAGACACGCTGGCGATTGAGAGCCTCGACGGCGAGCAGCGAATTGTGGCTCCGGCGGCGGGCCGCGTGGAGCAGAACGCCAACGCGAAACCGAGCACGGAAAAGCTGGTCTTTCGTCAATACGGCGAGCAGTATTTTCTAGCTCAGGTCTGGTTGACGCGGGGCGCGAGCGGGCGCGAGTTAAATAAGACGGACGCCGAGCGCAATGCCGCGAGCGAACTCAAACTGGCGCGTCATGGCGCGAAGCCGAAGACAGTGGAAGTCTCGGCC
>CAZEZJ010000495.1:0-3629 GCA_964516695.1 uncultured Blastocatellaceae bacterium
GAGGACTTTCTATTGTTCAAAGAGCAATCAAGCTCTAACTAGCAACTTGGGTTAAGCATAATCAAAGGGTTGACTAAAAGTGTCATTACAACGCTGACACAAACTTTTCTCGTATTTGACGATGCGGGCATTAGGCCCATGAATTTTTCTGATGACTCCATCTTTCAAATGGAGCAACTCTTTATCCTTTACATATGGCCCCTCACCATGCAAGGTGATAAGGTCTGTCTTCTTGAACTTATGCTCTGAGCTATCAGCAGGGCCTTTACATATCCAACAACTCGTTTCCATTTTAAACCTCTGAATAACAAGTAAACACCTAACGCGCATTAGACGCGCTAAGGGGCGTAATTAAAGACGCCCGTTGCGGCGTCTAATCTAGCACATCCTAGGTTTCGTTGAGGAAATGTACAGGATTGTGGAATGAGGGCGTGATGGGGCTGAAGGGTGAGACGGGTCTATGTTTCGGTTGGCGTTGAGTTGCGGCAGCAGCGAGGGGTTCTTGGCCTGTTGTGCGAAGGGTTGAGAAAGGGGCGCTGCTGCCGCGTGTTGATGAAGGGGACGCTCGCGCCATCGCTTCGAGAGTGATGGCGTTACGGCGGCGGTTATGGCGTTGGCGCAGGCGGCTCCTGTTTCTTCTGTGGGCCGCTTTCGATGTGGCTGGCGCTTTCCCAGGCGGCGAGGGTGGCGGGGTCGTTGCGAAAGTGGTTGCGGATGATGCTGTCTAGTTCGCGCACGATGTTGCGTAGTTGTTTGAGGGCGGTGGAGAGGGCGTTGGTGGCGGCGGTTTGGGCGGCGAGCGCTGCCGCTTGACGGTCTTCGGCGGCGTCAACCGAATCAATGGTCGCCTGCATGTCTGTGAGAAAGGTGGCGGGCAGGCCGCGACTCGTAAACTCGTTGGGAATGGGCGTGGCGGCAATGATGAAGGCGCGGGCGCGATTGAGCACGGCCTGGTCGCTGTCTGCGGGCATCTTGAATTGGTCTGCGATGCCGGGCTGTTGCTCGTCGATACTGCGCGCGGTACGGTTCATAGCTCGCATCTGTTCTTTCAACGTGTTGATAGCTGCTCTCTTCTGTTCGGTGCTCTCTTGTTTGTCGAGGGCGGCGGCGTCCTGCTTGGCGGCCTGCGTTTCGGCCTCTGTAATAGCTGCGTCGAGCGCGGCGGCGAGTTCTGCGCCGCGCGAGCCTGCGGGAAGGGCGGCGGCGATGTTGACGGTGAACACGCGCGCGCGCTGGTCTCTGTCTAGTTGACGGATTTCGGAAGCTTGCATGATGTGTGACTCCTTACTGTGAAGCGAGGGAGCGATTGCTCGGTTCCCTCCGGTGAAGACAGGGTAGAGCTATTGCAGAAGTGGGTGTGCCAACTTAGGTTCTAAATGCCCTGTCGGATGCGCCCATTATACTCCCCAACGCCCGAAAGCAAAGAAAAACTTTGCCCGCCCAGTTCGTTAACTGTGTCACGCGTCTCCGTTTCTTGGGCAACAGTGATTGACGCACGAAGATTCAAGATTGGCATCGTCAGTTCAAACATTCAACGAAGACCGGGCGCGTTACTGTTTCCGGCAAATCAAATGACGATTTACCGATTGGCACGTTGAACAGTATATTGCGTCAGGCTGGTTTAAAGAGTTAAGGAGAAAATCGAAGATGCGTTATGCTATCGTGATTGAAAAGGCAGAAAACAATTATGCCGCGTATGTTCCTGCTCTATTGGGGTGCGTGGCAACGGGCAAAACAATCGAAGAAACTGAGCAGCAAATCCGCGAAGCCATTGAAATTCATTTGCGCGGGATGCGAGAAGATGGGTTGCCTATTCCAGAACCGAGTAGCCAAGTCGAATACGTTGAAGTTGCCGCGTGAAGCTCCGTCTAACAACTTAGTTAACCCGGCCGCTTGATAGCATCTCTTCATCGTTGTCTGATACCTTTGGCTTGGATGCTGTCGGCGCAGGTTAATTTGGGCATGAGACCTCGACACTTGAAAGGAGAATGGACTGATGGGAGCAGCAGAACCCGCGATTGTGACCGGGCGCGTGACTAATAGTAGTGGGAACCCGGAAAACGCGGTCTTGGTTCGCATTGATGCGCTGAGTGTCGGAACCACCACGGTTGCCGACGGGAGTTATCGTCTGGTCGTTCCGGCTTCGCGAATTAATAACGGCCAGCCAGTGAGAATCACTGCCTCGCGCGTGGGGCTGGCCTCGCAGTCCCGCAGTCTGACGTTAAGTGCGGGCGTAACTATGACCCAGAATTTTCAACTGGGCGCTGATGTCCTTCAACTTGAAGGCAGTGAGCCGCCTACCACAGAGGCGTAAAGGCTCCTGCGAAAGTCCTTTTGCGCCGCTAAAGATTCCTTTGCGGAAGATTCAGAATTGTTGGGCAACTTTTCTCGCCAGCTTTAGCAAGTCGGCTGGTTGCTGAGAGATGATGACGGGCGTGTGCTTGCGGTGCGCCAGCGAACGGACGAAGCGTGCCAGTTGCGCGCCCGTCGTATCCATCAACTGTTCATCGAACAACAGCACGGCATAGTTGAGCTTATCTATAAAGAGGCGTGCGACGCAGGCCGCGGGTGCGCGCACTATCCAACACTCCTGAAGACTCTCTTGCAGATATTCCAACAACTGAAGGTCAAGGCCGACGTACAGGATACGGTAGGGGCGAGCGGAGAGGCGACGGTATAAAGCAAGAGCGTGATAAGAGGGTTCATCCTCTGTTATCATGTACATGATGTAGTCTTTGAAAATAAGGCAACGGTCAATGCGTAGCTCAATCCCAAGAGTGGAGTAAATGAGCATCGCCGTTTGTTATGAGAGGTTCATACTTACGGCGGGAAACATACGCAGGCATAGTTTAACCGAAACTTCGGTTAGCGGCAAGCCTCGTTCATTAGGAGGGCACTTCTAGTGGCGAGAGGCGCGCGTCTAAAACCGAAACGTCTAGCTGATAAACTTATCCAAGTCAGGACAGGGCTAGGACTTTCTCAAAACGAGTTAATCAAAAAGTTGGGCGTTGACCTGACACAAAATAGAATCTCGGAATATGAGACAGGCAAGGGTGAGCCGCCGCTGCCGATTCTGTTGCTTTACGCTCGTGCCGCGAACGTCAGTACAGATGTGTTGATTGACGATGAACTTGACCTCCCCGCCAAGCTGCCCGCCAAAACGAAGCACTCCCGCTGACCTTTTATTGAAGAAACAAAAAAGGGGCGTCCTGACAGCGCGACGCCCCAAATACAGAAGGAATAGACCGCATTATACTGCTGCACGCTACCTTACACAATTGCGACTCCCTTGCAAGGCCCTTACTTTATAGGCAAGCTTAAACACTTTATTGGTTAGCGGGGATTGGCACGCAAAACTTGAGTAGACTGCAAAAACACCTTAAAAACCGCCGTTTATCATCACTTACGGCCATCCCGCACCAATTTCAACGCCCCGCTCGGTCATTTTGACACGCCGCGAGGTCATCCGTAGCCCTCGCGAGGTCGTTCCAAGCCGACGCGACATCGTTCGCGGGCCTCGCGACATCGTTCGAGTCGCTCGCGAGGTCGTTCGTGACGCCCGCGAGGTCGTTCAAGTCGCTCGCGAGAGCGTTCGAGTCGCTCGCGAAGTCGTTCGTAGCCCTCGCGAG
>CAZEZJ010000496.1:0-2986 GCA_964516695.1 uncultured Blastocatellaceae bacterium
CGGGTTGATTCACATAAAGCACCGATCCATCGGGGCGCAACACGTGGATAATGGTGGGGATAACATTGGTAATCTCGCGCAAATTGCGCTCGCTCGACTGTTGCGCCGCTTCAGCCTTTTTGAGATCGTCGATGTCCGTGTTGATTCCGTACCATTTGACGATGTTCCCTTTCTCATCGCGCACCGGGCTCGCGCGGAAGAGAAACCACCGATACTCACCGTCGTGACCGCGCATTCGCGCTTCCGCCTCTCCCGGCTCACGGGAAGCAATGATACCGGCCCAGGTCGCGGCCAGACTGTTCATGTCGTCAGGGTGGACGGCAGCAGTCCATCCCAAACCGCTCGCCTCCTCCGGCGAGAGGCCCACGAAATCCAGATACTGCTGATTGAAGAACTCGGCGCTCCCATCCTTTCCGGCCGACCAGGCCAGCGCCGGGATAGTGTTGATGATCTGGTTAAGATCGCGTTCGGCCGACCGCAACGCTTCTTCGGCCCGTTTTCGGTCCTCGATGTCGAATGCGGCCACATACCACCGAACGATACGTCCCTGCTCATCGAGAAAGGGCTTGTAGTGAACCAGAAACCAGCGATATTGCCCATCGTTGCCCAGGACGCGCTGCTCAGTGCTAAATGGTGCGCCCCGCCTGAGCCCTGCCGCACGCGGTGCACGGACTCTCTTAAAATCCTCCGGGTGGATGACACGATCCCGATAATCCTCTTGTTTTACATCCGCCAGACTGAGGCCGGTGTAATCCATCACAGCCTGATTGACATACTGGACGGATCCTTCGGTGTTCAATACGTAAATGTGTGTAGGAATGGTGTTGATGATCAGGCTCAAATTGCGCTCATTCGACTGCAGAGCTTCTTCAGCCTTTTTGAGATCGTCGATGTCAGTAAGAAGCAGATACCAGGCCGTTATCGTACCTTCCACATTTCGTACCGGGAGGCCGCGAACCTGGAACCATCGGTAAACACCATCGGCGCGTCGACAACGGTGCTCAACCTCGTAGACCTGTCCCGCGTCGAGCGACTTTTGGCGCGCCTCGATTACCCGAGGCAGGTCGTCAGGATGAACGGCATCGATGAGCGCCCAGTTCTTCAACTCCTCATTTGTCTTGCCGAAATACTCCAGAGTTTGGCGGTTAAGAAACTCCACCTCGCCCATTGCACCCATGGTAGCCACGATCCCGGGTACGTTGTCGACGATGTGCCGCCAGGAGAGTTCTCGCGCGCGCAGGGCTTCATCTCCCCGCTTACGATCCTCTATGTCTATACTGGTTCCGTACCATTTAACTATTTTCTCTGATTCGTCTCGGAATGGGTTGGCACGAAACATGAACCATCGATATGCAGCGTCGAAGCGCCGCAAGCGTGCTTCCATCTCACCGGGCTCGCCGGAAGCCAGAATCGATTGCCAGCGTTCCAGCAGTCCGGGCAGGTCTTCCGGGTAGATCGTAGCCCGCCAGCCTGAGCCACGGGCTTTGTCAACGCTCAGTCCGGTGTATTCGCACCAGCTTTGATTAAGGAAGTCGATCTGCCCGTCGGGGAGTGCCGTCCACACCAATCCTGGAAGAGCATTCAGAACACGGCTAAGGTCATCCTCCATTGGTAGCCCTTTCTTCTCGGCAGACGATAAGAGGAGGAGTCTATAAGATACCGTTCACTGTGCGTTGGCGTTTGTCCGAAGCTCGAATTGCTTGCTCTGCCGGGCGGCTGTTGAATCGATTCCTATCTGGGCCAACCGTTGCAGGTGGTAGCGACGTTAATCCGAACTGCCGACGTGAACAGTCTTGTCGACACACTCGAACCCATCCTTGATGATTTGTGAGGGTATGATGCGACACCTACGCTCGAATGTCCATAGTGTTGATAAAAATTGGAAGTGTTAACGCCACTCATAGAGCCGACTAATACCAAGGTATTGACCGATACCTTCGTCTAATAGACGAGCCTTCACACCCGTGGTCTACTCCCGCACGTTATCACACCCGAACGAATCGGAAACATGAAACGGACTTCAGCTATCACGGGCCACGAATGAGGGTTGAGACGATGACTGCACATAAATCAAGCCAGGGAGAGTCCGTGGTTTTCGAGACGATCAAAGTGCGCCAGGAAGAGGCCGTTCTGTTCGCGGAAATTGCGGCCCCACCCTTTAATCTACTGGGCCCCGAACTGATTCGCGACCTGGTCTCCCTCATTCAGCGAGCTGAGGCCGATGCCGCCGTTCAGGTGATTGTGTTCAAGAGCGCCGACCCAGACTATTTCATCTCCCACGTTGACGTGACCCGGATCAAGGAGAACCGGGAGGCGGCGGCGAAACTGGACGGCGACGCTTCAATCGGCCAACTGCTTCGCCATCTGAGCACAAGCCGCCTCGTCAGCATCGCGCAGATAGAGGGTCGCGTACGTGGCGTGGGCAGCGAGTTCGTTCTGGCGTGCGACATGCGCTTTGCCGCGCGAGAGTCAGCGATTTTCGGTCAGTTCGAGCCTTCCTTCGGAGTGATTCCCGGCGCGGGCGGCGCTCAACACTTAGCGCGTCTCATGGGGCGCGGGCGCGCACTCGAAGTCATGTTGAGCGCGGAAGATTACGACGCGGAGTTGGCCGAACGGTACGGCTGGATCAACCGAGCGTTGCCCGCAGGTGAGCTCGACGGTTTCGTCAGCTCGCTCGCCCATCGGATCGCAAGGTTTCCGGCCGCCGGCCGCCTTGTGGTTAAGGAGCGGGTCAATCAAATCGCGCTCCCACCGGCTGAGGAGATTCGTCGCGATTCCGCTCTCTTCCTTGAGGGCACGCGCACGAATGAGTTCCAGGAACTGACAAAGGCAGCAATAAAACGCGGCTTTCAGACAAGAGATGCAGAAATGAATTTGGCCCGGATGCTCGGTGCTCTGGCTGACCGTTGCTCCTTAAACCCACTGAGGAATAATCGCAGTTAAATGCACGGAGATGATGACCACAGAAACCAAAAATCGGGAGCTA
>CAZEZJ010000496.1:2996-3626 GCA_964516695.1 uncultured Blastocatellaceae bacterium
GGAGTACACGATGAAACAACCGGAGGACAAATCGCGTCGTCGCTTTCTCAAGACAAGCTCGATATTGGGTCTGGCCGTCGCATTCAGCCCCAGGGCAATTATCAAGGCATTTGCAGATTCGAAATCCAAAACCAATCAAGAGGAAGACACCATGACGCAGATTAGTGCTGCACAAGCCACCGAGCAGACTGACAAGACCGCTATTCGCCCCTTTCAGTTTAATTTTACAGACGCGGAGCTTGCCGACTTGCGCAAGCGCGTCAACGCCGCCAGATGGCCTGAACGGGAATTGGTCTCGGATGCGACGCAAGGCGTGCAGCTCTCGACAATGCAGAAACTCGCGCGCTATTGGGGAACGGATTACGACTGGCGAAAGGGCGAGGCCAAACTGAAAGCCGTACCGCACTTCATCACCGAGATCGATGGACTCGACATTCATTTCATTCATGTTCGTTCTAAAGAGAAGAACGCCTTGCCGGTCATCATCACGCACGGGTGGCCAGGATCAATCATCGAGCAACTGAAGATCATAGCCCCGCTCACGAATCCGACTGCCCATGGCGGAAAAGCAGAGGAGGCTTTCGACGTCGTCATCCCGTCGCTGCCTGGCTACGGCTTTTCGGGCAAGCC
>CAZEZJ010000497.1:0-3577 GCA_964516695.1 uncultured Blastocatellaceae bacterium
AAATTGTCTTCATTCCCACGCCGTACACGACCAACGTCGGATTTTGCGTGAAGGTCTACAATCATAAGTTAAGTGATGAGTGATGAGTAATGAGTGATAAGTAAGAGCAAGAGGTTTTTAACTCATTGCGCATCACTCATTACTCATCACTTTATCTTTCCTAGCGCTTGATCCAGATCGGCGATAATGTCATCCGTGTCTTCGATGCCGACGGAAATGCGGACTAACCCATCGGTGATTCCGAGCCGCGAGCGCGTTTCGGGCAGCACCGATGCGTGCGTCATCGTGGCCGGATGTGAGATCAATGTTTCGACGCCACCGAGGCTTTCCGCCAGCGTGCAGAGCTTAACAGATTCTAGCACAGTCTGCGCAGCCTCCAGCGACCCGACATCGAATGCCACCATCCCGCCAAACCCCTTTTGCTGGCGCAGGGCCAAATCGTGCTGGCGATGCGAGAGCGAACCCGGATAGTAAATCTTCTGAACCTTCGGATGCTCTTCGAGAAATTGCGCGACGACGCGGCCGGAGCGGTCGTGCTGCTCCATCCTGAGCGCTAAGGTCTTCGTGCCGCGCAGCACCAGCCACGAATCGAACGGCGACAGGATAGCACCCACGCTGTTCTGCACGAAAGCCAACCAGTTAGCATTCTCTTCGTCGTTCAAGACGACGATGCCGCCAATACCGTCCGAATGTCCGTTCAGGTATTTAGTCGTGGAATGCACCACGATGTCAACACCAAAATCGAGCGGTCGCTGCAAGTAGGGCGACATAAAAGTGTTGTCACAGACGACGAGCGCGCCCGTCCTGTGTGCGACATCCGAAACGGCCTGCAAGTCCGTCAGAATCATCACCGGATTGGTCGGCGTTTCGACGAAGACCATCTTGGTGTTCTGCTTAATCGCCGCTTCGACGTTCGTGACATCCGACGTGTCAACGAAATCAAACTCAATCTGGTAGTTGGCGAGAATGCGACTGAAGAGACGAAACGTGCCGCCGTAAGTGTTATCGGAAACGATGACATGCTCGCCCGCTTTGACGAGCCGGAGCGTCGCATCAATGGCCGCCATGCCGGAAGCGAAGGCGTAGCCGAAGCGCGCGCCTTCGAGCGCCGCGATGTTGCGTTCGAGCGCGGCCCGCGTCGGATTCTGCGTGCGCGCATACTCGTAGCCTTTATTCTTGCCCAGCCCGTCCTGCTGGTAAGTCGAAGTCTGGTAAATCGGCACGGTCACAGAGCCAGTCGTCGGGTCTGCTTCCTGTCCGGCGTGAATTGCTGTTGTTGCGAAGCCCATAAATTTAGTAATGGGTGATAGGTGATAGGTAATGGGATAAAAGCTTTTCTCTTATCACTCATCACCTATCACTTATCACTAGTCAAATATTCCCTGGCTCATATATCGCTCGGCACCGTCGGGAAAGAGGGTGACGACGCGCTTGCCTGCGCCGAAGCGTTCGGCGATGCGATAGGCTGCGGCGGCTGCTGCGCCGGATGAGCCGCCGCACAGCACGCCTTCAGTCTCCGCCAACTTGCGAACGGTAGCAAACGCTTCATCGTCGTAAATCATTATCACTTCGTCCGCGACGCCCAAATCGCAATTCTTCGGAATAAACTGCGATTGGCCGATGCCCTCAACCTTATGCTCGCCGGGAGGGCCGCCGCCGATAATCGAGCCTTCGGGTTCGACCAGCACGCAGAGCGCTTGCGGATTAAGTTTCTTGATAGCGCGCGCCACGCCTGTGAACGTTCCGGCTGTGCCCGCGCCGATGACGATGGCGTCGATGCGTTCGTCCATCTGTTCGATAATCTCGCTGGCGGTCGTCTGCTCGTGAAAACAAGGGTTCGACGGATTCTCGAATTGCTGCGGCACAAAGCTATTGGGAATCTTCTCCGAAAGCTCGCGTGCGCGGCGGATTGCGCCCTTCATTCCTTCTTCTTTCGAGAGGTAATCAATCTCGCCGCCGAGCGCTTCCATGATTTTCATCTTCTCGATGGAGTAGCCTTCGGGGACGCAGAGAATAACGCGATAGCCGCGCTGCACGCCGACGAGCGCCAGCCCGATGCCCGTATTTCCGGCGGTCGGCTCGATAATGGTCGAGCCGGGGCCAAGCAGGCCGCGCTCTTCGGCGTCGAGAATCATGCCGAGCGCGGCGCGGTCTTTGACGGAGCCGCCCGGATTCATGTATTCGAGTTTGGCGTAAATGTCGGCCAGCGGGGGTCTGGCAAAACGCGAAAGGTGTAGCAGCGGTGTCTTACCAACCAGATCAATGATGTTCTCAGTCGTCCCAAGCGGCATTAACTTTTCAACCGATTATAATCGCAAAAATAGGTAGCCAGAGCTTTACCAGCCGACGCATAACGGAAAAGGCATGGTAGCCCGCAAGGAAACTAAAGTCAAAAGGTAAAAGGCAAAAGCTAAATGGCGGGAAAACCGTCCGTTTGCCTTCGCTTTTTCTTTGCGTTTTTACTTTTGACTTTTGTTTGACTGGCGAGTTATGGTGTTGGCCCGTGAACTACACGGCTTCAGACCCTCAACCAACTGCCGTCGCCATCATCCCCGCACGCTACGCTTCGACCCGCTTGCCCGGCAAGGCTTTGCTGGATATCGCAGGCAAACCCATGATTCAACGCGTATTGGAACGCACGCTGGCTGCCCGCAACGTCTCGCGCGCCATCGTCGCCACAGACGACGAGCGGATTCTAGAAGCCGTGCGCGCCGCCGGTTATGAGGCCGTGATGACCGCGCAGACGCACCAGAGCGGCAGCGACCGTCTCGCGGAGGTGGCAGCCTGGCTCGACGAAGCCGAGATGATAATCAACGTCCAGGGCGACGAACCGCTGATTTCGCCGCTGACCATCGAGCGCGCCGTTGACCAACTCGCAAACGACGACGAAGCGCTGGTCGTGACGACCTCGGAACCGATTACGGAAGCGGCAGACGTGCTGAGCCATGATGTGGTTAAGGTTGTGACCGATAGCGCCGGGCGTGCGCTCTATTTTTCGCGGGCGCCGATTCCGTTTCCGCGAGAGGCCGTGCGACGACACGGGACGCTCTCCACGGCGCTGTCGCAGGAGCCGTCGCTGCTCAAACTCTTTCGCAAGCACACGGGCTTATACGCCTACCGTCGCAGCTTTTTGTTAGAATACACGGGTTGGCCGCCATCGGAATTGGAACGCGCGGAAGCCCTCGAACAACTGCGCGCGTTGCAACGAGGCGCCACCATCCGCGTCATCGAAGCAGACGAACCCTCAATCGGCGTCGATACGGCGGAAGATTTAGAGCGCGTGCGCGCGAGGATTAAAGAAGTGATGAGTGATAAGTGATAGGTAATAGGTGATAAGAGAAAAACTGTTTTCCTTTAACCCATCACCTATTACCTATCACTTATCACTCGAATATTATGAGCGATTGGCTTGGACTTGGCTTTATCCTGTTGATTGTCTGCGGTGGGCTTTACTTGCTGGCGCGGCCCGCGAAGCCCGTATCGCAGGAGGAGTTTGAAAAGCGCGCTGCCGAATCGCCGAGCTTGTTGAGCGCGGGCGTTATGGGTTTGCAGAAGATTCTCGACCCGGCGGTGGAGA
>CAZEZJ010000498.1:0-3575 GCA_964516695.1 uncultured Blastocatellaceae bacterium
CATGATCGCCCTTTATATCCACAAAACTTTTAGAGTCGAAATTCTTGGGGTCGACCACTGCACTATACACATTAGTGAATAGTTTGAATTCATCGGCACATCGCACATCGTAGCCGTAGCTTGAGGTGCCATAAGAAACGATGCGTCTGCCATCAATCTCTTTAACCTGATTCGGCTCAAACGGCTCAATCATACCGTTCTCTTGTGCCATGCGACGAATCCATGTATCCGATTTGATACTCATTGATCCAATTATTCCCCCGCTAAATTTAACAACCTAACAATCAAATATAAATACGATTTAGAGCCTTGTTTGAATACTCTCTGATTTGCGTATTCATTTAGTGGTGACTAGAAGCAATTATCTAAAGGTTTCCGCACTCATCCACACAGACAGTCAAAAAGCGGTTTGGAGAATCGGCTGTCAGTGGATTTGCCCATGCACGCTTTCAGCAGCAGTTGCAGAGCGTTTAATTCAAGAAGGCGCGAAACAGAATATAGAGAACGGCGAAGAGTGACAAGCGACGAAGGAAGGGCAGCAGTCGGAGGCTGGTAATTGCGACTTCTGCCCGCTGCTTTTACTTTTCGGTTGTGTTGGCTACTGACTATTGGCTGGTGGCGTCTGTTTTCGTAATCTTGATTGTGCCGTCGCCGACGGTGAGGGCGAGGGTTGTGCCGCCTGCTCCGGCGCGCGATTTGGTCGAGCGTGGAGTCGTCGCTGTGCGCTCGCGTGGCGTGAGTTCGGTGTAGTTGTTTTCGATTTGACCTGCGCGGAGGATGTCGGCGTCAATGTCGCCGCTAAAACCCGCTGGGAGTTCAAGCGTGAGGTCGCCGGAGGCGAGTTGAACGCTAACGCCTGCGCCGCGCCAACTGCGTGCAGTCACAGCCAACTTCACCGAGCCGCGCAAGAGCGTGACGCGCAATGCACCGCCGGAGAGCGCCAGCAACGCATTGCTCTGCTGCGCCTGAAAGCTGATGTTGCCCTCGACGCCTGTGAGATTAAATGCGCCGCTCCCGCCGTTGATTTCAAGGTCGGTCAAGATAGGCACGCGCAAACGATAATCAATCTTCCAAGGCAGCCCGAGCAGTTTTTTTGGAAAATCTTTCGCCACGCGGCGCATAAACTTTTTGTCGTGGATGCCGGTGGTCAGAATGCGCAAGTGGTTGGGTTCTTCGTCAATGATAAAGCTGTTGACGGCGGCCAAACGTGTCAGGTCTTCCTCCGTGTCGGCGCGCAGTTCTATGTCAACGGTGATGTCAATCTCGGGCCGCGACCAAGCTTCAATAGTGATTGAGCCGGTGGGCGCGCCGAGCAGCGTGACGGTGCTGCCGTAAGGCAAGCGCCGCAGTTCGTGGCGAGTGGTGGTGCGAGTGAGTTTGGGCTGAACGGCGTTGGTTGATGACGCCGCTTTGTTCGTCTGAGTTTGCTGTTGCGCTTTGAGCGGCAGAGCACAGATGACGAGCAACAGCAGACATGCGAGCGGCGGCGAGGCCGAGCGGAAACCGCGCAACAAAGAAAAGATTGGCATCAGCATCATTCTCAACTCTGAACCAAAAGAAACGCGGACGCCCGCTCGCGATCACGTCGGATCAGAGAGGGCGTCCGCCTCGAATCAATGAGTGTTCACCGGATATAGTTTAACGACGCAGAAAAGTGATACGGCCCATCTGGTTAAAAACGATAAGCGAGCAGCGTGCTTCACCGATGTTTCCAAAAACCTTGCGCTTGTCCGTCAGATTGAGGCCCGGATTGGCGAAAACTCCCAGGTCAATGTGTCGTGTCGAGGGAGCGGCAGCCATCAGGCTAAAGGCAGAGGTCGCGGGGATGCGAATCGTCACGTCGCCGCGCACGGTCTTGAATTCATATTTGCCGCCCGCCAGCAATTGTCCGTCGTAAAAAATATTGCCCGTCACATTTTCGGCCATCACGCGGCTGGCCCCTATTTCCGACAACTCAATCTCGCCGCTGCCATAAACCTTGGCACGCAAGGTCTCCCCTTGCACGCCTGTGACCTGAATATTACCGCGCCGTGTCTCAATCTCGACAGAGGAATCAACCGGAACGGTGATGCGGAAGTTAATGTCGCCGACATCCGCGCGATTCTCTTTCTTGATATTGATGATGAGCGCGTCATCAGTTTGCTCTGGATTTATACGCGCCACCGGCGGATACAAATCAGCGCTAATCTTGATTTCATTGCGATTCCACGTCTCAACCGAAATCGTGCCGAACAGATTAATCAATTCCACGCGCACGTTCTTGCGCGCCGGATATTTTTTTGAAAACCCTTTCTGGGCGAGAACATCAGCGGCAGTCGAAAACGAAAGCGCCAGCAGCGCCAGCGTGAGAATTACGCGCGCGCGCGCGCCTCTTGGGCGTGCTCGATGCTGGTCTGGATTCGTCTGCGTGCTGTTCATCAATCCTTGGAAATCAATTAACTTAGTTGCGAAAGATGCTGTGCAATCGTCCGCCCGCGCTGTCTTCGTCAGGGGAAAGCGAACAGAGCGCGGGCGGGAAATTCTATCAATTACGTCTCGCGACCGCCATCATTATAGATCGGCGAACTCTCTTAGAAACTCCACTTTGTTATTGAGCACGGCGTTGAGCATCTCTTCCGTCATCTCGTCGTGCGGATTCTCTTTGAGTTCTTTGAGGCGTTCTTGCACGGCCTCGTTAATCACTTTCAAGTTGAGATCGAAATCCTCGCGGCGCTGCTGATTCCAGCGCACTTTGCGCGCATCCACGCGCTGCTGCCAGTAGTCAATTTCCTGCGAAAGGCCCCTGACGGGAACATTCATCAGAGCCGATGTGTTTCTCGGTTCAGAGGCGTTGGCCGGATTGGTCGTCGTAGAGGAGACGGCATTATTCTGCATCCGGCTGAGGCTAATGGCCGTTGTGAGCGCCACCGCGACGGCGATGGCCGCCACTGCCGTCGCCATCTGCGACAGAGACAATTCCCAACTGCGATTCATCCAGCGCGTCAGCCATGATGGGCGTCCTGCGCTGGCCGCGACTGACGCGGCGGCAGCCGCGTTCGCTCGCTCGCCTTCGGCTTCAATAGTATTACGAATGCGTAGCCACAGAGCGCGCTCGTTGGGCGGCGCGACATACTCGTCGCGATTCTCGCGGCAGAAACTGACGATGGAGTTTAACTCCTCATGCGTGTTAAAGCAGGAGAGACATTCTTCGAAGTGCGCGCTGAGCATCGAGTGCTCCTCAGTGTTGAGCGCGCCGTCGAGAAAGTCGCTGAGTAATTCCTGACACTTCTCGCAATTCATTTTACTTATAACCTCTAAAACGCCGCGCGTGCCGTGGTTAAAAAAATTGACGCGCGAGCCTTATCCCAATTCTAACAGCAATCTTGGGGAGACTGCCTGAGTCGAATCTCCGGCGCTTTTGAACCGGAAACGTCACCCTGAGCTTTTGCCCTTCCCTCGGTTGACTGCGGACTAACGAGCGAAACCGAGCGGACGTGGTTGGAAGCTACTCCTTGACATTCTGTTGCCTGAGCAACATGCGTAATTTCATTCTGGCCTTGTGGAGTTGCGACTTACTAGTCCCCACCGAACACCCC
>CAZEZJ010000499.1:0-3570 GCA_964516695.1 uncultured Blastocatellaceae bacterium
CGTTGAGATTCTTGTCAACGGGCAAGCTGCTTGGAGGAGCAAGGGGCTTGAGGCAGCCGGTCACAAGACCTTCACCGGACGCATCAACGCCCCACGCGGCGGCTGGGTCGCGGCTCGCGTTCATGGCGGCGCGACGAAGTGGCCCGTCATGGATAGTTACCCGTTCGCGCACACGGCGCCCATCTGGTTTGGACGCGTCGGTAGTTCTGAAGAGGACGCGGCACGACGAGCCGCGCAGGATTTGCTGCGCTGGATGGATGTCGCCGAGAAGCGACTCAATGAGGGCTACGCGGGCGCATCCGTCGTGCAGTTGCAAAGACGCTTCGCGGCGGCGCGCCGGAATTTAGAGACGCGAATCAAGTAAGGCACGGTTTAGCGTATTAGGCGGGATGTTTCTACCTTTTTGAAAAAGACTGCTGTCTTGCAACTGTGGGTTGTGTCTGTGAGATTGTCATCCTCTTCAACTTGTGATAGAAACGCCCGCCATGATGAAGCATGAAACCGTCGAGACAACATTTTACAGGCCCAGATTGAAAGCACTAATATTCGCGCTGGTCATCGCTGGAGGATTCACTCTGCTCAAGCCAGCGCGAGCCAGGCAAGGCTTCCTTTACGAACGAGAGGTGACCAATCTTTCCCGGAGCGATGGACCGGCCAGAAATTTAGCAACAATGTTTGAGTCTTCCGAAGTAGGTCGGGCCATCGAAACAAAAGAGATGACGAGTAGCTTGGTAAAACAATGGCCGGCAAAGCCGTCTCGCGTTGTTACCCAGTCAAAATCAGTTGGCACCTTTCGAGGACAGATGTTTTCTAAGCAGGAAGTCGAAGCGCTGATTAGAGAATCAGCTAAAAGATACGGGTTACCTGTTGATAAGGTCTTACGAATTGCCAGGTGCGAATCTAAACTGGACCACACCGCGATTAGCGGAAACGGGACTTACTGGGGAGTCTACCAATTCAATATACGGATGTGGAATAACATGCCCGAAGGTAAAGCCAAGATAGACAGGCGAGACGCTGTCGTAAACATCAATGCGGCCCACCGGCACATGAAAGCACACGGATATTCAGCATGGGGTTGCAAATGACCACAAGCAATAAAGACCTCAGCCAGGGGGCTGTCTAACCATATGGATGCGCCTAAACTCTAGCGCTTGTGACCCAGCCTTCTGAGCTTTCGCCTGACTGCCTGCGCAGCGCTCGGTCCGCCCGACATGCGACAGCGACCTTCAAAAACCGCGCCCTCTTCGATGCACAGCGATGGCGTTTCGATATCGCCCATGACCACCGCTGTCGGCTTCAACACTACGTGCGCCTTGGCCGAAATATCTCCCTTGACCGTCCCATGAATCTGAGCGCTCGCGACTTCGATTGAAGCATCTATGTCACCGCTGACGCCCACCATGAGCGTGCCATCATCTGAAGTGATAAGCCCGGAGAACGTGCCGTCGAGATGCATGATGCCACTAAAGACAATTTCGCCGGAAAAGTCAGCCTCAGAGCCGACGAAACAGTTTAGGCGCTCTGTTGGAGTTGCTTGAATAGGCGAAACGGTGCCGTCAATCTCTCTGAGCACTATGGTGTAGAACTCCTTCCTCGCATGGGGAAGCCTCCTCAGCTCTAGCGGTCCGAGACTTCAATACTTCTGACAGTTAACAGCTTTCACATATCCGGCAGCTTCCGCTTCATCCACCGTCTTGCAGAAGACCCGATTGCTCTCGGCCATGTCCTTATAGCCGGAACAATGAGGTGAGCACAAGGTATCATTCTCTATCCTCGCTGAGGTGCACGGCAGCAATGAAGGGCATAACAACTCATTCGACCGGAGCAGTAATGAGCTGGCCTTTCATCGGCGCGAGGGTTCCGTTGCGAAAATCAACTTCAGCGAAGAGAAGCTTGAACAAGTATCTGAGCTATGCAGCAATCAGAAACAAGCTTACGACAAACCTTGCCTGTCCCGCCGCATCACTCCTGTCTAATCTCTTCACTGGCCCCTTTCTGATAATGTTTACGGCCTCAACTCCCTAGGATTCTCCGCCCGGCTGTATCAAATGAGCGATAGCCGAGACACGAGTTGTCTATGAAGACCGTCGTGTGATGATAGAAAGATGGATTATGTCTGAAATGACATTCTCGCAACATAGCCGGTTAAAGTACCCCTTACGATAAAAATTGGTAAAGGTAGGAATATATCCGAAAATTCTACGTCTAGTTATGATGAGAAAGAAGCAAGAGGAGCGTGTCGGTTGGCAAGCGCCGCGAGCGCCCGCGTTCAGGTTTCACTGCGCGCGCGCCCGAGCGTAAGCTGCCCCGCACGCAAGGGCAGCGGCGACGGTTATCTCAAGGGGTAGCCGCGTTAGTTTCCGCTTCGTAGGGCAAGCATCAACATAGTCACTCGAGAGCGTCAGCGGTCAATGACGCTCTGAGTGTAAGGCAAACACCCACTTCTGCCGCGCGCAAGGCTTGCGGCCAAGGGGATAGTGTCTCCCGACAGGCTGCTCAGGCCTCAGGGACATGCGCGTGCGCGGGGGATTGAAAGCAACACAAGGAGTTAATAAATTATGAGATTGAAATCACGATCTTTAATGCGCTACTTCGTAGCGTTCCTGACCTGTCTTGCAGTCATCGCCTTGCTGCTGCCAATCAAAGCCACTATGCAGCAGCCGCAGTCGCCGCGCTCCTATGATGAGTTCATCATACGCGCCTATCAAGGCGCATATGGGCGTAACCCAAACTGCTGTGAACGACAAGCCGAGTATGATCGGCTGGTCAACGCTGCCGCCAGCGGGACTCTGCACGCGGAGGCGCGACGCTTTGTGGCCACGCTCTTCATGTCACAATCGTCTTACGATGACCCAACTCTTTTTAATTACCTGCAAACATCGGAGTACCAAGCGCGCAATCCGCAGGATATGAACGACACGGCGCACTTGCAGGCGTTCGTCGCGGACCTCTATCGCGCATTTCTGCAACGCGAACCGGATACGCCAGGGTTGAACTTCTGGGTTTCCAACGCGCAGCAGGAGGGACGTAAGAAAGTTATCCGCGCCTTCGAGGTCTCCATAGAGTTTGGCGATTTGGTCAACCAGCTCTTTGATAGTGGGCCGCCCTGCTGCCAAACCTTCTGCCCGCATGGCACCATCTTCAACCCGGCCACGTGTAGCTGCGAGCCAACGGGCGGCTGCCCGCCCTGGATGATTTGCAACGAGGTCTAAACAACCACGCCGCTCTGCACACCTGACCGACGGCCGCGAAGCCTTTCGAGACTCCGCGGCCGTCGCCCTGTGTTCAGTCCTCGCGGGCCTAACCCAGGGAATTCGGTCCACCAGTAATAAATCGATAGCTATAGGATGTGGATTGCCTTAAGCAAAAAGGCAGCGTTATGCTCGGGCGACAGAGTTGACACGTAACGACGCCGAAAGGCGCTTGCGTGATAAGCGACGGCGCAACCTGCAAGCGGCTGGCTAATGCCCAACTCTGCGCATTAAATCAGTGAATCGCGGATCGGCACGCAAAGAATCGAGGAGAGGCTCGACCTTGAGATGAATCATGTAATATGAGCCTTCGTCG
>CAZEZJ010000500.1:0-3564 GCA_964516695.1 uncultured Blastocatellaceae bacterium
AATGCGTATGAAGCGTGGATGATAGACGGCGGGCGCAAAGTCGTCTATTCATGGCGCGACGGCGCGGGCGGCTTCGAGGACGAAGGGCAATCGCTGCGCGTGTATGACGCGAGCACGCGCCAGACCAAAAAGGTCATGTCCGAATACGTGATAGTTGACAGCCTGACGGAAGTTAAAACCGCTAGCGGCAAAATCGCGCTCATCGTGAAGATGGTTGACGGCGGCCTCGGCGGTGAATACTTCGCCGTCGTTGACCCGCTGCGCGGCGAAGTGTTTTTCAGGCAATGGGCGCGGCTGCTGTCGCGCAAGGGAGACACAATTACGCTCGGCCTCTACCGCGAAGACGACTGGGAAAAAATCATGCAAAACGTCAAAGTGCGCCCCTACAAAACAGAGCGATATAATTTGAGCGCGCTTCTCAAAAGACGCGTCATCTATAACAAGCGCGACCGCCCTTTTTAAGGCGAACGCTACCGGATGGATGCTACATAACTCGGCGGCAAGCCGATTCGGTCAGCCAGTTCTCTGAGCTTTGAGACGTACTGCGGATTTTGTTCCGCGAGCGAAGGCGGCAGGGGAAGATTGAAACAGAGAGCCGCAGTGACCTGCCCGCCGGCTAGTTGCACAGAAACGGCTTCAGGGCGATACATACTCACGGAAGTTTCTTGATAGAGCGCGTCCACTTCGCTGTGAGTCAGCGAGAAGAGGACGCCATACACTGTTTGGCTTGGACACGGGATGAGGGTGGCGCGTGCCCCGATGACCAAGCAGAAGTTTTCAACCGAAGCCATCCGGCGATTTTTCGGATTGATTCCTTTCTCGCGCAAGAGAGCATCGTCCATGAATAATCCGTAGAAAAAAACGTCGATTCTTCTGGCTTCCGTTTCCGTCATGGCAATCAACTCAATGGCCGTGTCAGGTTGGAAATTTTACAACCGCAATTCGGCGGCCAGCGCCAAGCGGTGACAAATGCGTGCCGGCTTACGTCCAGAATAGATACTTACCGTTCATCCCTCGCATCAACGAAGAGGCTCTCAAGCCTTCTCCAGCCCGGCATACTTCTCAATCAACTTCTTCTGCCCGAAGCCGGGAAAGCTGACCGTCAGCTTCGCGGAATCGCCCGCGCCCTCGCGACGCAGAACGAGGCCGCGCCCATATTTCGGATGGCGGACGTGTGAGCCGGGCGCGAAATCGCCGCCGGCGGTTGATGAAGTTGAACGTGACGCAGACGAAGAACTGGCGGGCGCGTTCGGACGCTTGATAACGGGCGCGCTCTGCGGCGGGCGGGGACTACTGTTGCCGAGGCTTTGACCACGCTTGCGGAAGAATTCTGCGATAGAGTCGGCGCTGTCGTAGGTCTTGCCCGTGTAGCTGGTGCGCTCGCGTTTGTCGCCGCGCAGGGCGCTCGCCGCGTGCTTGTTTTCAAGCGTCGAAGAGCTACGCGCAAACGAAAGCCAGCTTGCTCCGCGCGAGAGGTCTTCCATCAAATCGAGCGGCATCTCGTTTAAGAACTGTGAAGGCTCGGAGGCCATCTCTTCGCCGTAGACGCGCCGCTTCATAGCGTGTGTGACGTAGAGAAATCTTTCGGCGCGCGTGATGGCGACGTAGCAGAGGCGGCGCTCTTCTTCGAGTTCGGCCGGGTCTGTCGCTGAACGCGAGTGTGGGAAGAGGCCGTCTTCCATGCCGACGATGAAGACGAGCGGAAACTCAAGTCCCTTCGCCGCGTGCATGGTCATCAGCGTGACGGGAGCGTCGCGCTTGTACTGGTCTGTATCCGAGACAAGCGCGGCGTGGTCTATGAAGTCGCGCAGTCCGTCCTGCTCCTGCTTATCGTAGTCAACGGCGGCGTTGACGAGTTCCTGCAAGTTTTCCAATCTGGCTTCGGCCTCGTCGGAGTTTTCAGACTTCAATGCGTTCGAGTAGCCGGTGTCTAGAATCGCTGCCTTGACGACATCGGAGACGGGAGAATCGGAGCGCGCCGCATTGGTGGCCGCGGTGACGAGGTCTGTGATGATTTTTTGGAAATTCTTGAGCGCTGATGTGGCGCGCGGGTTCAAGCCGTTGCCCTGCTCGGTCAGGATGGCGATGGTCTCCCAATGGGAGATGCCGTAATCTTTCGCGTGGCGCTCTATCGAGTCGAGCGTTTGCTTTCCCAAACCGCGCGCGGGGCTGTTGATAACGCGCATCAAGGCGATGGAGTCGTGCGGGTTGAGCGCGAGTTTGAGATAAGAGATGATGTCGCGCACTTCCATTCGCTCGTAAAACGAAAAACCGCCAACGATATTGTAGGCAATTCCGGCGCGCCGGAGAGCTTCCTCAAAGACACGCGATTGAGCGTTGGTGCGATAGAGCACGGCGGCGCGAAGGTCAGCATCGCGGCGGCGATGCTCGTCAATCTTCATGGCAACGAAGCGCGCCTCCGCGTCGCTGTCAAAGGCTTGATAATAACGGATGCGCTCGCCCGCCGGATTAGAGGTCCAGAGAGTCTTGCCCTTGCGTTCGGTGTTGTTTTTGACGACCGCGCCCGCGACATCGAGGATGGTTTGCGTCGAGCGATAGTTCTGTTCAAGGCGAATGATTTTCGCTTCGGGGTAGTGCTGCTCGAAGTTGAGAATGTTGGTGATGTCGGCCCCGCGCCATTTGTAAACGGATTGGTCTTCGTCGCCAACCACACAGATGTTCTGTTGCTTCTCGGTCAGAAAACGGATGAGCGCGAATTGGAGCGTGTTGGTGTCTTGATACTCGTCAACGAGGATATAACGAAACCTGTCGTTGTAGCGGTCGCGCACTTCCCCGACGCGGCGCAGCAGTTGGACGGTCTTAATCAGCAGGTCGTCGAAGTCGAGCGCGTTGTTGTTGACGAGGCGCTCTTCGTAGAGGCTGAAGACGCGTGCGATGGCCGCGCGCTTCTCGTCGCCGTATTCGACGCGCGCCTTGTAGGAGTCCGCATCCTCGCCGCGGTTTTTCGCGCCGCTGACGGCGCCCTGCACGGCGCGTGGGCCAAGCTGCTTGTCGTCGTAGCCCAAATCCTTGATGCAGGCTTTGATGAGGCGCACGGAATCGTCCTGGTCGTAGATGGTGAAGGAACGCGTGTAGCCTTGTTGCAGCGCCTCTATGTGCTGGCGCAGGATGCGAACGCAGAGGCTATGAAAAGTGGAAATCAGCGGCGCGCTCGTCAACCGCTCGCCGCTCAAAAGTCGCTCGACGCGCTCGCGCATCTCCTGCGCGGCCTTGTTCGTGAAGGTGACGGCGAGAATGTTGTGCGGCGCGACGTTGTGCTCCGCAATCAGGTAAGCGATGCGGTAGGTAATCACGCGCGTCTTGCCTGAGCCAGCGCCCGCGAGGATGAGCAGCGGCCCGTCCGTCTCCGTCACGGCTTCCCGCTGTCGTTCGTTGAGAGATGATAATAATTCGTTCATTGATTCATCGGTTCATTGATTCATTAAACTAACGAGTTAATGAATCAACGGCTAAATAATGGAATTTATTTAATAAGTTTCTGAATCGACTTGAATTGTTCGTGTTTCGCGTCGCGCAATAGCTCGAAGAGAGCCATTTCCGTTG
>CAZEZJ010000501.1:0-3557 GCA_964516695.1 uncultured Blastocatellaceae bacterium
CCTACATGGACCCGTGGGGCGCAACCGAACCGATGAATTGGTGGACGATTGTTACTCGCTGCCGCGCGCTGGAGAACAGGGCTTACGTCGTGGCGGCGAATCAGGGCGCTAGTTTGAAACACTACCCGCCGTATTCATGGCCGGGCGGCAGTCAGATTGTAGATTTTGAGGGACGCTTGCTGGCGGAGGCTAGCCCCGGGCCGGGCGAGAGAATCGTCGTCGCGCCCGTTGATATTTCCGCTTTGCGACATGAGCGCGCGACGCGTCGCGGCCATCACATGCTCGCGCACCTGCGCACGGAAGCTTATCCCGTTTACAAGTCGCACCGGTATCCGCCGCGATTGACGGATAACAGGGAAGCTGTCATCTCTTACGAGCGGAATAACGAGTTGATTGATGAAGCTAAACGCCGGTTGAAGTAGATTCCTAATATCATTTAATTTGCACCAGTATGTCTTTGCATCTCCCTCTGAGCTATCGTTCAATAATAACTACAGCCGCGCTGCTTTTCTTCGCCAGTCTAGCTTCTGCCGTCTCGGCACAGCAGCCGCGGCCTTCGCCCACGCCGCAGCCGCAGCGCACGGGCCGTTCATACGATGGCGGCGACCGCTTGAAGACAGCGCCCCCGCCAGGGCCGCAAGCGCCTTCGCCCGTGACCTTCACGGACATCACGGCGCAGACCAAAGTTAATTTCAAGCACGCCGCTTCTGTCACGTCGCAGAAGTATCTGCTCGAATCAATGGGCGGCGGCATCGCCCTCTTTGATTACGACGCCGACGGGCGGCTCGACCTCTACTTCACCAACGGCGCGCGCCTCGACGACCCCATGCCGAAGAGCGCTACTCCCGATAAGCGCGACGCGAAATACTGGAATCGTCTTTATCGCCAGAAGCCGGACGGCACGTTTGAAGACGCGACCGAGCGCGCGGGCGTTCGTGGCGCGGGCTACGGCATGGGCGTGGCTGCCGCCGATTACGACGCCGACGGCTTCGTTGATTTTTACGTCACGGCCTACGGCGGAAATATTCTCTATCGCAATCGCGGCGACGGCACGTTTGAGGATGCGACGAAGCGAGCGGGCGTGGCCGCCAGCGGTTGGTCAACGAGCGCGGGCTGGCTCGACTACGACCGCGATGGTCGCCTAGACCTCTTCGTCGCGCGCTACATGGATTGGGACTTCGAGCGCGGCTCGATTTATTGCGGCGACACGCGCGCTGGCTTTCGTGCCTATTGCCATCCCGACAATTTCAAGGGCGCAGCAAACATTCTCTTTCATCAAAAAGCTGACGGCACTTTCGAGGATGTAACGACAACTGCCAAAATCGCTGACCCAAACGGCAAGGGCCTCGGCGTCGCCTTCGCGGATTTCGACTCGGACGGCCTCACCGACATCTTCGTCGCCAACGACAGCGTGCGCCAGCAGCTTTACCGCAATCGCGGCGACGGCACGTTTGAAGACATCGCAGAGTTGTCCGGCGCCGGCTACGACGAAAACGCGCGCACCTTTGCCGGAATGGGCGTTGACGCCAAAGACTACGACGCCGACGGTCATCCTGACATCATCATCACCGCGCTCTCCAATGAAACCTACCCGCTCTATCGCAACAACGGCGACCTCACCTTTACCTATGCGACCAACACAACAAACGTCGGGCAGATTACAATTCTCAATTCCGGCTGGGGCACGCATTTCATAGACGCAGATGCGGATGGCTTTCTGGACATCTTCGTCGCGCAGGGCCATGTGCTCGACACCATCGAGAAGACTTCGAGTTATCTGAAATACAAACAGCCGCCGCTCCTGATGCGCAACACGGGCCGCGGCTTCGTCAACGTTTCCGCCACCGCTGGCCCGTCGTTCCTCAATTCAATTGCCGCTCGCGGCGCAGCCTTCGGTGATTTGGACAACGACGGCGACACGGATATTGTCATCGTAGTGATTGACGGCGCGCCGCTCATCCTGCGCAACGACGGCACAAAAAATCACTGGCTCGGCCTTCAACTCGCGAGCGCGGAGGCAAAGCGCACGACTTTCGGCGCACGCGTCCATGTCACAGACGGCAACAACCGCCGTCAAACATTCGACGTGACAAACGCTGGCAGCTATCTCTCGTCAAACGACGCGCGCATCATAGTGGGTTTGGGCGCAGCAACCAGCGTTAAGTCAGTTGAGATTCGCTGGCCCGGCAGGCACGTTGAACGTTACACGAATCTGGCCGTTGACAAATACCACACGCTCGTCGAGCGCAAAGGGAAATGATTTAGCCATGTAGTCATGTAGTCATTGATTCATGTAATCATTTGTTCATTGCTTCAATGCCTGAATGACTAAATGAATCAATGATTAAATCAATCAATGAATCAATCGCTTTATTTGACTTGCGGGCGGGCGGCGGTTATTTTCCTGTGAGTCCAAACCCTTTTGGCTCGATTGTCTTGTCGGGCCGGAAAAATTGAATGATGAAGGCGATGCTGTTCATCATTTCAGAGTGTTGAAAGTGCTGGCAAATCGTCCTGTAATCCCATCGCTGTTGAAATAATCAAATGCTGCAATCGAATTCCCCCTATACGTTTTCCGCTCGCGCGCTCGTCATCTTGATGTTCGTCGTCGCTCTGCTCTGGCAGGTGCCGCAGGTCGCGAGCGCACAAACCCCTGCGCCTTCGCCTAGTCCGGCCAAAGGCGCGACGCCGCAGGCGGGCGGCATGGGCGGGGCTTCGACGGGCGCGGCGCGCAACTACAGTTCACGGCGCACCGTGAACATCACCGATGCGAAAGCCCCCGTCATCTTTGAAGACGTGACGGACAAGACGGCGCTTGCCGCCTTCAGGCATCGCTCGGGCGACGCGGCGAAGGATTACATCGTCGAGTCGCCGTCGGGCGGCGTCGCCGTCTTCGATTACGATGGTGACGGCCTCGTTGACATCTACCTGCTCAACGGTTCGACCTTCGCCGCCGTGCAGGGCAAGGAGAAAGCTCCGCGCGCGGCGCTCTATCGAAACTTGGGCAACTGGAAGTTTGAGGACGTGACGGACAGGGCGGGAGTGGCAAACGAGCGCTGGGGCTTTGGCGTCGCCGTCGCGGACTACGACAACGACGGACGCCCTGATATGTATGTCGGCAACTGGGGCGTCTCGCGTCTCTATCACAACAACGGCGACGGCACGTTTACGGACGTGGCGGAAAAGCTCGGAGTCGCCCGCAAGGGTTGGAGCACGGGCGCGACCTGGGGCGACTACGACCGCGACGGTCGCCTCGATTTATTCGTTCCCGGTTATCTGGATTTTGATTTGAACAATCTGCCGCCCAATCCGTCCGACGCGGCGAAGCCCGGCCACGTCGGGCAAAACTTTTGCCAGTTCAGGGGCGTCCCCGTCATGTGCGGCCCGCGCGGTCTGAAGGGCGAGGGCGATACGCTCTATCATCAACGCGCGGACGGCAAGTTTGAAGATGTCAGCGTGAAGTCGGGCACGTCCGACACGGACAAATATTACGGTTTCTCCTCCGCCTTCGTTCACGCCGACGACGACGACCTGCTGGACCTCCTCGTCGTCAACGA
>CAZEZJ010000502.1:0-1800 GCA_964516695.1 uncultured Blastocatellaceae bacterium
CGTCGGCAGCTTCGGCCGCCACCACGTCTGTCCGTCGCGCGCGTGCCGCTTCGTTTTCGAGCACCGCGATGTCCGTCTCGCCTTCGTCGCCCGCAGACTTGCGAGCGCCGCGCTTGCTGCCGCTCTTCTTGGCCGCGCTCTTTTTGCTGGTAGATTTCTTGGCCGCACTCTTCGACGGCGCTGCGCTTCCCTTACGGCTGGCGCGCTTCGTCTTAGACGTTTCCTCGCCGCCGTCATCGGCAACCTCTTCCGCCTCGGCCTCCGGTTTCGCCGCCGCCTTCTTCTTACTACCGCTGCGACGCGGCGCAGCCCCGCGCTTCGTCGCCTTGCTTTCGGCGGGCGCCCGCGCGCCTTCCGTTGCCTGTTCGTCGTCGCTGACGCGCTCGAAGGATTGCGCTTCCGTGCTGACGGTCTCTTCCGCTATCTCGTCAATAAACGCGCCGACGTGCGCCGCGACCGTCTCCTGCACATAGGCCGTCTCCGAATCTTGAGCAGCAGGCTCTATGTCGCTATCGTCAATGCGTTGGAACGAAGAATCAGCGCCCGCGCCGGACGACAGCAAGGAGCCGACTTCTGCGGTCGGCACATCTTCAAGGTCAAACTCGACGGCGTGTATCTGGTCAAGCAAGCGCTCTTGCAGCATCGCGTCTTTGAGCATCTCGCCATTCTCGGCGGCACGCTCGTCTTCATCCACCACACGCTCGAAAGAAGCCTGGCCGGAAACAAAAGGGGTCTCAATATTCGAAACGTCGAGCGCGCTTGTTCCTGCCCGCCCGTAGTCGCCCGCTTCGGCGGCGGACGCATCCGTCTCTCCGCCTTTGCCGCGCCGTCGCCCGCGCCTGCCGCGCCGCTTGCCGCCCGCATCCTCGGCAGCCTGTTCCTCTTCAACTCTGCCGGCGGCAGCCCGCGGCACTTCTGTTTCAACTGCTTCCTCTTCTTCATCGAGCGCGGGCGCGATTGCTTCAGCCGCGATGGTCTCATCCGGCTCGGCATCCAGGAGCGGCTCGGCTCGTTCCTGCGAGGCTTCTATCTGCTGTTCACGTTCGAGGCGCGTCTGCTCGATGCGCTCGCGTGCGGCGCGCGTGACCTCCGCCGTATCCGCATCGCCCTTCTTCGACTTGTCCATCACGATGCGCTCAAACTCTTCCTCCTCATCGAAGAAGTCTGAGACATAGAGGAAGGCATCGCGCTCCAGGCCAATATCGACGAAGGCCGACTGCATTCCGGGCAGAACGCGCATCACGCGTCCCTTGTAAAGATTGCCGACGATGCCTTGGTTCTCTTCGCCGCGCTCGATGTAAAACTCCGAGACCTGCTCGTTTTCGATGATGGCGATTTTCTTTTCGCGTCCATTGACGCTGACGATTAATTCTTTCGACATGTTTATGCAAAAATCTCCGGCGACGGCTTAATGACAGTTGACGACAAAAAGAGCGATGCGCTTGGGGCCGCACACACGCGCAGGGCGTGGGCGAGCCGTTGGGCTTTCGTCTCTCATGGATTGTTCAACGGGTGTGAAGCCGCGGCGTGGTTCAAATAGTGAAGCGGCAAACGCGGTGAGCCTGCAAGCCCTTGAGAGGACGAGGCGCACGCGTTGGCCGCGTTGAGCGAGCCGCAAAGACTCGCGCGAAAAATGTAAAGCCTGATGGCTGGCGAGATGGGCCAGCCGCATGAATGTAGCCGCCCGCTCAGTTCTGCAAGCGGTCGGGTGCGGGTCGCGCGCGGCCAGAGAGTAGGCTTCAAGCAGAACTCTCTCAGCTTGTGCGCGAGGATAGTTCGACGTTTTCAACCGAGCATCCC
>CAZEZJ010000502.1:1810-3553 GCA_964516695.1 uncultured Blastocatellaceae bacterium
GCCGTCCTGAGGTCTTAAAGGCTTGCGGTAGTAGTCACCATGTCAACAGCAGGGAGCACACTTTCCGAGAAGACCGGGAAACGCGTGTGCTTGCAAACCTGCTCCGAAGATGCACGCTGGCAGCCTTAGTTTGACTGCCAACGAATAATCACAGCGGCGGCGTGCTTGTCGTTTGATGACCGCAGGGCAAGTTAGACCGGACGGCTTCGCTTAAAAATTCAAAACCGCAATCGCGACCTAAAGTAGACCGCGATTCGCGAAATTCTTGTCTCGCCCTTAACCTTGGTTTAGTAGAAGCATCCTCAAGTGCGTTTGCCGGAGCGCCGCCAGATGCGCTGGCTTCCGAAACGCGCCGCGCCACATGAATTGGCTCCTGAGAAGGCGAGCAGCCGCAAGTATAACCGAGACGGCGGGAAAACGCGAAGCGATGAAGGATGAAACAGTTTTCCCATCTTCATCCTGCAAGAATCCGCTTCGCGCTCTGCGACCGCAAAACTGCGCTTCACGTTCCGTTAAAGCCGATGTACATACGGCGGACGTAGGCTCTGGGGAATTTGCCCGTCGCCCTGACGGTTGAGAGCATCTGCGCGGCCTCGCCTTGCGTGCGTCCACCGTAGACGGCCATGAAATTTGTGTTGGGGCTGGTGTTGGAATAAAAGACCGTGCCCGGCTCACCGCATCTCGACGCGAAGACTTTGCGGTCTGGAAAAAGCGACTGCGCTTCCAAGCGCTGCGCTTCGGGAATAAACGCCGTGTTGCACTCCTCATCCCTAAAACGCACGCTCGCGAGAATCACAGCGTAGAACGGCTCAGACTCCCAGATGGCGGCGTTCGCGGGAATACGAAACGGCAAATCGTAGGCTTCAAACGTGGCGGTAGTTCGACACGGCGCGTTCGGGTTGAAACAGACCGCGCCGCGCTGCGGACGCCTCCCGCCACGCGTCTGGCTCTCTGCCCTCAAGCCCAACGCAACGATGGCGACCAAGCCCGCCAGCACACAACAGAGAAATCTGGTTCTCATCCTTAATTTTCTCCTCCATTCAGGTTTTCGTAACAGGCAAACAAAAGCCGTGCGGCAAGACGAAAAGTGTTGGCTCCGCAACATGTCAAGAGCCATAAACGCCGAAGCTCTCATCCTTCATCTTCGGCGCGCCGTCCTACTTGCTTTCATTAAGCCTCGCTTTGACAATCTCGCTGACCATGCGCCCGTCGGCGTTGCGTCCGGCGAGGCGCGACTGCGCAGCCTTCATCACCGCGCCCATCTCGCGCATCGAGGTGGCGTTCGTTTCCGTGATGGCTTCGTCCACGGCGCGTTCAATCTCCTCGCGCGTGGCCGCCTGCGGCAGATAGTCTTCGATAACTTCCAACTCGGCGCGCTCTTTGTCAGCCAGTTCCTGCCGTCCAGCCTTCTCATACTGCTCTATGGAATCGCGTCGCTGCTTGACGAGCGAAGCGAGCGCCTTCGTCAATTCTTCTTCCGTCAACGCGCCGCCCTTTTCGATTTCGCGGTTCATCACAGACGCCTTCATCATCCGCAGCACGGAAGTGCGCGCCGCGTCTTTGGCTTTCATCGCCGTCGTCAGGTCAGCGACGATGCGTTCTTTCAAACTCATCAGGTTTATTTCCTCCGTGCCTATTTGTAAGCCGATTGAGCGGTAGTTTACAAGTCCCACGCGAGCCGTTAGGATTGTGCGCGCTCCGTTGAGCGCTCATTTCCCCAAGCCGCCCTGTGCGGGCCAAAGC
>CAZEZJ010000503.1:0-3551 GCA_964516695.1 uncultured Blastocatellaceae bacterium
CGCGCCGACGTTCAAGCGAATCTGCGCCCAGAGCGGCTCGTCGTTTGGCTCGAAGACGACCCACTGCGTGCCCCTGTAGAGGCTCTCTTCAATGAAGAGCGCGAGACGGCGAACCGGCACATACTTGTATTCGTCTGCGAGTTGGTCAGCGCCGCGAAGCGTTCGCGCGCCCCACACCACACGACCGTTGACGGGAAACGAACGCAGGCAGTTGATGCCGAGCGGGTTGAGTTGCCCGTTCTCCGCGTCGTTGAGATTGACTTGCAGACCCTGTATGCCGTTGAGCGCCGCATCGAGTCCGGCGGGAGCTTTCCAGACGCCGCGCTGCGTGTCGGTGCGCGCCATGACTCCGGCGATGATGCCCGAGGGCACAAACACGTCGGGCTGATTGTTGCGCTGCGGGTCTGGCTGGACCACGCGCGGAAAATAGAGCGCGGCGTTGCGCGCGGCCACGCCGCTCAGATTGAGCGTGCCGAGTCCGGCGATGGCTCGACTGACGGCTGTGACGGGCGAAGCGCCCCATTCGGCTGGCGGGTCAACAATCAACATCGCGCGCCGCCGCTCGCAGTAGGCCATCGCGCTTTGATAGACGCCTGATGATGTGTTTGCGCCGCGCGTGGGCGGCGGGATGCAGAGCAGATTAAAGAGGTCTGCTTTCGCCAGCGCGTAGAGTCCGGTCTTATTGTTTTCGTTGCCAGCGATTTCGGCGTCTGTGATGTCGCCGTCAGGCCCGCCGCCGATGGCTGTGACGGGAACGGGAGTCGGCGGGCTGCCCGGGTTGTATGTCTCCCGCGGCCTAAATTCCGTGACATCATCGTAGTTGCCGCTAGGATTTTTCGGCACGCGCGTGAGCGTCGAGCTTTGTTCGAGCACGCGCGGCAGATAGCGCGTCGAGGCAGGCTGCATCGAGACGCCCAAAAATTTTTCCGTCAACACGACGGCGTTGCCGATTGTTTCCGTGATGGTTAAATTAAAAAGGTTCGGGTCCGCGGGCGCTGCCGGATTCGAAGGGTCTTTCGTGTTGTAGTCCACGAGCGCGCTCAGGTTGTTGCCCCAAGCTCCGGCGCTCGCGGCATCTATGAGCAGAAAAGCATCAGGGCTGGCTTGGCCCGTGGGCAAAGAGATGCGCGCCGTGCCCGCGCCACGAATGACGCGAACGATGATGGCTTGGCTGCCGCCGTTTTGGTAAAAATCGCGAACGGCGTAGCTCATCATGCTGTTCACCCAGAGGCCGCCGAACTGGCGCTCGAAATCGCCAAAGCTGTTGATGATGACAGGCTCGTCCACCGGGCCGCGAAGGGCGCTGCCGATGAAGGCCGTAATGGACGTGGCGACTCCGGTAATGGTCCTGACGCCGCTGGGAATCTCCTCAATATAGACGCCCGGATAAGTAGGTGCGATGGGCATTGCTCTCTCCTTCCTTATCAAATGTGAGACGTCAGCCCCGAGCGAGGGAACACAGGACTAGCGTGCGCGGAATTTAAGTGCTCGATAATCGTGGATAAACGAATGGCTCTGGCTAAACCCGAGGCGAGCGCGACGGGCTGCGAGATTTCAGTGATTCATTTACCTTTGATCGGGTTATTCGAGGAGGGGTAGACCGCTCCTCTACGTTCGCCGCGAGGGCAACTAAGTGAAGCAACTATGTGTGAGCCAACTGCAATATTTTTTGCAGGCGGAGAATAGCTCTATCCTGACAATGCTGTCAATATTTTTTTTCCGAAAGACGCATTGTTTTCTGGCCCACAACAGAAATATAAGATTTAGGTTTTCCGCGCAGCAAAAATTGCCGACGATAAAGGAAACGCTGCTCAGCAAGCTCCTCAGAGCGTTAATGAAAAAGCGGGACTTTGGACCAGAATCCCTTGTTCAAGCAAGCAGCAGGGCGCGAAGAGAAGGCGCGAGATGGCTTGAGGAAACTCATTTTTGTGTTAGTCGCTTCCGTCAGGCGTTCGCAAGGGCGTGCCGGCTGATTCACGCCTGGTTAAGCGGGCCTTCGAGGACAAAGAAGCCTGTTTCGCCGCCGCCGGAGGAGACGTTGACGAGCGGCGTGTCGGAGAGGCGCACCATCGCGCCGTCCATCTTGCCGCGAAAGATGAAGGGGTTGGTATCAACAAACATCTGTTGGAGGCTCCATTGATGTTCGTTGAAGACGGGAAATTCCTCCGTGCGTAGGTTGAGCGTTTCTTGGACGATGTAGTCTTGGTCTAAGAGCGCAACGGCAAGCTGTCGTTCCCACTCGGAGTCGCTTAAGTGCTGGCCGAAAAAGATGCCGTGGCCGCCGTAGTCGTCATTAGGCTTGATGATAAAATTCTGGTGTTCCAACAGCTCAACTGATTGGCCGCGATGGGTAGTCTTTCCTTCTCTGACTCGTCTGGTCCAAGGCACGCAGCGGCGTATGACTTCCAGTTCCGATGAGTTGAACCAACCAGCACGCTCGTCGTCCGTCAGCAATTCAAACGCGGCTTTCTTATGCGCGATTTTGCAGCGAAAGGGATTCACGAGACAGACATCGCGATTAGCGTAGGCGCGCAAGAGCGGGTGAGACTCATCGACGCGGGCGAGAAGCTCATGGATGATGACGCGTTTGTAGACCAGGTCAATGCGAAAGTCTGAAGCGCGCAGGCGGCCGTCTCGGTATTCCAGTTCATCGGGTGCGCAGATGATTGTGGGAACGCCGCGCCCGACGAAGTAGTTACGCAGGAGGATAAACTCATTGGCCGTCGGCACATCGGCCCAATCGAGAATCGCGACGTTGGGTGCGCCGCGTCCGCCCCACTCTACGTAGGTCGCGAGCAAAGCCTGCAACAGAGTTTCGGCGGGCGTGAATTGCAGCAGTTGATAACGCGCGGCGAGCGCTGGCAGCGCGCCGACTTCAAATAATATTTGATTGAGGCCGGATTGGTCCGTGAGGCTCGAAGGATTCTCGGCGTTGTATTCGACGAACTTTATCTCGTCGTTCGTCACAAAGGCGTCGAGGCGCGTCGTGATGGTCGAAGAGCGAAAGCCCGGCTCGATGAGGGCCATCCGGCGTTCATCCTCACGCAGACCGACGCTCTCCATCAAAGCGGGATTTTCGACAAGCGCGTCAACCACCTTATCGAGCGCCGCGGCCAGCACCTCGGAGGCATACGTGAGATGGTCATACTGCGCGCGCGTGAGGAAGTGTGGGCGCAGAGAGATGCCCACCTCACGCGCGCCGTAAGCGAGGCGGTTAACTCTCATCGCCTCCTTCAGGCGCGCGAAAAACTCCGGCGTCAAACTCTCGTCCGCCGCCAGCCTGCGGTGATACTCCGCAATCACCTGCTCGCGCATTCTTTCAGTGTCGCCCTCTCGGTTTAACTGGGCGCAACTTAACACAAGAGCGCGTCTCTCCACTAGCATTATGAACTGCCGGATAGCAAAAGGGTCAAAACTAAAGCTTTACTGTTTATAAAAGCTCTCGTTTCGACCCTTTAGTTAAGGCGACTTTGTGTGTGTTTCGGTCAGGGAGCGCAGTCGTTGTCCGTGCGGGTGACGACCGTGCTGAAGCGCTGCTGATATTCGCGCGA
>CAZEZJ010000504.1:0-3286 GCA_964516695.1 uncultured Blastocatellaceae bacterium
ACCAAGCCCGAACGATTCGCATTCCCGTCCACATGATTGAGACCATCAACAAGCTTGTGAGAACTTCGCGCGCGTTGGTGCAGGAGTTGGGACGCGAGCCGACGAGCGAAGAGATTGCTCAGCGTGTTGACATGCCTGTGTCGAAAGTTCGGCAAGTCTTCAAGATGGCGCAGCAGCCTATCAGCCTGGAGACGCCGATTGGGCAGGAGGAAGATTCGCAGCTTGGCGATTTCATCGAAGACAAGTCGCGCGTTAGTCCGGCTGAATCCGTCGTGGCCTCTAATCTCAGAGAGATAACGGACGAAGTGCTGGCGACGCTCAGCCCGCGTGAAGAGAAGGTCATCAAGATGCGTTACGGTCTTGGGCCGATTGGCGAGGAGCACACGCTCGAAGAGGTCGGGCAGGATTTCTCCGTCACGCGCGAGCGCATCCGTCAGATTGAAGCGAAGGCCCTGCGCAAGCTGCGTCATCCTTCGCGCGCTAGACTGTTGAAAGGTTTTATCGAAACCAGTCAATAGCCGACGCTCAATCGTTTAACCACAAAAGGAGCGCTTCAGTTTTTTTATAACTGAAGCGCTCCTTTTATTTGTCTCCTGCTGCTTCCTGTTTAAATGAATCTTAAGCGGCTTATCGGTCCATATCCATATCCATTTCATCATGCTGCTTCAGAATAACGCTGGTGTCGCTGTCCCCACCGTTGATTATCACCACTAACTTGTCAGTGTTGAGCACGGTCATCGGCCCCGGGAGTTTTTTTATATTCATCGGCTTCAGCTTCTCTATATACCAGTCGCGCACCTTTTCATAAGCATCCTTGCTTTGCAGTTGGACCATACTGCCGCTTTCCTCGTCCTCCATCTCCAGAGTGGTTTGAGCGCCGGGATAGATAAGCTCGCGGCTAATGGAATTTGTGCCCGTTCTGGTTGTGGGCGGTTTGGGCGGTGGTGGCGGAGGAGGCGGAATGCCGGGCACGGTGACGGTCGGCGGCTCAGGCGTTGTCGTAGACGGCTGAGTTGTCGAGCTACGGCTTTTGATAAAGAAGACTATGCCGAGCGTAATCAGCGCGCAGAGAAGAATCGCCGCGACGGCGCTCAACAGCCAAGTGTTTCGCTTTCCCCCGCTCTGTTCCAGATTTTTGGTGTCATAAGCTGGCGGAGGCGGCGTCTCTTTGGGAGACATGTAGGCGGGGCTGGTCGGCTGCGGAGGAAAAAAATCGGTCGGCTGCGCGGCATAGTCTGTTGGCGTGCGCAGCGTGCGCGTTGTGGCCTCCGTCACGCTCGACGCGTTTGCGCTGCTCACGAGCCGGCCGCATTGTCTGCAAAACTTGGCTCCGGCTATCAAGGCCGCGCCGCAATTTGGACACGTTGCATTCGACATAATCTTTGTTAACATTACGACGCTCGCCTCTCTCAATGCAAGCATCTGCGTGCCTGAGCCGAGCGGCGCGCTCATTTCATTAAACGGAACGGCGAACAGACGAGAATGACAAGCAAAACGAGGGCTGCGACGCAGGCGAGCGTCTCCAAGTCGCAGGGAAAGAAGGCAGACGGCTTTTGCTACGACCCGCAAGAGGCCCTTCCATATCTATCTTCAGTAGATTCGACGCTCGGCAAACTAATGCAGCGCACAGCGCCTTTCAACATGGAAATTCGCCATCTCTCCAATCCCTTCGAAGCGCTCGCCAGAAATATTATTTACCAGCAGCTTCACGGCAAAGCGGCGGCTGCCATCCACCAGCGCGTCCTTGCGCTCTTTGGAAGAAACAAACTTGCGCCCAGCGACATTCAACAAGCCGCTGATGAAAGCCTGCTCGGGGCCGGACTCTCAAGGGCTAAACTGGCAGCGCTGCGCGACCTCGCCGCAAAAACGCTGGATGGCACAGTCCCGACACTGGCGCGCCTGCGCCGGATGGAAGATGAAGAGATTATCGAAAGACTCACACACGTGAGAGGCATCGGACGTTGGACGGTCGAGATGCTGCTCATCTTCCGTTTAGGCCGTGCGGACGTGCTGCCCGCCGGCGATTTCGCCGTGCGCAAAGGCTTCTCGCTCGTTTATGGATTAAAAGAGTTGCCAAAACCGAAAGAACTAATCCAATATGGAGAGCGCTGGCGGCCATTTAGGTCGGTGGCTAGTTGGTATCTGTGGCGTGCGACTGAACTCCCACCTGAAACGCTGCAAGAGATAGCTCTTGATTCTTAGTGCGTGAATTTTCATTAGCGCAATTTAATTCTTCTGCAACGCTTAAGGAGCAGTATGCCGGAACTGCGTGGATTACAGGCTACACCCGAAACCAAAGCCGAATGGACACATGCGTATCAACTCTTTCTGGAAGCGCCGGGAGTCGCTTACGACCAAAAGAAGGATCGAACTGCGCGCATCGAATATGTAGCGAAGAAACTAAACCTGACACACAAGCAGGCCAAGCGCCGGATTAGAAACTACGAAGCCTGGCAGCGCAATCTCAAAAAGGGATTGGTCGAGCCGTAGGCCCGCGCGGCAAATCTTCTTCCGCAAGAAGCTCTGGCTTGCCCTGTCGCCTGCGAATTCAGGTCGCTACTGGATTTGATTAATCAAGGGTGTGCTTAGGCGGCCAGTTTGCTGTCGCGGATAATCAGACCGACATCTTCGTTAAAGCTGCTGACATCGGCGCTGAGCTTATCCGTCTGAAGTTGTCGCGAGCGCAGGGCTTGGCGCAGACATTGCGCGTGAGAGATGACCGTGCGCACCAGTTCTTCGGATTTATGAGCAGACTGGTAATCGAGCAGCACCAGCATCAATTCTCCGGTCGTGACGGCGATTTCGTCCAGCAGTTCGAGCGGCATGGATTGCGAGTCATGCAGTTGTAGCTGGCGCAGTAGTTCGTCGAGTTGAGCGGAGAAGTGCTCAAGCAGATGAGTCAGTCGTTGCGAATGTAGAGCGTCTGCCATGGTGTGAGTAGATTATAGCATGAAGAGACTTAAACCGATACTAATTCGACGAGAGCGCGCCGCCCACAGATAAGTTTAAAATGAAACCACTTTTGCGCTTCCCGGATAACGCCAATAGCGGCCTTTTCCACCTGTCCAGAGCGCTTATCCTGCTTGCTGCAATCTTGTCAGCCAACTGCTCGCAGGCTGTCTACGAAACACAGGAAGCGGCGAAAGTTCCAACGCCAAACGCATCACCAATTGCGCCTCCGAACAAATTGCGCGAACAGTTTGAGCAGATTGCCACTGCTGCGCGCGGGCGTGTGGGCGCGGCTGTGCTGGTCTTAGAGACGAACGAATCAATCGCTTTCAATGCA
>CAZEZJ010000504.1:3296-3515 GCA_964516695.1 uncultured Blastocatellaceae bacterium
ACCAGCGATTTCCTATGCAGAGCGTTTACAAGGTGCCGATTGCGATGGCGGTGCTCAGCCGTGTGGATAGCGGAGCGCTGAAGCTTGAGCAGAAGGTGCGCGTGGAGAAAAGCGATTTGGTCGGCGCGCGGCTGCACAGCCCGATTCGCGACGGATACCCGCGTGATGCAGAACTGAGCGTGAGAAACTTATTGCGGTTTATGGTCTCACAAAGCGACG
>CAZEZJ010000505.1:0-3501 GCA_964516695.1 uncultured Blastocatellaceae bacterium
TTTACTCAAAGAGTTTGACGAGATTAACGAAAAATTCTCCGAACCCATGTCTGACGACGAGATGGCAAAACTGCTCGAACGCCAGGGCGCGGTGCAGGAAAAGCTCGACGCGACGGACGCTTGGGATTTGGACAGCCGGCTGGAGATGGCGATGGACGCGCTGCGCTGCCCGCCGGGCGAAACGCCAGTCAAAGTTCTCTCCGGCGGCGAGAAGCGCCGCGTCGCGCTCTGCCGCCTGCTTCTCCAACAGCCCGACATCCTGCTCTTAGACGAGCCGACCAATCATCTCGACGCTGAATCCGTCGCCTGGCTCGAACAACATTTACAGAAATATCCGGGCACCGTCATCGCCGTCACACACGACCGTTATTTTCTGGACAACGTTGCCGGGTGGATTCTCGAACTTGACCGCGGGCAGGGCATTCCCTGGCAGGGCAATTATTCCTCTTGGCTCGAACAGAAGCGGACGCGCCTCCAACAGGAAGAGAAGGCCGAATCCGAAAGACAGAAAACCCTTCAACGCGAGCTTGAATGGATACGCATGTCGCCAAAGGGACGCCACGCCAAAGGCAAAGCGCGCATCAATTCCTACGAAAGCCTGCTCAGCCAGGAAAGCGAAAAGCGGGCGCAAGACTTGGAGATTTACATTCCACCCGGCCCGCGCCTAGGCGAAGTTGTCATCGAGGCCGACGCCGTGAGTAAAGCCTACGGCACGCGCCTTCTGTTCTCCGATGTTTCGTTCCGGCTCCCGCCCGGCGGCATCGTCGGCATCATCGGTCCCAACGGCGCAGGCAAGACTACGCTCTTCAGAATGATTACCAAACAGGAAGAGCCTGACGGCGGCAGTTTCAAAATCGGTGAAACGGTCACGCTCGCCTACGTTGACCAGAGCCGCGAAACGCTCGACGCCGGTAAATCCATCTGGGAAGAAATCTCCGGCGGCCAGGACACAGTCAAACTCGGCACGCGCGAGGTCAACTCCCGCGCCTACGTCGCACGCTTCAACTTCAACGGCTCCGACCAGCAAAAGAAAATCGGCACACTCTCCGGCGGCGAGCGCAATCGCGTCCATCTCGCGCGGATGTTGAAAGAAGGCGCCAACGTCCTCCTGCTCGATGAGCCGACCAACGACCTCGATGTCAACACGATGCGCGCCCTCGAAGAAGCGCTCGAAAACTTCGCCGGGTGCGCCGTCGTCATCAGCCACGACCGCTGGTTCCTAGACCGCATCGCCACACACATCCTCGCCTTCGAAGGCGAGAGCCGCGTCGTCTGGTTCGAAGGCAACTACTCCGACTATGAAGCCGACCGCAAAGCGCGCCTCGGCGCTGCCGCAGACCAGCCGCACCGCATCAAGTATCGTCAACTAACGCGGGCTTGATAATTTGTGCGAGCCAAGTCATCAATAACGTTACAGGAAAAATTGAAGGGGAGTATCGAGAATGGCGCTCATCGGAGCTAATGAATTGAAACGCAAGATGCTGATAACGGTTGATAATCAGCCGTACACGGTGCTGGAGGTCTTCTTCGCTTCGCCGACGGCGCGCGGGGCGGCGACCATGGTGCGCACGCGCTTGCGCCAACTCTTGACGGGCGCGGTGCTGGAAAAGAGCTTCAAGGCGACCGAAAAATTCAGCGAGCCGGACGTGCAGTTGACGCCCGTGTCGTTTCTCTATGCTGACGGCGACGGCTTTCATTTCATGGACGAATCCAGTTATGAGCAGTTTAGTTTTACGGGCGAGCAAATCGGTGATGACCGCGACTATCTGAAGGAGGGCGTTTCGCTGCACATCCTCAAATACAATGGCGCGCCCGTCTCTCTGCAACTGCCGCAGTATGTCGAACTCGTCGTCAAGGAGACGGAACTGGGCCTGCGCGGCGACACGGCTGCCGGAGGCGCGTCCAAGCAGGCGACGCTCGAAACCGGATTGCAGGTGCGCGTCCCGCTCTTTATCAAGGAAGGCGAGACGGTGCGCGTCAACACGCAGACGGGCGAAGTCGCGGGCCGGGCATAGAACAAGGTAAAAGGTAAAAGTAAAAAGGTAAAAGGAAGGCGAAAACCATTTTAATTAAATGGGCTTCCCCTCACTTTTGCCTTTTTAGTTTTACCTTTTTCCTTTTTTGGAACTTTTCCGCTCATTCGTGCGAATCAACAATGGCAGGCGGTTAGAACCAACGAGCGGAAAAAGAAGAAATGCCAGTGTCCACAACTCCCAGTGATGACGAACTGCTGCGGCTGAGCACAGCCGGAGACGAGGAAGCGTTTGTGGCGCTGTACAGGCGGCGGCAAGGCGGAGTTTATCGCTTCGCGCTGCACATGAGCGGGTCGCAGACGATTGCCGAAGACGTGACGCAAGAGGTGTTTATGGTCTTGATGCGCGAAAGTCATGGTTACGATGCGCTGAGAGGTTCGCTCGCGGCTTATCTCTACGGCATCGCGCGCAATCACGTCCTGCGCTGTCTGGACCGCAATCGTCCCTTTGTTCCGATGTCTGTGGATGATGGCGACGAAGCTGCCGAGACCGCTAGCGCGCCACTCGTCGCGCAGGATGACCCGCTCGGAGAATTGACGCGCAACGAAACGATTGCCGCCGTGAGGCAGGCCATCCTCGCGCTTCCGGCACACTATCGCGAGGTGGTCGTCCTGTGCGACCTGCATGAGATGAGCTATGCGGAGGCAGCGGAGGTGTTGTGCTGTGCGGTTGGAACAGTTCGCTCGCGCCTGCATCGCGCGCGAGCTTTGCTGGTCGAGAAGCTGCGAGCGCGCGGCGAATCTGATGCGGCGACTAGTAGTTTTAAGACGGCGGGGTGCTTCGCATGAACTGTCAAACTTTCGAGCCTACTATGAACGACTTGGCGCGCGGCCAGATAATGGAAGCCGCGCTCAAAGAGCGCGCGTTGGCCCACGCGGAAGCTTGCGGGCGTTGCGCCGCGCGCCTGGCAGACGAGCGGGCGCTCAGTTTTAGCCTGCGCGCCCTGGCGTCCGCGTCTGAAACTTTGGAAGCGCCCGCGCAAGTCGAGACAGCTTTGCGCGCAGCCTTCCGCCAGCAGGGTTCGGTGAAGAAGCCAGCGCCTTTGTTGAAGGTCGTTCCGGCGCGAACGCGCCGCTTGTTGCCCTGGGCGACCGCTGCCGCCGCTGCTATCGTGACCGTCTTTGCGATTCAAGCTTTCAGCCTGCGCGGCGGGTCGCCCGCGCCGCTCCAGAGGGCGGGCAGCACTTTCAGCTTGTCATCAATGTCAGCGGTCGCTTTCGCGTCCGGCGAGAAGAATACGGTTGTTGCTCCGTCGCAGGTTGAAAGCGAAGCCGCGCCGCCCGTGCGTCAAGCGCTCGGCGGGAGAAGCAATGTGATGCTCGCCGGTTATTCGACCAACAAACAGAGAAGCTCTCGCCGCTCGGGAGGGGCTTTGACGCCCGCGGAGCCGGAGATTGTGACGGATTTTATGCCGCTCACTTACGGGGCGGCTCTGAGTCCGAACGAAGGCGGGCAGTTGGTGCGCGTG
>CAZEZJ010000506.1:0-3468 GCA_964516695.1 uncultured Blastocatellaceae bacterium
TGATGCCGAGTCCCATGGATTGAACGAGCACCGCGCCGCCGCGCAGCACGGGGAGCTTCAAAATCGGATACTTGTCGCTCCATTTAGGCAAGGCGGCAGCCGTATTGACAATCGTGCCGTCAGCTTTGCGCACACTGATGGCGTAAGCGTTGGGCGTGCGCATCATCACGCCTTCGATGACGGCTTGCCCGCCGACAATCAGGTCTCTTTCTGGAGTGCTCACTGTAGTTTCTCGTCCTTTGCTTTACTGGAAACCGGGCTGGAAAAGATTAACGCCGACCCCTCTCGGTTGCGTGTGGCCTGCTGCTTCGTATCATACACGAAGCAGCGCCCCGCACCTCAGTGGTCGGCGTTGCGGCTTACGAGATTGGCTAATGTTGCGTCGCGGTCAAGAATCGAGCGCGCATGGCTGCACAATTTCTCCGAAAATTACTGCTGCGACGGAGCGGCCGGCTCAGTCGCCTTTTTGGCATAACGCTTGTTAAAACGGTCAACGCGTCCCGCCGTGTCTACAAGCTTCTGCTTGCCCGTGAAGAACGGGTGACACTCCGAGCAGATTTCTACGTGCAACTCGTCTTTGCGCGTCGAGCGCGTGGTGAAAACGTTGCCGCACGCACATTGTACTTTGATATCCTGATATGCTGGGTGAATTCCTTGCTTCATGTTTTTCCTTGCTTCCTTCTCTATAGACGGCTCTCCGTGCCTCTCTCAAAACACTCAATGATAAAGGCCAAGATTACTCAGCGTCAAGCCGAACTGCCATTAGATGCAACTGCGCGCCGTTAAGTGGCACGGCAGCGGGCGTTGATAGTTGCGCGGCTCCGCTGCTTCGCCGAGGACTGCAAAGCGCACGCCGTTAGGTGCGGCGGAGGCGGTCACGGTGAGCGTCGAAGGCTGAGCAGTGGTGGCGGTTTTCCCCTCCTGGGCAGCGGAGAGACTGAATGAGAGAGCGACGGAGCACAGCACGATAGCGAAGCGACGAAGGGTGCACATAGTTTCTCCTCTTTAAGACAGAATGTTGAAAGTCAGAGAACCATACTGGCGGAGCAATTAGCTGGGAAAGCAGCACCACCACGTAATTATGAGAGCAATAACTTCGATAGGGCGGATAATACTTGGGCGCGGAGTATATTTTGGTGCTTCAAAATAAGTCAAGATATTTTAACGGGCTTGAGGAATTATGGTCCACGCTCGCACCGCTTAATCTTGGAAATACGCAGCCGTCCTCCGCCGTTTCGTCAAGCTTTAGATTGCTGCCCGTGAAGTTGATTGACAATGGCGTAAACCACATGCTACAAAGCACATGGCCGTCCAAAGTTGTATCCTAAGCATTAAGAGACAAGCGAATAGGTGTGTTCGCGCTCCGGTTTAGAGCCGGAATGTGAGTTCAAGGGCAGGGTGTAATCGCACGACGCGTGATGGCAGACGAACCCAAAGCACCACCAACACCTCAACCAGACGCCGCGGATGCGTCCGAACCGGCGCGCCCGCAGTCGTCGCCGCGCACGGACGATAAGAGTCCGAGTCCCGGCTTCGAGAGCACGGACGCCGGAAGTCTTCCGACACCGGAAAAAACAGCTTCCTCTTCATCTTCCACACCCGAAGAACAGGCCGCGCTCACCGGCAAGGCTCCTTCAGGCAGTTCCGCGAGCGACACAATTGTCCAATCAGACGCCGAGAAGGCCGCGAAACTCGCAGAGGCAAGGGCCAAAGCCAGCGCCGCAAAGCAGTCCGCAGGCGACAAGCCAACCGCGCCCGCGAGCGCCGCAACCGCGCCGGGTGCGCCAAAAGCTCCCGTCAAAAAGAAGGAAGAAGGGCCAAAGCCGACCGATGCCGCCAATCACGCGCTGGTCAAAACCTTACGCGAACGCTTTGACGGCGCTCTTTTGGAAGCTTCGGAGTTTTTGGGCCAACTCTCTATTCGTGTTGACTCGCAGCGCATCGTCGAGGTCTGCGATTTTCTCAAACGCGACGGCAAAACGTCTTTCAACTTTTTGTCTGACCTGACGTGCGTGCACCTGCCGGACCGCACGGAAGCTCCCTTCGATGTTGTCTATAATCTGTATTCGATTCAGGCTAACGAGCGCGTGCGCTTGAAGGTGGGCGTCACGGAGAGCGACGGCGTGGAGAGCGTCTCTGGTGTCTGGCCCGCCGCTAACTGGATGGAGCGCGAAGTGTTCGATCTCTTCGGCGTGCAGTTTCGCAACCATCCAGACTTGCGCCGCATTCTCTTGCCGCCGGACTGGCAGGGCCACCCGCTCAGGAAAGACTACCCGCTGGAGTTTATCGAAAACGAATGGACGGCTAAACACCTGCCGGAGTTTACGACCGTGCATCAGGAACAACTCGAACAACGACGCGCCTACGGCCTGGAACAGCTTTCAGAAATTGACGAGCGCAGCGCCCGCGAATTTTTCCGCCAGGGCAAGGAAGTGATGGGGAAAGATAAGTGAATTTTAGATTTGCGATGTTAGATTTTTGATTGGAAGCAGACTACAGACATTATTAATAAAAATGCTTTCATCCTTCTCCAATCGCAAATCAAAAATCTAACATCGCAAATTCTAACGAAGATGACTCCGAAAGAATTGGCCGCGCATTACAACGCAAAAGTGTTTGAGAGCCCGGAGGCCGCCCGCGACGCCGGATGGGTTTTGACCGAGACGATGAAGCCGCGCAACGTCTGGAATAAGGCGAGCGCCGCCCAGGCCATCATCGCCAAATTGCTCGCCCTCAAAAAGAGCGGCGAAGCTTCTGAAATCGGCCTCGTGTTGGAAAATTTCGCAGTCACAGGATGTTACCAGAAGTCTGACGCCTAAACTTCTGCATCGCGAATTATGCATCAGGTAGAAATAGCGACAACGAGAGAGACGCTGCTCGATAGCCCCGAGATGGTGCTCAACATGGGGCCGCAGCACCCGAGCACGCATGGCGTGCTGCGCGTTATCCTGCGTCTTGACGGCGAGACGGTGATTGACCTCGATTGTGACATCGGATTCCTGCATCGCGGGATGGAAAAGATTGCGGAGAATAGGCAGTATCCGATGATTGCGCCTTACTGGGATAGGCTCGATTACATCGCGGCGGTCTCAAACGGCCTCGTCTGGGTCGAGACGGTTGAGCAGATGATGGGCCTCGACGTTCCGCCTCGCGCTCATTACATACGCACTATCCTGACCGAACTCAATCGCATCTCCTCGCATCTGCTTTGGTTCGCCACGCACGCGCTCGACATCGGCGCGGTGACGGTTCTGCTCTGGGCCTTGCGCGAGCGCGAGGAGATACTAAAAATCTTCGAGCGACAATTCGGCGCGCGCCTGACCTGCCACGCTTGGCGCATCGGCGGAATGCCAAACGACGCCTACGACGATTTTGAAACGGACGTGCGCCGCTTCATCGGCAATTTTCCGGCCCGCATAGACGAATACGAGACGATGCTTTCGGCCAACCGCATTTGGCTAGGGCGCA
>CAZEZJ010000507.1:0-3457 GCA_964516695.1 uncultured Blastocatellaceae bacterium
AGCGCATCACGTTCTGTCCAAGCCGAATCGTGCCTGCCGCTATTGTTGAGCGAAGGGTCGTAATAAACGTAGAGTTGAAAGGGAGCTTTGCTGCGCGTCTCGAAGCGGACGCTGATTTGGATGGTGTGGCGCTCGGGGTCAACGATGTAAGTCTTGCTGATGGTGTAAGCGCCGCTTTTGGCCGTGTTGAGTTGACGAAAGGAGAGCGAGCGCGGGTCAAGGTTATCGAGGAAGGGCGTGGTGTCTTCGCTTTCGACTTCGACGCGCCTGCCGTCAGGGCTGACGACTATAAACTGCAACAGTCGCACGTTGGCGACATCAACCGTCGGGTAATAAACTTCCGTCAGCGCGTGCTCGCCCAGCGTAAACCATACTTTTGATTCCAGCGTGTTCGACGTGCCGACGCCCAGTTTGCCCGCGCTCTCCCAATGTGCATCTTTGCCCGGCGCTTCCGGCGCGAGATTGTTGTTTGGCACCTGCGCTCTCGCCAGCGGCGCAGCCAGCAGAGCACAGACGAGAAACAAGCTCCCGCGCAAGCGCACAGGCGCAAAGATAAGAGAGGCCAAGCGGTCAAGCAGCGCCGCAACTGTTTTCTTCGCGCGCTTCCTGAGCGCTCGTGCGTCTGTGCGTGAAACTTTTTCTTCCATCCACCGCACGCTGGCCCGTGTGGGCTTCAGCCCCTTTGACGGCTCAGCATGTCGAAGCCGACCGCCGCGACGAGCACCATGCCCTTGACGATGGGCTGCACGTAGCTCTGAAAATTCAGCAGCGACATGCCGTTATCGAGGCTCGCCATAATCAGCGCGCCGAGGATGGCGCCGAAGACCGTGCCGCGCCCGCCCATCAAACTCGTGCCGCCGATGACGCAGGCCGCGATGGCGTCCAGTTCCATCAGCTTGCCCGCTTCGGGGGCGGCGCTGCCCTGCCGCGCCGTGTGAATCAAAGCGGCGAGGCCAGCCAAAGCGCCCATCAGGCAGAAGGCTGCCAGAATATGACGGCGCAAACTAATTCCTGACAAACGTGCCGCGTCGGGGTTGCCGCCAATCGCGTACAGGTAGCGACCGAACGTTGTGTTCTGCGTCACGAAAGCCCCAATGAGCGCCACCAGCAGCATGATGAAGACCGAGATGGGCACGCCTCCCTGCTGGTTCATCAGGTAGATGAAGAGCGCGATGACGATTGACGGCAGAGCGATGCGCGCGATTATCGCGCCGAGGCTGGCGGCGGGCAGATTGTGTTGACGACGCGCGCTGTTGCGTCGCATCGTAGACCACACGATAAACGCGATGGCAATGAGGGCCAGCGCGTTGCCAATCATCGGCGCGACAAACTGTTCACCGATGGAACGAAACTGCGGCAGCGTCAGCGTTATCGTCTCACCCTTCATCAGCCCCAGCGTCACACCGGCCCAGGCCAGCATACCTCCCAGCGTGACGATGAAAGCGGGAATATTAACGTAGGCGACGAGAAAGCCGTGCAGCGCGCCGATGGCTAATCCGATGACGATTGCCATCAACAGCGAAGGCAGCACGCCCCACCCCTGCGTCATCGCCGCCACGCCTCCGGCGAGGCCCACCACAGAGCCGACCGATAAATCTATCTGCCCCGCAACAATCACCATCAGCATCCCGACCGCCAGCACGCCCGTCACCGCCGATTGCTTCAAGAGATTGGAGAGATTACGCGCGCCGAGGAAGGTCTGGTCGGTCGTGTAATGAAAGACAATCCAGATAACGATTAACGCGAAGACCATCGTGTAGGCGCGCAGGGTCGCCGTCGGAATCCTGAAGCCGCCGATGCGAATCTGCGAAGCGCCTTCAGCAGCCGCATCCACAGTCGGCGGCGCAGCATCCGCCACGACCGGCGGGCGATTAATCGGCGGCTCATTGGCTGGGATTTGCTCGCTCATTTTAACCTCCAACGATGAAAGCGGAACGATGAACGATGAACTGCTTTTACTGCTTACGCTGCTTTGCGGTCTTCACGGAAGACACAAGGATAGCGGTCAATTCGTCCGCTTCATGGCACAAATCGGTTAAGCGTGCAGGAGAAACAATTCCGCATATCAGATAGTAATTCAAGCCAGTAAATTGTCTCCTCAAGCTCTTGCAGCCCGCCTTCGATTTTACTTATGAACTCTGGCGTTGACCTTGCGCGCCTAGCCTCTCGATAATGTGCGCCGACTGATGTTCCGCTTCTCAAAACTTGCTTACCAATAACCTGCGCTTCCGTTACTTTGGGTAATGATGTGTATAGACGAATGATTCTTAACGCGAACGCTTTAGTACGAACTAGCAAATCATTCCCGCTTTCTTCTTTCATCGCTCATCGTTCCGCGTTCATCGTTTTATTGTGGCCCGTGGCACACGACATGACGGCTTCCGGTGTTGCTTCGGCGCGCGTAAACTCTCCCGTGATGCGTCCCTCATGCAGGACCAGCACGCGGTCAGAAAGGCCCAACACTTCCGGCAACTCCGAAGAGACAAGCACGATGGCCAACCCGTCGCGCGCGAGCGTGTTCATCTGCGCGTAAATCTCCTGCTTCGCGCCGACATCAATGCCGCGCGTCGGTTCATCCAGAAAGAGCACGCGCGGATTCGTCAGCAGCCACTTCGCCAGCACGACCTTCTGCTGATTGCCGCCGGAGAGCGTGCCCGCGACTGTGAAAACCGATGGAGCCTTCACGCGCAGCTCGCGCATCGAGCGTTCGCTCGCCGCGCGCTCCGAATCAAGGTTTGTCACAAAACGCCCCGAAAGGCGCGCGAGGCCCGCAATCGTCATGTTGTTGAGAATCGTCTGGTCCAGAATAAGGCCGAAACGCTTGCGGTCTTCCGTCACAAAACCGATGCCGTGGCGAATGGCATCCGACGGGCGCATGATGCGAACGGGTTTCCCTTCTATCAGAATTTGGCTTGACGTGCGCCCGGCGTGTGCGCCGAAGATAGCCATCAGCAGGTCGCTGCGGCCCGCGCCCATCAGCCCCGCAATTCCCAAGACTTCTCCGCGCCTGACGCTAAAACTGACGTTATTGACGAGCAGCTTGCCTTTGATGTTGGGGTCTTCGATGGTCATGTTGCGCGCTTCGAAGACGACTTCGCCGCGCGCATGGCCGGCCTGCGGAAAGATGCTCCCGACCTCGCGCCCGACCATGCGTGCGATAACACGCGCTTCATCGAGCATCACGGTTAGCTCGGTGCCGACCGTGCGCCCATCGCGCAAGACCGTGATGCGGTCAGACATGCGGAAAACTTCGTCGAGCTTGTGCGAGATATAAATCATGCCGACACCGCGCTCGCGTAGTTTGCTCAGAATGCCAAAGAGAGTTTCGACTTCGGTTTCGGTGAGCGCGGCGGTTGGTTCATCCAGCACGAGGATGCGCGCCTCCTGCGAGAGCGCTTTGGCGATTTCGACTAGTTGTTGCTGCCCGATGCCTAGCTGCCCCACGGGCGTGCGCGGG
>CAZEZJ010000508.1:0-2127 GCA_964516695.1 uncultured Blastocatellaceae bacterium
GGTTGGATAAACTCGTGCTTCTGCGCTTCGGCCTCGCGGATGATGTCAAGATTGGTTCGCTCCGTGTCGTTGAGTTGTGAGTTCTGGAAATTAGGGTTGGGCTTAAACCACGCTCGTCCTTTCAAGTAGTCACGGATGTCCGCATCCTTGAAGACGCGCCCGTGGCGACCGAAGACCAGCCCGCGCAGTAGTCTCAAATCTTCGAGCGGCATCTCTTGGATTTGCGATAACTCGACGGCTTGCTTTGCGAAGTCGAACTTTTCCCATTGCTGAAGGCCGTCAGGCGTCTGCGCCGTGGAGAGAAGGGGAAGCGCAATCAGCAGGAGCGCGATTAACAAAGAGCGGCGAAGTGAAAGGCAAGAACTACGCCACATACAGCAATCCTTTCCAGATGTCTTATCTATCGGGCGCGAGCTTTCCGTCAGGTGCCGGACAAACTAACCCCCGTACGCTTTAATTGACGAACGCTCTTGCCGCTTTTGCTCTCAGGTTTCGTGGATTTAGGCACGGGCTTGTCCGCCTTATGGTTCGCTCTCCTCTATAATCTCGTAGGTGCTGATAATCTCCGCTGCCGGACGAAGCGTGGCGGCGACGCTGCAATATTTTGTTTCGGAAAGCTCGATGGCCTGGGCGACAGCTTTTTCCGAAAGCTTGTGCCCGCGCAAGATGTGCCGCACTTCCAGGCGCGTGAAACTCCGAGGATGCTCGGCCCGCCGCTCTCCCTTGACTTCGACACGATAACTGTTGAGCCGCTCGCGTTTCTTGCGGAGAATGGAAACCACGTCTACCGCCGTGCAGCCGCCGAGAGCAATCAGCAGTAGCTCGACCGGAGTGGCCGCGCTATTGCGCTCGTGATTCGTCTCCATGACCTGCGCGTGCCCGCTCGGACTAATGCCCACGAAAAGGTCGTCTCCGGCAAAGTGGACGACCGCTTTAGCTTCATCCTGACTCATTAAATTGTTCCTCCGGTTAATCCGAAAGCATAGCATAACGGCAGGAAGAGCAGCAGAGCCAGATGGGGCGAGGCTATGAGAAGACGGAGGCGGTAAAGTTTGCGCTCCAAAAATATTGAATCGCAAACTTCATAGCGCTAAAATGGGAACCCCACAGGGTGTTTGAAAACTGCCTGCATTCCCAGAGGAGGAAATTCGTGATGACCCCCATTTCGGCACGGATTGTCGCACAGCGTGCGTTGCTCGCGGCGAGCGTCCTTTTGTACGTTTCTTGCTTTGTCGTTGTCTCCGATGGTTACCTGACAGTTGCGCAAGCGCAGAGCGTCAACAGCGCCAGCAAAGCGGATAAGCCTGTCTACCTTGATTATAAAGGCGTCCAAATCAGCATGACGCAGGAAGAGGTGCGCAAAAAACTCGGCGCTCCGAAGGAGAAAGACGACAGCCAAGACTTCTACATCTTTTCGGAGCGAGAGACGGCGCAGGTCTTCTACCAGCAGAAGAAAGTCTTTGCCGTCTCCGTCAGCTACATGGGCGAAAAAGCGGGCGCGCCGGAAGCGAAGGCTGTGCTTGGCGCGGACGTTCAACCGGCGGCAGACGGGCGCGTCTATAAGATGGTTCGCTATCCAGAGGCCGGATTCTGGGTCTCTTATAGCCGCATCTCCGGCGAGGAACCGATGGTCACTGTGACGATGCAAAAGTTGCAGTAAGATTACAAAAAGATTAACGGCAAACCCGCTGGCAATTAAACGAATCTGAACGGATAGTTAGCCTCTTCCCGCTGAGGCCGTAGCCGTATGCACCCATTTGCAACAATTTGCGGAAGCTTTTGACCCGTCTGACGCACATTTGTTAGATATGATGTAAATCGCTTGCGGCTACAATAACTTGCTCGTAATTCTCTCCCTTGAGCTTTCCCCTTTGCGAAGAAGTAACTCCCCCTTGATAGCAGCAGTCAAGAAGCGCGGCCAATGTATAGAGGGCTGTCGCTCAGACGTGCGGTAACCGAGGGTTTAAAAGAAGTAGTTTTCTCAAATTGGAGGGAAAGATAATGGTTCAAGTGAAAAGAATAGTTTTAGCTGTGATGTTGGTCGCGCTGGCCGGGCTGGGCTTGACGGCTGAAGCGCAACGTCGCCCCTACAGGGCGTCAGACCAGCAGGTGCAGCAGTTAATCCAG
>CAZEZJ010000508.1:2137-3437 GCA_964516695.1 uncultured Blastocatellaceae bacterium
TCGAAACGCGCACGGATGTTTTCCGCAGTAGCATTGACGCAACGCTCGACCGCAGCCGCTATGACGGGACTCGCGCCGAAGACGACATCAACAGCTTCATTCGTGATTTTGAAAGCGCGACTGACCAACTGCGTGACCGTTTCAATAGCCGGCAATCGGTCGCCGCAGACGTGCAGGCGGTGTTGGACCGCGCGGCGTTCATCAATAGCTTTATGCAGCGCAATCGTGTCGGCGTGCGCGCCGAGCGCGATTGGGCCAGCCTGCGGATAGACCTTAACGACCTGGCGCGCATTTACGGCGTCTCCTGGAATTGGACTGCTCCGACTTATCCTTCCACGACGACCACAACCACCGGACTTCCTTATCGCGTCAGCGACCAGGAGTTGCGCCAGCTTATCACGCGCATCGAAAATCGAGCCGACAGATTCCAAACGAGCGTCATCTCGTCGCTCAACAACAGCCGTTACGACGGCACCAATCGCGAAAACAACATTAACGAGTTCGTCCAAAACTTTGAGACGGCGACGAACCGCCTGCGCGACAATTTCAACAGCCGCCAGTCCACAACCGCGGACGTTCAGGAAGTCTTGAACCGCGCGGCGCGCATTGAACGCTTCATGCAGCGCAATCAACTCGACACGCGTGCCGAAAACGATTGGTCGCTGCTGCGTACAGACTTAAATACGCTCGCCAGCTACTACAACGTCGCTTGGAATTGGGACACAAACACAGGCCCCGGCGGCGGCGGCATTGGCGGCGGCACCTATGCCAACAATAGACTGACGGGCACTTACCGCTTGGACACGACCCGCAGCGACGATGCCAGGCAGGCTGCCGAGCGTGCAACCCGCTCGCTGCCTTATCGTGACCGCCAGCGTGCGCTGGATGCTCTGACGGCTCGCCTTGAGGCGCCGGACCAGCTTGCGATTGACCGTCGCGGACGCACCGTGACCATCGCTTCGACGCGCTCGCCGCAGATTACCTTCGATGCTGATGGCAGCGTCGCGAATGAGTCAGTAGGCAATGGCCGCATGTCGCGCGTCAGCGCCTCGCTGACCGGCGACCAGTTGGTCGTTAGCTCAACGGGCACGCGCGACACAGATTTTTCTGTGACGTTCGAGCCTATCGAGAACGGTCGTCGCCTGCGCGTCACGCGTCGCATCTCGGATATTAATCTGACAACTCCGGTCGTCGTGCAGTCCGTTTACGAGAAGATTTCGGAAGCGGCCCGTTTCGACATTTACACGGGGACGCAGAGCTATCCGACGACCACGACCGCGAGCGGCGATTTCGTCGTTCC
>CAZEZJ010000509.1:0-3434 GCA_964516695.1 uncultured Blastocatellaceae bacterium
CCGCAAGCTCTCCTCCCCACGCGACGACAAAATCAGACTGCCTCCATAGCGACACTCTCATCGTCGCTCCAAGGGCCGAGACTGTTGCTCCGTCGCCGCACGGCTCCAACACTAAAGGCATCTCCAGAATTGCCGTCACGCCGAGACGCCGCAGTTTGAGAAAACACTCGATGGCCGCCCACTGGGCTACAGCGTCCAGCCCATCGCAGCGCACAGAGAGGCGCGCGAGGATGCGTTGTAATCTGGTTTCGTGTGCTCGGAGGCAGATGTCAACGCCGACGCGCCATTTGGCTTGAGTCGAAATTGCCACGGCGAAGTAGTCGCCGTCATGCGAAAGCGAAAGCGCGCAATTGGTCGCGCCTGCGATACGCGGCGCGCCGTCAGGCTCGACGAGCAGGCTCAAGGCGCGGGCCGTCTCACCCAAGCTTGAAAGAAGCGCGCGGCGCGCGGCCACACGCCCGCGTATCCACTCATTGCGCCGTCGCTGACCGTAATTAAGCCGGGCCATATCGGCACGCTCCGCTGCGGAGAGCAGTTCTTCACGCGCGATTGTCGGCGGGAGAGCGTAGAGGCTGAGGGCGACCGCTTGCATCTGTTAAGTCTTTCCGAAGTAGACGGTGTGAATGCCGCGCTTGATTTTTGACCAATAATAGAGGTTGGTCGCGAGATTGACCCACAAGTTCAGAGGCTTGCGGCGCAAGACGATGCGCTTGAGGATGGAGCGCAACGAGTAGAACTCGTTAACGGCAGTCCACCAACCGTCGTGCAATTGTGCGGGCGTCAAATGCTCCGGCTCGTAGACGACGTAAGGCTCGCGCAGGTGGCTCAGTTTCCGGTCGAAGACTTTGCCCGAATTCCAGATTTTGTCTCCGGTCGGAGAGCCAGGGTAAGGCGTCAGGATGAAAAACTGCGTGACCGGAATTTTTAATTTTTCCAAATACTCGACGGTGCGCTTGAAAGTATCCGCGTTGTCATCGGGCAAGCCGAAGATAATCAAGGCGTGCGGGCTGATTCCGGCGTCCATGATGCGGCGCAGGCTCGCCGTGTAGTTATCAACGGCATGAAAAGTTTTGTTGACCTCTTGAAGGTTTTTAGCTGAAAAGGTTTCAACGCCGAGCGCCATCAGCACGCAGCCGGACTCGCGCGCCTTTTTGAGCAAGTTGGGATGACGCGCGACGTTAATGGTCGTCTGCGTTCCCCAGCGAATGGGTGCGCCGGAGAGCGCCGTGAAGAGTCTGTCCGAGAATTTAACATCCTCGCAGAGATTGTCGTCGCAAAAGTTGATGTTGCGGCTGCCCGTCGCTTCGACATCGCGCACAATCTGGTCAACGGGTCGCTTCCGGTACATTCCATTATGAACGGCTGCGATGGAACAATACTGGCACGTATAAGGACAGCCACGCGTGGCCTGCACGGGATAGACGACGACGCGGTCTTTCTTAATCAGGTCGTAGCGCGGGATGGGCAGGTTGCTGATGTCCGGCAGCTTCGCTGACTTGTAGCGCGGCTTGAGCTGGCCCTGCTCTATGTCGTCCAGAATTTGCGGCCAGAGTTCGTCGCCCTCTCCGACGACTACGGTGTCGAACAATCCTTCCACGCGGTCCGGCAGCATGGAGGGCAGATAACCTCCGAGGACGGTCTTCTTGCCACGCGCGCGAAACTCGCGTGAGATGTCAACGCAGCGGTCAAACTGCATAATCTGGCCGGAGATTGCCACCACGTCTGCATCGCTGTCGAAATTAATATCCTCCATGTATTCTTCGACGAGGCGGACTTGATGCTTATCGGGCGTGAGCGCCGCGAGCAGCGGTGGGCCAAGATGAGGGAGGTACGCGCCGACGCGGTCAATCAAGCGCTTGGCTTGAACGAGCGTGCCGTCTGCGCGATAGTGCGCCGGATGTACGATGTCAATTTTCATCGGATGAAAACTCCACTGGCAGCCGTGTGTGTCTGTCCATTACAGGCTTGAAGAGTGCTCCGGCATCTCAAGCGTCAGGGCGGAAGCCTCAGGACGTTTCGCTTCGTCGTCTTGCAGACTGCCGACCATAAGGGCCAGCTTGCGCAGGCTTGAGCCGCCCGCAAGAGCGCGCGTGAGCAACTCGCGCGTGACGACGATGCCGAAACGGTCTTCCACCGCCACCACCACTCCGAGCAGGATAACCGACGAGAAGGGAATCACGTTGTCGAGCAATTCGTCCTCGTGGCAATGGCGGACGGGTTCCGCCACCAGAGGGTCGGGCGCGGCTCTGACGATTAGCTCGCGCAGTTCGTTAATGGTCTCCGAGGTGTTTATGGTCGCCTCCCGCCTGTTATCTGGACGAGTTGCGGCCCGTCGCTTTTGACCGGAGCGGGCGAGACCGGCTCGGCATCGGGGAAGAAGCGCTCGTCCTTATGGCGATACAAATTGTTGTAGGAACAGCCCGGCATCAATCTGCCATCGGGCATCAGATAGTGCGTGCAGCATTTCTTGAGGCGCGCCACGTCAAGGTCATAAGGGTCCATGAAATTGTGTATGAAGATGGCCTTGCTGCGAGCCTCCGTGCGGCGCTCGATGTCGGCAGCCGAGAGCGGGTTGCGAGAGTTGAAGGTATCCTTCAGAAAGGTTTTGAGCGAAGCGAGAATGACATCGGAATCTTCGCCCACTTTTGTTGCCGACCACAGGCTGGTAATCGTATCGAGGAGCATCCGCTCTAGCTGGTCGTCAGAGCGAATAATGGCGCGGTTTGCCATCGCATCTAAATACTGCCGGATGTTAACGAACTCCGGCAACGGCACATACTTTCCGTCATTCATGCGAAAGAGGTAGGTCGCCGTATAGCAACTGGGATGAGAGCAAGGCACGGGATGAAAATACTCGCGCTTAAACCAGCCCGTTTGTTCTTCAACGAGCTGATGAATCTCGGGCATCGTGAGGCGATGACCGGCAGGATTGCCGTGATAGCCGTCGCCGCCGTCGCCCGTGTGGGCCATCGGCTGAATCACGATGCTCGAAACTTGGTCAAGCTCTAACCCCAACTCGATGAGCGCGCCAAGCTCGTCGCTGTTGTCTCCCTTTGAGACCGTCGGCACCAGCACCGTCGGGATGTCCAATTCCTTAATAACTTCAAGACACTGCATCTTCATGTCAATCAACTCGACGCCGCGAGTTTTCGGATAAACGCCCGCGCGCAAGGTGTCAAACTGGAGCGAGGCATACATGCCACCCGCTTTGAAGCGCTCGGCAAACTGGCGATTGTTGGCGATGCGCCGCCCGTGCGTCGAGATGAGCAGGCGCTTGATTTTGCCTTGATGCGGGCCGCGCAAAACGTAGTCGCAAAACTCGAAAAAGAGCGGGTGCAAAGTCGGCTCGCCGCCTGACAGCAACATGATAGGAAGCTCGCCTTCAGCGGCAACGAGAGAATCAACTCCGCGCTGGAAATCCTCCATCGTCATCG
>CAZEZJ010000510.1:0-3432 GCA_964516695.1 uncultured Blastocatellaceae bacterium
TGCGCCGCGCACCGCGATGAACCGCAGCTTCTGCTCTTCAGCCACATACTCGATGATTGCGCCGCGCCTGATGGCGAGCGTGCCGAGCAGCAGGTGCAGCGAGGCGCGCATCATCTCCTCGAAGTCGCTGGTGTCCGCAATCTCCTGGCCGAGGTCGGCCAGAGCGGCGAACGTGTGAATCAGCTTTTGCATGTTGTCGCGCATCGCGTCCAGAAAAGGTCTCTTTAGTGGCCCGCTGTTTCGCGTTCGGTCGCAAACTCTCCGAGCGTTTCGAGAGCCTCCTGCTCGTTCTTCGCCAGCGCGACATGACGCGTCAGTCCGAGCATCTCAAACAACTCGACCGTGCTCTTGTTGACATCCGAGAAGACGAGTTGCGCGCCCGTCGCCTCTGCCGCGTCAATCACGCCCAGCAGAATCGAGACGCCGATGCTATTGACTAATCCTGTGTCTCGGAAATTGATGACCAGCGCGCGGCAGCCCGCCGCTAACTGCCGCCGGCATTCGCGCTCGATGCGTTCGCCCGACAGCTTGTTGAGATAATCCCCGGCGTAGACCACGGCCATCTCCCCTATGCAGCGAGAGCGCACGGGATTGCTCGCGGATACTTCAGCCATTGCAGTAAGCCCCTCCTCTTACTTAAATGGACAATCGTTTTGGTCGGGAGAGTTGGAAATTATAACTCGTCAAGCGTGGCAAGCGGCCAGCGTTGTTTATTCACGGTTGACGATTGACGGCCCTTAAGCCTTGCGTAAATACTTGGTCATGCGCAAGCGTGTGCCGTCATCCACACGCTCAAACTCGACCTCGTCCATCAAACTCTTGATGAGTTTGAGTCCCCACCCGCGTCGTTCTTTGGCGGCCTCTTGTGCGTTGTGGCCGTTGTCCTGCGAAGTGCCATTGACGCCGTTCTGGGCGCTCAAGCCGGGCGGCACTACGCCGCGACTGGAAACTGTGACGACTAATCTATCACTTTCTACGCGAAAACGTTGATAAATTTTTCGGTCGGGGCTTAAGCTGTGCTCCGCCGCGTTGATGCAAGCCTCGACGAGCGCGGTCTTAATCTGGTTGATGGCCTCGGGTTGAAAGTCAATCCGGCGCGCAATCTGCTCAACCGTGTGGGCCGCAATCAACTCCGTATCGTCGCCCATCGGAATCACCATCTCAAACTCGCCCGCCCCGCTCTCGGTCTTCGCCAAGCTTGATTCAACGCTCAAACGCGTCGCCAGCATCTCCATCTGCCTGCGGCTCGAAGCATAGACGGCGCGCTCGTTTAAAAGCTCGCTGGCCTCCGGCGAAAAGCCTTCGGGGGAGACGAGCCACAGGCGCGGACGCGGAAAGCCGCAAACGCGCGCCAGATTCGTCAAACGGTCACACCACATTTCCGTCACGCCACGGCCCGCTTCCAGCTTCGACTCAATCTCCGCCGCCAACCACACCACTTCGTTGCTCTCCGTGTACTGGCCCGCGTCGAACCCGTGCGCGATAGCGCAACGCTCCTCATCACACACGGCCTGCATTGAAGGGTGAAAGGCGGCGGCGCTCGCCACATGCACGACCTGCGGCAGGCGCACAAGGTCTGTCTCGGCATCGAGACCCACAGCCGTCTCCTCCATCTCCACGCCCTTATACGATTCGCTGAAGCGGTCGTAGTGCAGCAAGCTCGCGGGCACGCGCTGGCAGTTGAAGCTCGCGAGCACGTCTCTCAGGCCCATCGCCGCCGCGCGCCTGTAATGTCGAGCCATCGTCTGCGGCGCGCGCTTCATGGTTTCGAGCAGCGTGTCCGCGACGACGAGAGCGCGCGAGTCGCCCGCGACATCCAGACGATAGCGTGCGCGCAAGTAGTCTTTCCAGATGAGCGAGTCGTTGCCGACCTCTATGAAATTGGCGTCGAGGCTCGTCAACTCATGCACGTGCAGCGCTTGCGTCAGACCGCCGAATTCCTCGGCCTCCAAGTTGAGTTTCTTGCGCCAAGTCTCCAACAGGATTTTGCCCTTGTCGGTCGTCGCCGCTTCAAAGAGCAGGCGAATGAGCGCGCGGCGCGTCGTGGGTTGCGGCGAAATCTGTTCGAGGATGGAAGCGCAGTGGCGATGAATGCTGCCGCCCATCAACTCATCAACGTAAAGCTGCTGGCAATGCAGGAAGCTATCGAGGGAATGCTTGCGGTCGCTGGCGGCGCGAATCAAAGCCGTGATGAAAAAGGGGCTGCCGTCGAATTGCTGGACGATGAGGTCGCGCGTCTGCTCGTTGATGGCGACCTGCCTGCGCCGCGCGACGTGCTCAACCAGCGAGCGCGCGTCCGAGTCGTTCAGACGTTCAAGACGAATGATGTCGGAATTGTCGAAACTGCCGGGCACGCGATGGACGACGTTCAGGACTTGCCGCCTCAAGCCAGCCCACACATACGACGACGGCGACTGCATCAAAGCCTGCACAAACTCCGCGCACAAAGAGACAGCGCCATTTAAGCTTTCGGCCAGTTGCACGCTGTCGAGCATGACGAAGATGCGCGTGCCGCGCACGGCGGCTCTTTGCGGCGCGCTCAGGCAAAAGCGCAGCAAGGCTCGCTCGTCGCCTCTTGCGCGCTCCCGCTCGTAAGTCTCTATGAGGCGTTCAATCCATTCATAATCGGAGGGCGGTGCCAGCTCCAACCAATCGTTCTGCGTCAGCGTCGCCTGGCACAGCGACGGCTCATCGCGACGAAAGGCTAGATACTGCTGGAAGAAAGTGTGTAGGAAGTGGCGGGCGACGTGGCTAGCGGTCTTCTCTTGCCGCGTCAGCGCAAAGTAGATGGGCAGCACCGGCCCTTGTTGGCGAAAGAGAGCATCGTAAGCCTGCCGCAAAAGCTCCGAGACTCCGGCCGTCGGCGCGAGAAGGAGCAGCAGCCCGCGCCCTTTCGCGCCGCGCTCGGCATGACGCAAGATGTCAGCCAATTCGACGGCGCGACCGACGAACTCCTCGGGCGCAACGCGTCCCAAGATGCTGCGCTCACGGGGTTCGTCAAATTCAGTTGTGGGCGGCGGCGTTGCCATTGGATGCGTCGGGTTCGGCGTCGGCCAGAGAGCGGACGCGATTCTTGCCTTGATGCTTGGCAAGATACAGCGAGCGGTCTGCGTCTCTGATGATGGCTTCGGGCGTCTCCCTTTCGGGCGAGAAAGCGGCGACGCCGATACTGACGGTCACGGCTCCGAGCGGCTGCTGCTTGCCGTTGGGAAAACGGGTCCTCTCAATACGTCGTTTGATACGCTCGGCAATCGCCAGCGCTTCCGTCAAAGCTGTCTGCGGCAGCAGAATGCAAAACTCTTCGCCGCCGTAGCGCGAGGCAACGTCCGCTCCGCGCAGCGCCGATTTCAAACACTGCGCCGTCATCTCCAGCGCGAGGTCGCCCGCCTGATGCCCGTTGCGGTCGTTATACTGTTTGAAATCGTCTATATC
>CAZEZJ010000511.1:0-3426 GCA_964516695.1 uncultured Blastocatellaceae bacterium
GACCCAAAAGCTGTCCTGTTCCTTGTTGCCTGACGTGGTCTGCGTCAAGCTGCAAGGCTCCGGCCAGCAGCCTTTGTTTGAGCAGGCTTCCGGCCTTGATGACAACGTAGCCCTGCGACCAAGTGGCGAATAACCTGAGCGGAACAATGCTCAGCAACAGCAGCGCCCAAGCCAGAAACCAACCCTCCTCGAAATGACCTTGCAGCGCGCCGCGCCCCACAACTATCCAGGAGAGAATCCAGAACAAGTAGAGAAGCCCATAAGCACAGGTCACGGCCATGAGCCGGCGCAGCAGTCCAGCCCGGCGTAATAGTTGGACAAAGCTTGTTTCCGGCGCGAGCCGCAGCAACCAGCAATCGGAGAATCTGACCTTGACGAGACGCTCGTTGAGGATGGCTGCTCGCGCCCTTCGACGGCGACGACGAGGAACGCGCGCCTTCGTCAGCAGATTGTCTATTCCTTCAATCAGCGGGCTTTCCAACTTTTGACAGAGAGCCGCTCGCGCCTTGTCCATTGACAAGCGATGCAGGTTAAGCTGAGGGCTGATGACGTTGACGTGGCTTTTGTGGCCGCGAGCGATGGCTAATAGTCTCGGCTCGTTTTCCATCTCCAGCCTGATGAGCGCCGGAGCAGCGTGGCGCAGCAAGTGTTCAACTTCGGCATAGCGCGCATCCGCCCTCTCGGCTTCAAGGCCCATCCGGTCGGCGGCGGCCTCAATCCAGCGCCCGAGCGTTTCCGCGTCGTCCGGCGCTTGAGAGAGCACGGGAATCTCTGTTCCTTTGAGCGGCAGGGAGCTTGAGCGGGCGAGCGCTTCCAAAGCTTCGCCCGCGCGCTCAAGCGGCCACGAAAAAGATGCCAGCTCTTCCAGAGCGCTCAAGCCGTTTTCCTCCAACGATTCTCGCTTAACTCGCCCTTGTCTATCGTCAAGCGTCGCCACTGCGAACTGGCCCAGAGGCCCGCGCGCACATTCTTCTCCGCTTCAAGCAAAGCGCTGTAACGCGAATCTTTCTGCTCCGCGAGGCGATGCGGCGCGCCGTCCTCGACGATTCTTCCGCCCTCGACCACTAGCACGCGCTCGAAGTTCATCGTCTCGCCCACGTCATGCGTCACGCACAACAGCGTCGCCCCTCGCCAGTGGCCTCGCGCTTGGTCCAAAAGGCTTCTCCGCTTGTCGCGGTCGAGTCCGCGAAAAGGCTCATCGAGGATGACGAGGCGCACATCCGGCCTATAGACGGCGCGGCCCAGACGCACGCGCTGCCCTTCGCCGCCCGAGAGCAATGCGCCCCCTTCTCCGAGCGACATCTGCAAGCCTTCGGGCAAACGTTCCAACACAGAGCGCAAGTCCGCTTCTTCAATCACGCGGTCGAGCGGCAGGTCTGAGCGACGAGCGCCGTAGCTCAAATTGCCAAGAAGAGAGTCGTTCCAGAGTTGCACGGTCGGGTCAACCCATGCGGTCTCGCGTCGCAGGCGTTCGAGCGATTGTTGATTGAGCGGCAAGCCGTCAACGCTGACGCTTCCCGCGGCTGGCCGGTACCATCCCAACAGCAGACCGACGAGGCTCGACTTGCCCGCCCCAGACCAACCGACTATAGCCGTGTGGCTGCCCGCTTCGATGTCTAGGTTAATGTCTTCAAGAATCGAATGCCCGCTGGCGTGGACGCAGACATTTTCGAGCTGAATGTGAACGCCTCTCGGTCCTCTTTCGAGAACGGGTGGATAATCAGCCTGACCGCTTTCTTCGACTTCGATTTCTTCGGGCGCTGCGAGCGGTTCGAGCAGACGCAAAGTGACGTTGCGCAGCAACGGATACTGCCTGACCACGAGAGCTATCTCTTGGCCCAGAACGGGGATGTTCAAGGCCCAGTAGACGAGCAGCAATATTGCGCCCGCTTCGGCTCCGCGCGTCAGGTGCGAATACAACAGCCACGCGACGAGTCCAAAACCGAGCAACGACTGTAATCCTTCGACGGCGACGGCCACACGTTGCAAGCTCAATCCGGCCCGCGCCCATTCGACCAGCAAGCTTTCGTGCTCTCTGCGAATGGCCCGCTCCGCGCCGTGTGCGCGCACCGTTATCAAACCGAGCAGCGCGTCCAGATAAAAGCGGCTGAGCGCGCCGCTATGAGTGCGAACGCGCAGGTCCAGATGAGCGAGCAGCGGTTGTGAAAACAGAGGAAGACAGACGGCGATGGCCGTTACCGTGCAGGCCAGCAACGCGCTCGCCGGGTCGAGCCAGATGATTCCGGCGGTGGTCAGCGTGATTTCAAACAGCGCTCGCAGGAAACGCCCGCCAGTGTCCGGCAAAACTCTGAGCGTGTGGATGGCGTGGCTGCGTTCGGCCATGTCGGAAGTCAAACGACTGCGAAAGTATTGGTCGCCAAGCCGTGGAATCTTTCTTAAAAAGGCTAGGCGCAGCCGGCCTTCCAGATGACGCCCGCTCCTGAGCAGCCCGGCGGCCAGAGGCCATTCCAGCGACAGCAGAATCGTCACGAAGGCCAGGATGGCAACCATCGCCCCGACGCGTTGTTCCACATGCTCAAGACTCGAACTCAAATCAAAGAGCACGCGCAGCAGTAGCACCTCTATCATCACGCTACAGGCGGCGAGAAACAGAGCCGCGAAGAGAGCCGCCGGAGCCAATAAACCGTCGGCGCGCAACAGCCGCAGCAACTCAAAGGCAGGCCGGCTCGGCGCTTCATTAAGAGCCGCCAACAGTTCCAACGAAAGCTTGCCGCCCGCTTCATCTCTCGCGGCGCCGCGCCTGCTCCGTGCTGGCACGGCTTTGCGCCCGCGCACGCGCAGCAAAACGGCTCCGGTCAATAACAGTTGTTCTTCCTCGTTTGTGTCAGACGGCACCGGTCTGACCGACCAGTAAGAGTCTGGGATAACGTGCGCCTCAGCTTGCGCCTTATCTCGCGCTTGCTCGAAGAATGATTCGAGCACAGACAATGCCTGCCGCCCGCGACTGATGCCGCCCGAATGAACCATGGAAGCGACCATTCTGGTCGCCGCATCGAGCGCGGCCATTGTTAGCCAACCGGCATCGGCCACAGCCGTCTCGATGAGTCGTCTGCGGACGCTGGCGGAAATCCCTATCTCTGCGAGCCGTTTTCCGAGCGGTCGCAAAAACTCGTCCGACCCGCTCCACTCGCGCCAGCCCTCTGCGGGCACCTGCATCGTATGGATATAAAGCCCCTGTAGAAATTGCCGGGCGGTGGTCCAGCGTCGTCCCGTTCCGGGGTCCATGATTTGAACGAGGCGGCCCAGGCGTCGCCATGCGACGACAAAATGCGTGTTGTTGTTTGGCAGGCGAATCACAATCAAGGCAGGGAGAGCTTCCGCCTCAGCCAGCAGCACATGCTCGACCGGCACCATAATCTGGTCAGCTTCAAGACCAAGCTGGACGGCCACTTCTTCCAGCAGGTC
>CAZEZJ010000512.1:0-3424 GCA_964516695.1 uncultured Blastocatellaceae bacterium
CGTTGGCGCGGAGGATAATTTCTTTGAGTTAGGCGGTCATTCCTTGCTGGCGACGCAGGTCATCTCACGCGTGCGCTCTGCGTTTCAAGTGGAAGCTGCCTTGCATGATCTGTTTGAAGCGCCGACGGTCGAGGGGCTGGCCCAAAGTATCGAGCGTCGAAGGGGTGAGAGCCTGAGCCTCCATGCCGTCGCCGCTATCCAGCGGGTTTCGAGAGAAGAAGCCCTGCCGCTCTCTTTTGCCCAGCAGCGGCTCTGGTTTCTGGACCAATTAGAACCGGGCAACTCCTTTTACAACATTCCGGCGGCGATTCGTCTCAGCGGCCCGCTCAACGTCAACGCGCTGGAGCGATGTTTCAGCGAAATCACGCAACGGCATGAGGCATTGCGCACAACCTTCGACACAGTGGGCGGCCAGCCCGTGCAAGTGATAAATCAGGCGGAGCCGTTGAAGCTGGCCGTTGTTGACCTGAGCAGTTTATCAGTGGAGCGACAAGAGGCTGAAGCGCAGCATCTCGCGCGCGAAGAAGGACAGCGACCCTTTGACCTGCAACGAGACACGTTGCTGCGTGTGCGCTTGTTGCGCTTGGCAGATGACGAGCACCTGCTGTTGCTCACGCTGCACCACATCGCCAGCGATGGTTGGTCTATCGGCGTGCTCATACGCGAAGTAGCGGCGCTTTATGAGGCTTTCGCTTGCGACCGTCCTTCGCCGCTGGCGGAGTTGCCGATTCAATATGCGGACTTCGCTAGTTGGCAGCGCACATGGCTCGCGGGCGCAGCGCTTGAAGAGCGATTGTCATACTGGAAGAAACAGTTGGCAGGAAGCCCGCCCCTGTTGGAATTGCCGGCGGATAGACAGCGCCCGCCCGTGCAGAGCTTTCGCGGCGCGCAAGAGTTATTCGCGCTGTCGCCCGCGCTGTCAGAATCGCTGAAGAGACTCAGCCAACAGGAGAACGTCACGCTGTTTATGACGCTGCTGGCGGCCTTTCAAACCCTGCTCTATCGCTACACAGGGCAGACGGATGTTCCGGTCGGCACGGTTATCGCCGGACGCGACCGGCGCGAGACGGAAGGCTTAATCGGTTTCTTCGTCAACACGCTGGTGCTGCGGTCTGATCTCTCGGGCGATCCGCCGTTTCGCGAACTGTTGAAACGGACGCGCCAGATGGCTCTAGGAGCCTACGCTCATCAAGACTTGCCCTTCGAGAAACTGGTCGAAGAATTGCAGCCGGAGCGCAGCCTGAGCCACACGCCGCTGCTCTCTGTCATCTTCGTCTTGCAAAATTCTCCGAGCGCGGAATTGCGTCTCTCAGGCATGAGCCTCAAGCCGCAAAGGGTGGAAACCGCCACGACCAAATTCGATCTCACCGTCCAGATGGAAGATGACGAGCGAGGACTGCGCGGGACGATTGATTACAACACGGACCTCTTCGACGCCGCGACCATCAAGCGGCTACAAGACCATTTCGGAACGCTCCTGGAATCAGTCGTCTCTCACCCGGAGCAACGCTTGTCGGAACTTCCGCTGCTGCTGGAAACAGAGCTGCATCGCATTCTCTACGACTGGAACGAAACGCGCACGGCTTATCCGAGTGATTTATGCGTGCATCAATTATTTGAAGCGCAGGCGGCGCTGGCTCCCGAAGCTATCGCAGCCTCTTATGGCTCAGCGCAGATAACCTACGGTGAATTAAACCGCCAGGCCAATTGCCTCGCGCATCGCCTGCGGGCCTTAGGCGTGGGGCCGGAAACGCGCGTCGGCATTCTGCTGCCTCGCTCTGTCGAGATGATTGTCGGCCTGCTGGCTATCCTCAAAGCCGGCGGCGCGTATGTGCCGCTCGACCTTTCATATCCCGGAGAACGGCTGGCTTGGATGTTAAGCGACGCGAACGTGGCCGCGCTCCTGACCGAGCAGCCATTGGCCCAACGCCTTTCGGAGTACGAAGGTCCGAGCGTTTATTTAGACACGCAATGGGAGAGTATCGCCACAGAGAGCGCCGAGAATCCCATCAACCTGACGACGCCCGCCAATCTGGCTTACGTCATCTATACCTCCGGTTCGACAGGACAGCCGAAAGGCGTTTGCGTCACGCACCAAGCCATCAACCGTTTAGTCTCCAATACTAACTACGTGCAGCTCAACGCCAGCGACCGGATAGCCCAAGCCTCGAACGCATCATTTGATGCCGCTACGTTTGAGATTTGGGGGGCGCTGTCGCACGGGGCGACGCTCGTTGGCATTGAAAAGCATGTGGCGCTCTCGCCCACTGATTTCGCCGCCGAGATACTTGAGCGTCAGGTCAGCACGTTGTTTCTGACGACGGCGCTCTTTAACCAGATTGCCCGTCAAGCGCCGGAAGCCTTCCGTTCTTTGCGGCATCTCTTATTTGGCGGCGAGATGGTCGAGCCGAGATGGGCCAGCGAAGTGCTCAAGCATGGCGCTCCTGAACGCCTGCTTCATGTCTACGGTCCGACCGAGAGCACGACTTTCGCTTCGTGGCATTTAGTTCGCAGCGTCTCCGCAGAGGCGACCAACATTCCCATCGGCCAGCCGCTTTCCAACACTCAGATGTACCTGCTCGACAAGCATCTGCGGCCCGTGCCCGTTGGCGTTCCCGGCGAAGTTTACATCGGCGGCGACGGCCTCGCGCGCGGCTATCTGGACAGACCGGAGTTGACCGCAGAGACGTTTGTGCCGCACCCGTTGGCCGGCGCGCCGGGAATGCGGCTTTACAAGACCGGCGACCTTGCGCACTACTTGCCCGACGGCAGTATTGAATTCTTGAGCCGCGTTGACCATCAGGTCAAGATACACGGTTTTCGCATCGAGCCGGGAGAGATAGAGGCCGCGCTCGGCCAGCATGAATGGGTGAAAGAGTCGCTCGTCCTGGCTCGCGAACAGGAGTCCGGCGACAAACAGTTGGTAGCCTACGTCGTGACAAAGCAAGCGGACAATTCTTCGGAGACGAGCGAGCTGCGCCGCTTTTTGAAAGACAGATTGCCGGAATACATGGTGCCGTCGGCGTGGGTCGTACTCGACGCTATGCCGTTGACGCCGAACGGCAAAATAGACCGTCGCGCGCTGCCCGCCCCGGCGCAGATGCGCCCGCAGTTAGAGTCTCTGTTCGTGGCGGCGCAGACGCCGACCGAGAAGTTAATCGCAGGCATTTGGAGCGAGGCGCTCAACATTGAGCACATCGGCATGAACGATAATTTCTTCGATTTGGGCGGACACTCTTTGCTGGCAGCCAAACTGATTTCGCTCGTCAGAGAGAGCACGCAGCTACAGGTTCCGTTGCGCCTGCTGTTTGACGCGCCCACGCCGGCGGAAATGGCGAGCGCGCTTGACCTCCTCAAGGGCGACGAGACCCTTGCTGTCTTTGACGACGACGCGGAGACGGAGCAGATGAAGAGAGACGCCGTG
>CAZEZJ010000513.1:0-3421 GCA_964516695.1 uncultured Blastocatellaceae bacterium
CAGACGCCTGCGTTCAATGAGCGGCTCGTCAATCAACACGCGCTTGTCGGCATACAGCAGGTCGTAAGCGATGAAGACGATGGGCGTGGCGGCCAGCAGTTCTTCGTTGACGGTCTTGCGGCCCAAGCGCTTCTGCAATTCCGCGAAGGGCAAAATCTCTTGGCCGCGTGCCGGAACAATCTCGCCGTCGAGAATCACGTCTGAAGAAAGCGCTCCGAGCGGCGCGATGAGTTCTGGAAAGCGGTGCGTGATGTCGTCCATCGTTCGTGAAAAAAGCGCGACGCGCGTGCTCGCCGTTGCCTCTTGTTTTTTCGTCTCCTGCTTAGCGCCGGTGGCGGCTGCTTCAATCTTCTGCACGTGCGCCTGCGCGCGTATGCCGTCAAACTTGTCTTCGACGAAAAACTCTTCCGGCATCGTTCGCGCGACATCCGCCAAGTCGGCTGCCGCCGTGGCGAGCATAAACTTGAGCGGGTGAAAGAGGCGCATCGTTATCTCTGTGAGCGCGTCGCGGCGCGCCCGCACGGCTACCTCCCCGATGTCGCCCAACAGCATATTCGCTTGCGCGACAGCCGACAGAGGCTTTTCAAACGCACGCGCGATGGCATCCTCCACCAGCCCTTCCTTCAAACCGATGCGAAGGTCGCCAACCAGCAGCTTAACCAGATATTTCGCTTCCAACGCGGTCGCGCTCTCCAACACTTCCGTGAGCAACGTCTGCTTATTCTTCGTCCCGCGCATCGCGCTCAAGCGCTCAATCAGCACGTCAGTTTCGGCCAGCGTGATAGAAGGCTGCCAGCTTCCACGCTTCGTCTCTCTGATGGCTTCCCCTGCGACTTCGCCCGCATCGCCCAGGCGCACATAGCGCGGCCGCAAATCTTCGATGCTGAGGCCGGTTGCCGCGCTCAAAGCCGCGCGCAGCACGCTCGTACCGACGTTTGTGGTGCGCGCATCGTTGAGCGCGAATTGATGCCCGGCGAAGTAGCGCGCGGCGCGCTGTAAATCTTCGTCCGAAAGGCTTCGCAGGTAAGCGCCGAGCAGCGCGGCCTTCTCCAGTTTTTTCGTCGTCGCCGCTATGCTCTCGGCGGTCAACGCAAAATTTTCCAGCAGACCGCTCGCCGTTTCATTTTTAACTTCGCCCTGCGAAGAGGAAGCAACTTTCGCACGTGCCATTTTTTCCGCCTTGTTCAACCAGAACCTTTGTTCTCAAATTTACGAACTCATCAGATGCGACGAAACGCGCACCGCTTCATCCGTCGCCGGTGAGCCGAACACTTCTGGATGCAGAATGCGCGCGAGAATCTCCACGCCGTCAACAACGCGCGGCCCCGGCCGACTGAAATATGAAGTTGCATCCACCGCCCACACTTCGGCCCCGCGCACGGCGGGCAGGTCATTCCACCCATCGGGCAAACGCGCTTGCGGCAATTGCCGCAAAATGTCTTCCTTGTAATAACCGCAGGGAATCATCACGACGACTTCCGGCGCGTAACGTCGTATCTCTTCCGCGGTGGTCGTTACAGAGGGCTGGCCCGCGCGCCCGAAAGCGTGGTCGCCGCCGGCGATTGCGACCTGCTCTGGAACCCAGTGGCCCGGCGCAAACGCTGGCTCCAACCATTCCAGCATCAACGTGCGCGGGCGTCTTTCCACGCGGCCGAGCGCGCCCGCCACTTTTTCCAGACGCGCGGAGAGTTCGCTGACGACTCGTTCGGCAATTTCCGCCCTTCCCGTCAATTGGCCGACGGTGCGAATGTTCATAAAAATATCGCTGATGGTATTCGGCTCAAGCGAGACGACGCGCACGTCTGTCTCAAACATACGCGCCGCGCGCTCGACCGTTTTATAGCTGACGGCGCAGACATCGCATAGCTCCTGCGTCAAGATGAGGTCTGGTTTGAGAGAGCGCATTCTCTCTTCGTCGAGATTGTAAATTGAGCCGTGGCCGTCGAGTTGCGAGCGCACGGCGTGGTCAATCTCAGCGCTCGACATGGTCTCGTGAGAGATACGGCTGGCCGTCAAAGCGGGCTTGCCAGCAACTTCGGGCGGATAGTCGCACTCGTGCGTGATGCCGACGAGATTCTCTGTCAAGCCGAGCGCGCAAACTATCTCCGTGGCGGAGGGCAAAAGTGAAATGATGCGCGGCGCGTTTTCGTTCATAAGCGATTATCTTTTCTTTCTCGGCTCTTAGAACTGTCGTCTAACAGCTTGGCGCGGGCGCTTCATTGCTGTCAAGAATCTTTCACATGAGTGTTGGCTGAACCGCCGGAGAGCTATTAATTCTTTTCGCCAACGAGCGAGCGATTGATAGCCCGCCTTTTTCCTTTTGTTCCGAGCGGCGATACAATGAAGAAGTCTACAGGGAGAAAGTTTAGAGCCTGCGCAAGAGGCTCGCCAGATTGATGCGGGAGATTGAGATATGCCAGAGCAGAACGTTGAGCCGCGTTTTGAGGGTGTGATGGACCACGTTGCCATCGAGTCGGAGGACTTGCAGCGAGACGTGCGCGAGTATGAGCGGATAGGCTTTCGCTTAGAAACGATGTATGAAGATTGGGCGATGCTGCGCGATGCGCGCGGTTTTGGCGTGGCGCTGCTTCCGCGCGGCTCGAAGCATCCGCCACACTTCGGCCTGCGTGTCGAAACGCGCGAAGAGTTGGAGACAGCGGCCTCGCGCGAGGGCCGCCCCGTCAAAGAACATCGCGACCGCTCGGTCTCTTTTTACACGAAAGGCGTCGGCGGGCGCGCCGTCGAAGTTATCTATTATCCGCCGGAGTACGGCGGGGAGAAGACAACGCCGGAGAGCTAACGAGCTACAAACAGCCATGAAGAGAAACGTCCGCTACATATTGGGCAGCCTCGTCCTACTGATTGTCGGGAGCGTCGTGGCGGGCTTCACGTTTTCCGGCCTCGCGCTGAAAGCGGAGATTGTCGCAACGCCCGCTGAAGAAACGAAGCCACCGCAGGTTGACGAAATCAGAGATTACCGGACATGGACGCTGGTTAATCCGCAGCCCGTCTATATCTCTTCCAAGCTGGACATCATGTGCGCCATGCCGACGGCCAAAGACCGCGCCGCCGAGGCGCGCAATCCGCACCTGCGAAAACTGATTAGCGTTTACGTCAACGAACTCGGGCGGCAAGCCTTGATGTCCGAACTAAAGCCAAGCTTTCCAATCGGCTCCGTCATCGTCAAGGAAAAGCTGCTGCCGGAGAAAAAGGACGCGCCTGAATTGTTGACGGTGATGATTAAGCGCGAGCAGGGCTTTAACCCGAGCGTTGGCGATTGGGAGTTTATGGCCCTCAACGGAGCGGGCACGAAGATTGACGCGCGCGGGCGACTCGATAGCTGCCAATCGTGCCACCTGCTGATGAAGGATAAGGGTTTCGTCTCGCGTAGTTATCTGCCAAACGAGTTGCGCAGCAAGCT
>CAZEZJ010000514.1:0-3419 GCA_964516695.1 uncultured Blastocatellaceae bacterium
CGCGGCGTGCTCTATCCGCCGGTTGATGAGGATTACGGCTACGTGACGCTGGAAGCGATGCTGGCCGCAAAGCCCGTCATCACCTGCACGGATTCGGGCGGTCCGCTGGAGTTTGTCACCCATAACGAAACGGGCCTCGTCGCAGAGCCGACGATTGAAGGCTTGGCCGCGCAGATGGACCAATTGTGGCGACAGAAAGAGCAGGCGCTTGAGTGGGGAAGGCGCGGCCGCGCGCTCTACGAGAAATTGGGAATTAGCTGGACGAGCGTTGTGCGGACACTGCTGGCTCAAAAGTCTTGATGATGAAGCGTCAATTCTGCTCCGCATTCATTTAAGATGAAACTAAACTGGTTTTCACCACTGCCGCCAGCCAGCACGGACATCGCGCATTACACGACGCGCGTGCTCGCGGCCTTGAGCGAGCAGGCCCAAGTTCGTTTATGGACTGACAGCCGCGAGTGGGACGAGGGCTTGAAAGAGTTTGCCGGGGTTCGTTTCTATCAGGCCGGAAATATCCGTTGGGAAGAAGTCAATCAGGCCGGCATGAGCATTTATCATATCGGCAATAACCCGCTCTTTCATGGCTCAATCTGGCAAGTTAGCCGCCAGCACCCGGGCATCGTCGTCTTGCATGACGAACGCTTGCATCATTTCTTCGATGGCCTTTATCGCGTTCAGTGGCGCGACCTGCAAGCTTATCTAGCGGTGATGCAGCGATATTACGGCGCGGAAGGAAAGCAGGCCGCTGAAGAATGTTTCCGCAACGATGCGAGCAACATAGACGAGATGGCCGAGCGTTATCCGCTCACGCCCTTAGCGCTCGAAAATGCACTCGGCGTCGTCACGCATAATCGCGAGACCTACTTGAAATTATCAACAGAGAATCGCTGGCCTGTGGCTTATCTGCCTTTACCTTTCAGCGCTGGGCCGCCGCCGCGCGAGAAGCTTTCCGCCGAGAGCGCGGAAAGCAAGGCTGATGGGCCGCCCTTTCGTCTGGTCGTCTTCGGTTATCTGGGCCGCAATCGTCGTTTGCAGCAAGTGCTCGAAGCGCTCTCAGGGTTTCCCGCGCGTGAGCAGTTTCATCTGGACATCTACGGGCAAGTGCTCGTTGACGAGAGAAGACTACGCGCGCAGATTCGCTCGCTGGGATTGAAGCAACTGGTGACAGTTCACGGGTACGTGCCTGAAGCGGAACTTGATGCGGCGTTGTCGAGAGCGCATTTGGCCATCAACCTGCGCTATCCGACGATGGGCGAGGCTTCGGGCAGCCAACTGCGCATCTGGCGACACGCGCTGCCGAGCCTCGTCACTCGTGTGGGTTGGTATGCGACGCTGCCCGCGGAGACAGTCGCTTTCGTCGAGCCGGAACGCGAAGTGGCGGATATTCAAAAACACTTCGAGGCTTTTCTGTCAGACCCTTCGCGCTTTGCCGTCATGGGCGCAAAGGCCCGCCGTCTTCTCGAAGAACAGCACGCGCCCGAGACATACGCGCAGTCAATCATCGATTTCGCCGCCCGCGCGCAAAGCTTTCGCGCGCACGCTCTCGCCGCAAGAGTTGCCGAAAGAGCGGGCGCATTGATGAGCGAATGGCTCGGCACAACGATTCCCGAGCGTGTGGCTAAAGCGACGGCCACGAAAATCGCGGAGCTAACGAAGGGAGTGAACAGCGAGGATGAGGAGGCAAGGATGAAGGCGGCAGGCTTGGGCGTGCAAATTGATTAGTCGTGCTTTCATCCTTGCGGTCTTCATCCTTCCTAACTTGCTCTGATGCTGATTGGTCTTGATGGCTTGCCGCTGAGCGAGACGAAGGCGGGCGTGGGTCACTACACGTTTGAGTTGGCGCTGGCGCTGGCGCTCGCTTCGCCGTCGGATGACTTCGAGCTTGTCTCGCCGCGCCCGTTTGCGCCGCTAGCGGATGGCGAGGTCGTGCGGCATTGGCCGTCGAACTTGCGAGCCATAGAGGCAAGCGTAGGCCCGCTCGGCCGACGTTGGTTTCTCTTTGGGCTTCCGCGATACATTAGGCGGCGACCGCTCGCGCTCTTTCATGGCACAAACTACGAAGTGCCTTTGATTAAAAGCTGCCCGACGGTGCTGACGATTCACGACCTCTCTTTACTGTTGCACCCAGAGACGCACAAGATTGAGCGCGTGCGTCGTGCGCGTCGCAGATTGCCACGAATGGCACGAGCGGCGACGCTAATCGTTACTCCGACGGAAAGCGTGCGGCGCGAAGTCTGCACGCATCTTGCTATTGAAAGCAAGCGGGTGGTGGCCGTGCCGGAAGCTGCGCGGCGCGTCTTTCGTCCTCAATGTGCGGAAGATGCCGAAGGCGTGAGAAGAAGGCTCGGCATCGCAGACGATTTTCTGCTGTTTGTCGGAACCATCGAGCCGCGAAAAAATCTGCTCACGCTCATCCGCGCGTTTCGTGGCGCGCTCAGCGAGGCGAATGAACATCTACAACTCGTCATTGCCGGGCAGACCGGGTGGCTGGCGGATGAAATCTTCGCTGAGGTGAGAAAAACAAGCCCCTCGAAGAGCGTTATCCTGACGGGCTATCTTCCTGATGATGATTTGTGTGCGCTTTATTCCTCATGCCGCGCGTTCGTTTACCCGTCGCTGTATGAGGGTTTCGGTTTGCCGCCGTTGGAGGCGATGGCGTGCGGCGCGCCTGTCATTGCCAGCCGCATCGAGAGCATCGCGGAAGTCGTCGGCGACGCTGCCCTGCTCGTTGCTCCGACTGAAACTGGCGAACTGACACGCAGCATTGTCACGCTGCTTCGAGATGAAAATTTGCGACGACGCATGATGGAAAGCGGATTGCGGCGCGCTGCCGAATTTAGCTGGGAGCGCACGGCGCGCTTGATGCGGGAGGTTTATGATGAAGCGCTGGCGATAGACGCGAGGGAAGGCTCAGGGAGTTAGAGCGGGTTGAAGGGAAAAGCAAAAGGCTCGCTGCTAATTAAGCAGCGAGCCTTTTGTTGTTAAACTTTTCAGGAGTGAAAGCGCCAGCTAGTTGATGTTGGCGCAGTCGGCGTTGGTGTAGAAGATGTTGTTGCCGAAGCGCTCCTGATATTCTCTGGACGTGATGAAGGCGCAGACCATCGCGCGGTAGTTGTTGGTGACGCGGTTGTTGACCTTGGTCGTAGTCGCGGCCCAGATAACCGAAGTATTGCATCTGCACAAAGGCGCGATTGTATTCGGCCTGTGAGAAAGATGCGTCGTCGGCCACGGCGATAATGACAGCGGCGCGTCCGCCTGTGTCAAACTGGCTGAGCAGCGTGCTGCGCTGGCCCGCTAGGCTCACACCGGAGGTTTGCTGCACGGTGGCAATCACCGCATCAACGAAAGCGTCGCGCCCGAGCGAGGCCGGATACCTTTGCAGAAAATCGGCGCGCTGCACAAAGGCGGAAGCCAAAGCC
>CAZEZJ010000515.1:0-606 GCA_964516695.1 uncultured Blastocatellaceae bacterium
CAACATGCGATAGCGCAGTTTCAGATACTTGCGAATGATGTCTTCGTAATACTTGCCGAAGCGCCAAGGCTCTTGGTCGTAGCCGTCAATCACCTTGTGGTTGCGGCAGAAGGGCGTCAGGAAACCGACCTGATAAGAGCGCGTTAAAAGCTCGCCCGAGCCTCGACCGATGAAGCCGCCGATGTCAGCGCCGACGAAAGCCTCGCCGGAGAGGCCAAGCGTTTGAAACATCGGCAAAGAGAGCGCGAGCGCCTCCCAAGTGCTGTTGGTGTCGCCCGTCCACATCGTCGAATAACGCTGAATGCCCGCGTAGGCGGCGCGCGTGATGACATACGGGCGCTTGTCCGGCTGCAAGCGTTCCAATCCTTCATACGTCGCGCGCGCCATCAAAAGCGCGAAGACGTTGCGATTCTTGGCGTGTGTGGAATTTTCACCCTCGTCGTAGTTGACGACATCCATCTGCGCTTTGCCCGTCTGGTCAACGAAATCTGCCGGCTCGTTCATGTCCGTCCAGATTCCGGCGATGCCGTTATCGGTGTAGGCGCGATGCAGGTCGCCCCACCAGCGGCGCGCGTCCGGCAAGGTGTAATCAACGAAGACGCTATC
>CAZEZJ010000515.1:616-1808 GCA_964516695.1 uncultured Blastocatellaceae bacterium
CCCGGCCAGACCTTCGGGATATATAACTGGCCGTTCTTGCGTTTCATAAAATAGTTTTTCTCCATCCCCTGATTAAAGACGTAGTAGCTTTTCTCCTGCGGCGCGAGTTCGGGACGCGAGGGGGGCGTCTGCTTGGGCGCGTCAGCGCTCGGCGGCTGATACTTAATGCCGGGGTCAACGATGGTGACTACCTTCACGCCCTGCTGGCGCAGTTTGTCTGTCAAAGCTTTCGGGTCGGGAAAGCGCTCGGTGTTGAAGGTGAAGACGCGATAACCCTGCATGTAGTCGATGTCCAGATGCAGCACGTCGAGCGGCAAATCGCGCTGGCGATACTCGCGCACCACCTCTTCGGCCATCGCCTGCGGATAGTAGCTCCAACGGCTCTGCTGATGTCCGAGCGCCCACAGGGGCGGCAGCGGCATTCGCCCGGTCAACTCCGTATAGCGCGAGAGTATTTTTTTGATTGAAGGCCCTTGAAAGAAGTAGTAGTTCATCTCGCCGCCTTCCGCCGAAAAGGCCGCGTAGGTTTGCGACGATTTTCCGAAGTCGAAATAGGTGCGGTAGCTGTTATCGAAGAAGATACCGTAGGCCGCGCCGCGCTCCCAGCCGATGTAAAAGGGGATGCTTTGATAGATGGGGTCTGTTCCCTCTTTGTAGCCGGGCGTGTCTGCGTTCCACATCGTAAACTGCTCGCGCCGCTTGTCGAGCCGCGCGGCCTTTTCACCGAGGCCGTAAAAGTGTTCATCGAAGCCAAGCTTCTTGGCGGAAGCCACGGTCGTTCCCTTCGGGTCGAACATCATTGGGCGCTCGTCCGAGTTGATAACGCGATGCGTGCGCGCGTCGCGAAACTCGATGAGCAAGGGTGAGCGACGGACTACAACTTCCAACTCCTCCGTTATCAGCAACAACTCACCTGACCGCTCAATAATGGTGCATTCCAGCGCTCCCCAATCCTTTTTCGCGATGGCCCACGAATGGTCGCGCGCGGGCAGCGGCCCACGGAAAGAAACGCGCACGCGCACGAGGTCGCCGGCCAGCGCCGTGATGAGCACTTGCGAATTGTCCCGGCAGTTGAGGGTGATGCTCGACGCGGTCTTCGTGACACTGACGACCGGGCCGATTTGTTCGAGGCCGTTAAAGTCTATGGCTCGCACACTGGCAACGGAGCAGACGAGCAGGCAGAGCGATAAGA
>CAZEZJ010000515.1:1818-3414 GCA_964516695.1 uncultured Blastocatellaceae bacterium
GTTCTCTTTTCATCATGGTTTCCGAGAATCGACGGCGGTTCTTGCTGTCGTGTAACGCGCGGCGACGATGTCTGGCGTGTCCAGATTGCGCCCCTCTTGAAGATTAACGACGAGGCGGATGAATTGGGCCATAGACCACGCGAGCGGTGTGGCCGAGCCTGTGCCTTCGCCAAAGCGTAAAGGTGCGCGCGGGCTAACGACCTTGTCCCAAACCTGCTCGGGAATCATCAGGCCCGCGTTGGCAAACTTGAGCATCGCATCCAATCTTTTGCTAGCCGCCGCACGGTCGCCGCGCGCTAACTCATACTGCCCGCGCTCGCCCGCGAGCAGCGTCCACAAACGGCCCTGTCCCGCACGCGCGTCGTAGTTACCGCCGTCGGGCCGTTCTCCATAGGCGTCGTGGTTATAACGATACCAAGCCGCGCCGTTCGGCGTTTCGACCTGTATCAACTTATCAACGACGGCGAGCGATTTTATTATCAAAGAATCGTCAGCACGGCGAATGCCGAGCCTGACCAATTCGAGAAAACCCGCATCAACAATCTCGCGCTCATCGTATGTTCCGCCGTTGCTGTTGATTTCAAGCCGCGCGCCGTCGTTGGGGTCGTCGTCGTCCGAGATGCGTAAGAAATAGTTGCGCTCATCGTGCGGCCCCGTGGTCGTCGCTGTCCAACGCTCGATTTTACTTGCCCATTCGTCAGCCGTCTTCAAATAACGGGCAGCCGCCGTTTCATCACCGTTTCGCCGCGCTATCTCGCCGGCGCACACAAGTCCGGCGATTTCGGCGGCAATCGTCGAAGGGGAATAGCCAGCTTCTTCTTCCCAGCGCTCCTGCGGCGTCGCGGGTCCATGCTTGACGATGAAGTCGGCGGCGGGCCTGACGTGCTTGACCCAGGTTTGATTGTCCGTGCGACCGAGTTGGTAGGCGAGGATGAGAGGATAAGCGACTTGGTCCATCTGCAAGCCGCCGCCTGCGGGCCGCCCGTCGAGCCAAGAATTTTGCGGAAAGCTGCCGTCAGGCTTCTGCTGGACACGGAACAGGTAATCGAGAGCGCGGTCGGCTGAAGGCTTGTCGCCCATCGCATGAAAGGCCGTGGCGACTTGATAGAGGTCGCGCGCCCAGACCGTGTGATAGCCGCTCGTGTTCGGCTCGTTCGCGTTTGCACCTCCGCCCCAAGGCACGGAAAGGGATGCGACCATCGCGCCGCGATAAGTCTTATCCTCGTGCGCCTTCAAAATCATCGCCGCACGGTCAAACTGCTGCTGGTACTTCTGCTCGACGCGGCGCAGCGACGAAAGATAATCATGCCAACCGTTGTCATACTCCTCGCGGACGGCGGCAAACGTTCTCAAGAGTGAAGCTCTCGCGTTCTTCAAAGCCTCGCCGGCCTCTTTCCCGAAACCGAGCGCGAGCCGAAAGGAGGCGGGCTGACGAATGCGCGCCACCTGCACGACGTTGCCGTCCGCCGCGCGCGTGTAAGCGTTCGCAATCCGGCCCGCGCGCCGCAGTTGCACGAGACCATCGCTCGTTTCGTAATAGCCGTTCGTCATCTCAACGAAGCCGTTGCTGCATAGAAGCGCCGACGCTTTATCGCC
>CAZEZJ010000516.1:0-3413 GCA_964516695.1 uncultured Blastocatellaceae bacterium
GAACGCGGATGCCGGTAACAGAGGATGTCCTGCGCGACGGAACGTGGGCGAAACTGCGCTTCGCCAAAAAGTATCCGTCGGAGGTGAACACGGAAGGCTGGCCCGCAATCGTGCGCGACGTGCTTAGTAAGTGTGGCCTGACGCTTGATGACGTGGGACTCTTCCTTTTCACGCAGGTCAACCTGAGCACCATTAAAGAGGTGATGGCGAAACTCGATTTCCCTCTGTCGCGCACGCATACAGTGATGGGGAAGTGGGGTTACACAGGCTCGGCCTGTATTCCGATGGTGCTCGACGATGCCGTCAAAGAGGGGAAACTTAATCGCGGCGATGTCCTAGTGATGTGCGCTTCCGGCGGCGGACTCAACATGGCGTGCGTCGCCTATCGTTGGTAAAGGAAAAGTAATTCGGAAAAGTATATGGAGTATCCGAATATCTATTCTCTGTTTCGCGAGCGCGTGCAGCGTTATCGCGAGCGCGGCCCAGAGCAGCCTCAGCGTGATGCCTTCTATTTTCGTCAAAACGAAAGCTGGGAGGGCATCTCTTGGGAGCGCTTTGATGCGGAAGCCCACGCATTCGGCAGCGCTTTGCTGGCGAATGAATTGACGCCGGGGGCTGCGGTCTGCGTGTTGATGGGCAATGTCCCTGAATGGCCCATCAGCGACATCGGAACAATCAGCGCGGGCGGTGTGGGCGTGGGCCTCTACCCGACGAGTTCCGCAGAGCAGTGTCAATACATCATCAACCACTCTGATGCGGAGTTTGTTCTGGTAGACACACGGCAACAACTCGATAAGATTTTGCGGGTGCGAGAAAATCTGCCGCAGGTCAAAGCTATTATCGCGCTGGATGAAGCGGCGGCCCGCGGCGCGACGGGAATTTTAAGTTATCAGGAATTTCTGCAAACGGGACGCGATGCTAATGAGCGTACACGTTCGCTGCTCAGCCAGCGTGCGGAAAACGCGAAGGCCGATGACATCGCCATCATGGTTTACACTTCCGGCACGACCGGATTGCCAAAGGGAGCGTGTCTGAGTCATCGCTATGTGCTCAACAGCGTCGAGTCGTTGCGCCAAACGATTCCGATTTGCGAAACGGATGTCTCCTTCTCGTATCTGCCTTACTGTCACGTCGCGGAGCGCATCTCCGGTCTCTACAATCGTCTCTACGCGGGAGCATCCGCTTATTTCGTTGACGACCTGACGAAGCTCTGGGAGTACATGCTGGAAGTCAAGCCGACGGTCTTCGCCAGCCTGCCGCGCTTTTTTGAAAAGATACACGCGCGCGTCGTCACAGACCTTGAAAAAGAGTCTCAGGCAGAACAGCAGCGCTTCCATGAAGCGCTCGCTATAGGGCGCAAACTCTCTCGACTGCGGCAAGCGAGAGAGTCTATCCCGACTGAGTTGCTGGCGGAATACGACGCAAAGGCACATCCCGTTTTAAGCCGTGTCAACGATTACTTCGGCGGGCGCTTGCGGCTTGCGACCTCCGGCGGCGCGCCGCTTCCATTCGAGATTGCGGAATTCTTCGCTGCGGCGGGCCTTCCCATCTTGCAAGCCTACGGATTGACGGAAAATATCTGCGTCGCCTTCAACCGTCCTGAAAATTATAAGTTTGGAACTGTCGGGCCGCCGATGCCGGGCTGTGAAGTTTTGATTGAGAGCGACGGCGAAATTCTTGTCCGAAGCGAGATGATGTTTAGCGGTTATTACCAGCAGCCGGACAAGACCGCGGAAGTGATGCGCGACGGCTGGCTGCTCACAGGCGACTTGGGCTTGATGGACGAAGACGGCTTCTTGAAAATCACGGGCCGGAAGAAAGAGTTAATCGTCATGTCAACGGGCAAAAACGTCGCGCCCGCTCTCATCGAAAATCTGCTCAAAGAGCATCATCTCATCAGCCACGCGCTCGTCTATGGCGATAGCCGTAGCTATCTGGTCGCGCTCATCACGCTTAATCCTTTGGAAGCCGAAGCACACGCACGCGCGCGCGGCCTCGACCACAAGGATTTTGCAGACCTAACGCGAAACAAGGAAATCATCCGCTTGGTGCAAGCGATTGTTGACCGCGCTAACGAGAGAGTTTCCTCAAGCGAGGCGGTTAAAAAGTTTCTGCTTCTCGACCATGATTTACAGATTGAGGCGGATGAAATTACGCCGACGATGAAGATTAAGCGCAACGTCGTCATAGAGCGTTACGGCAAACTTATCGAAAGCTTATACGCACGATAGCAATTGCGCCAAAGCTAGATTCCCACTCCAGGAGGCAGCACAAAATGTTAAAGCCGTTCAAAGGCGCAGAGCCAAGCAAAGCTTTCATCCTACTCGCCAGCGCCGCGCTTCTCATCTTCTTGAACTTCGCTCCGGCCGGCGCGCAGCAGCAAGCCGCTACCTCTCCGGCCAGTAAAGAAGCGACCATCTACGGCGTGAAGATTCACTACCTGGAAGCGGGCAGCGGCCCGACCGTCATCCTGCTGCATGGGCTGGGCGGCAACGCGACGAATTGGTTCTTGAACACGAGCGTGCTCGCACAGAAGTTTCGCGTCATCGTGCCCGACCAGATTGGGTTCGGTCGCTCCGCTAAGCCTTTCCTCAACTATCGCGTCGGCACTTACGTTGATTTCCTGGACGCTTTCTATAAGGAACTGAAAATTGAGCGCGCTTCGCTCGTCGGTAATTCGATGGGCGGATGGATTGCCGCGGCCTACGCGCTGGCGCATCCCGAACGCGTCGAGCGCTTAGTGCTCGTTGATGCAGCGGGCTTCGCGCCGCCAGTTGATTTCGATATCAACAGGCTGAGCCTACTGAATCCTTCGACGCGCGAAGGCATCAAACAATTGGCCTCGCTCGTCTTCTACAACAAGCAGCTTTTCACTTCCGACGCCGCCATTGACCTGATGCTTACCCAACGCATCGCGGCGGGCGACGGCTACACCATTCAAAGCCTCAACCAATCAATCGCACGACGCGAAGACATGCTCGACAATCGCTTGGCCGCCATTAAGCACCCGACTCTCCTCATCTGGGGGCGCGAAGACGGCCTGACGCCGCTCGCGGAATTCGGAGAGCGATTCAAAAAAGAGATTCCCCATTCTCAATTGATAGTCTTTGGTGAGTGCGGCCACGTGCCGCAGGTCGAGAAGGCGGCGGACTTCAACGCGGCGGTGATGAAATTTCTCTCCACGCCGTCGAATTAAACAGAGCTAAGGATAAACGTTAAAGAGGAAGCTCATGCCACTCCAAATTGGCGACACGGCGTCGCTCTCAAAAGCAATCACGGACGACGACATACGCGCCTTCGCTGATTTAACGACTGACCAGAATCCTGTGCATCTCGATGATGAATTCGCGCGCCAGACAAAATTCGGGCGACGCATCGCCCACGGAATGCTGAGCGCTTCTCTCATCTCCGCC
>CAZEZJ010000517.1:0-3405 GCA_964516695.1 uncultured Blastocatellaceae bacterium
TGGTCGTTGAGCAATGTGCCGTTGAAGCTGCCGAGGTCGTGGAGAACGGATTGACCGTCGCCGCCGCGTCGTATCTCGGCATGACGGCGCGAGACGACAGCCGCCGCCGCGTCAATCGCCACTTCCATTTCAGGCTCGCGCCCGAGCCGGACAATATCCTTACTGACCTGTATGCGTTCGAGCTTGCCCGTCGAGCCTCTGACGAACTCAACAAACGCGGGCTGGGCCGGGCCTTTCGGCGCGGGTGGCGGCGGCTGCACAGGTTGTTGCTGCTGCGGCGGCTGCCGCTGCTGCGGCGGAGGCGGTGGTGCGGCCTGCCGCTGCTGTTGCGACGGAGGAGGCGCGGGCTGAGATTGCTGCTGTGGCGGCGGAGCGACGGGGCGCTGCTGCATTGGCGGAGGCTGCGGCGCTGGCGGAGCAGGGGGCTGCATGGGCCTCGGCTGCTGCGGAGGCGGCGGTGCAGCGTGCTGCGGGGGCGGCTGCATTTGCGGCTGTTGCTGTGGGGGTGCTGGCGGCGCGGGTGGCCGCTGTTGAAATTGCTGAGGGGGCTGCGGGGGTTGGGCGGGCGGCGGCGCGGGCGGCGACGGCGGCTGGGGAGTTGGCCCTCCGCCTGTCCCTTCCGACTTGCCGCCCAAGTCGCGATGCGTATCCAGTTCCGCGAAGTTGACGGGTTTTGGCTCCATCTCGATGCGCGCGACGAGCAGGACGGGGCCGCCCGCGCCAAATTGCACGCGCACGCCCGGCTGCACTTCCGCCGGCTGCATGATGCGCTGGCCGTTGATATAAGTGCCGTAGCTGGAATTGGTATCGACGAGCAGGCAGCGCCCGTCTTTGGCGCGAAACTCGGCGTGGCGGCGCGAGACCATCGGCCATTCCGCTTGGTCGAACACGAGATGACACTCCGCCGGGTCGCGCCCGACTTTCATCACCATCTGCTCAAACGAGCGTTCGGGTTTCTGCTGGCCGTTGCGCTCTTCAATTAAAACGATTTTCATATGCTCACCTTTTATTAAGTGATGGGTGATAGGTGATGGGTGATAAGAGAAACTCTCTTTCTTTTTCTTATTACCTATTACCCATCACCTATCACCCATCACTTATTTGAGTCTGAACGATTCGAGAACCACGGGCAGTTCGCCTTTGACGCCGACATCTTCAATGCCTGCCAGTTCTTCCGCGAGCGAACTGGTGAGGATTGTTAATTGAAGGCCGTTTTTCTGGCCTTCGACGCCGGGCGGCAGGAAGATGATGCGTCCCCAGAAGGTGATGTCGCCCTTCTCCGTGTTTTTGGTCAAGCCCTTGAAGCGAAACTCGTAGGCATTCATTGAATTCACTTTGGTCGGGCCTTCGGAAAGCTTCTCGTAGCCGGGTAGATTCTTGAGCCGTGTGCTGGTGGCCTCGACCAGTGTTGGGAAGAGAGACTTATCCGAGTCGTAAGTCCCGTTGCTTTCATACCAGCCGACGGCCATGCGCTCCTGCGTGAAATCAGGCGGCAGCTTGCGCTCGACTCTGACGAAGTAAGTTCCGCCCGCCGCGACGCTCGAATCCAACTCCCAAGAATCGGGATAATAGAACGAGAACGGCACAAAGTGTTCGGCAATCTTGCCGCTCAAATTCGTTTGCGAGTTGACGAATTGCGTCGTATCGGGCGGCGGCTCAAAGGGCGGCGGGACGACGCTGGTGTTGGCGTTGGCCGTTGTGTTCGCGTTGGCGTTAGCGTTGGCGCTCAAGTTGGCGTTCGCGTTAGCGTTGGTGTTCGTGCTGGCGGTGTTGGCGTTGGCATTTGTGTTAGCCGTCGCGTCATCCTTTTTATTGAGCACGAGAAAATAGTAGGCTGCGGCGCTCGCCAGCAGCAGGACGACGACCGCGCCGATGATGAGAGGCAGGCGGCTGCCTTTGCGTGCGGCATCGGGCGCTTTGTGCGCAGCCTGCGGATGTCCTGCGTGCGGCGTGTGCAATGCTTGGCCGGAGGGCGACGCTGGCTGCTGCTGTTGATACTGTTGCTGCTGATATTGCTGCGGCGGCGGTTGCTGGTAACCAGGCGGCGGCTGTTGATATTGCGGCGGCTGTTGTTGTTGTTGCCGCTGGTAATCGGGCGTGGGCTGGTAGTTTTGCGGCTGCGCCGGAGGAGGCGGGGGCGGTGTCGGCTGAGATGGCAATTCCGCTGGCTGAAATGAACCGGCGATGGTGCGATTGGTGGCCGGGCCTGTGTCGCCGGTGCGGATTTCTCCGGTCGGCGGCGGAGGCAGAGAGGCTATTGTTTTGTTGAGGTCGGGGGCGGGCGGCGTCGGCGCGGCAGGCTTCGGCTCGGGCGGCAAGTTTAAGTCCGCCTGATTGGTTATCACCGTCGGGCCGAGATTGTAGTTTGAACCCGCGTCGGTCACACTTTCAAGCCGACCGCCGTCAACCGTGCAAAACTTCTGATTGTCGTCCGGGTAGGTGCGATTGCATTTCGGGCAGCGCTTCATCAATTAAGCTCCACTAAAAGGAAGGATGAATGATGAACGCGAAACGATGACGTATGAAGACAGTAGTTTTACATTCATCGTTCATGGTTTCGCGTTCATAGTTTCTTACTCATCCCTGCCGTGCGTTGGCAAGTTTGGTTTGCAGTTCGGCGTTGGTCGGGTCGAGTTGCAGCGCACGCTGGTAGGCGCGCACGGCGTCTGTGCGGCGTCCGGCTTTCATGTATTCGTCGCCGATGCCGCCGAAGCCGAACGTGCCCGCCAGGGCTTTGCGCTCTCCGGCAGAGGCGACATCCACCGCGCGATTATAAATCTTCTCCGCGTCTTCCAGACGATTCGTGCGCAAGTAAGCCGAACCGAGAACGGAGTACGGCGCAAAGCTGCGCGGGCTGGCCTCGATAGCACTCTTCAAAAGCGGCTCGGCATCGTCAAAGCGTTTCTGGACGGTGCGCAGGCGGCCCATCAAAAAGAGCGCGCCGGGGCTGCGCGCGTCAAGCGAGAGCGCGCGGCTTAAGACCGGCTCGGATTCATTCCAGCGCTGCTCGGATTGCAACGTGGCGGCGATGAGCACAAGCGTGGGCGCGTCCTGGGCAAGTTCGATGGCGCGGCGATAGTAAGGCTCGGCCTCGCCAGCGCGGTTGTTCTTTCTGAGCAGCCTGGCCAGATGAACGTAGGCGACGGCAAACTGCGGGTCAAGCTCGACGGCGCGCCGATAAGCAGCTTCGGTTTCGTTGGCCGTCAGACCGCGCTCTTCGAGCGCGACGCCGAGACGGTCGTGTGCAATCGCGCTGGTCGGCTGCAAGGTGATGGCGCGGCGTGCAGCAGCTTCCGCTGCGGTCAGACGTTGTGCGCCGCCTGCGCCGCCTGCGCGCGGCTGCACGAGCACGTAGCTCAGCGCGATCTGTAAATCTGCGTTCTGCTGGTTGGAGGCGATTGATTG
>CAZEZJ010000518.1:0-3395 GCA_964516695.1 uncultured Blastocatellaceae bacterium
GGGAGAAGCCTGTCGCGGGCTTGCCGATTTTGCCGGAAGGCTACAGGCATCTGCTGAAGAAACCGATTGACGCGAAAATCATAGCCATCGGTAGAGGCCGTGTTGAGTACGACTATGAAGACGGATGCTTAAAACGCACCGTCGCTCCCGTTACGCTCAATGTGGGGAGCGCAAGCGGCGTCAAGGTCGGAATGATTTTCAAATCGTTGACGGAAGATGGGCCGGGCGAGTTTAGAATAACGAGCGTTGGCAAACACTCTTCGCGCGCCGTCTCCGCTGATAATGGCTGGCAGTTGTGCGCAGAGGAAAATGCGGAGGCCGGCGCAGAGCAGAAGGCAGGTGAGGAGAAGCAAGAGCCGGACAAAGCGCCGAGCGAGCCGCAACCTAAAGTCGGCTTAGAACTCTCAACCCGCACTATCCCTTAAAGGTTATGCGTTTTCCGCAAACATTCATTGACGACTTACGACGGCAGGCCGACATCGTGCGTGTCATTCAGGATTACGTGTCTCTGAAGAAGAAGGGTGCAAACTGGATGGCTTGCTGCCCGTTTCATCAGGAGAAGTCGCCATCGTTTTCCGTCAATCCGGCGAAGGATATTTACTATTGCTTCGGGTGCGGTAAGGGCGGAAGCGTGTATAGCTTCGTGATGGAGATTGAGCGCGTGTCGTTTCCCGAAGCCGTGAAGATTGTGGCGGAGAAGGCGAACGTGGCTTTGCCCGCGATGGTCAACGACCAGAAGTTTGAGGCGCGGCGCAAAGATTCGGACGAGATTATAGAGTTGAATTCGTGGGCGCTTGCTTGGTGGGAAGCGCAGTTGGAAGAAAATGGCACGGGCGCGCGTGCGGCGCGCGAGTATCTGGCGAAGCGAGAGATTAAGGATGAGACGCGCAAGGCTTTTCGTCTGGGTTATGCGCCGGATAGCTGGGATGGCCTGTCTTCGCATTTGAAGAGCCGGGGGGCAAGCGCTGCGCAGATAGAGCGCAGCGGCCTCGTCGTGTTGAAGGAAGGGGGCGGCTCTTACGACCGTTTTCGCGGGCGCTTGATTTTCCCGGTGCTCGATGCGCAGGGGCGCGCGGTCGCTTTCGGCGGGCGCACGCTCTCGCCCGATGGCGAGCCGAAATATTTGAATTCGCCCGAAACAGCGGCCTACACGAAGGGTCGCCATCTCTTCGGCCTGCACCTAACGCGCGATGAGATTAGACGACGCAAGTTTGCAATTCTGGTTGAGGGTTATCTGGATTTGATTGTCCCTTATCAGTTCGGCGTGCGGAATCTGGTGGCGAGTTTGGGCACGGCCCTAACGCCGGAGCAAGCGAAGCTGCTGGGGAGGTTTGCGCGGAAAGTGGTGGTGAATTATGATGGCGACAGGGCCGGTGTGCAGGCCGCGAAGCGCGCGATAGAGACGCTTCTAGCGGAAGATTTCGAAGCGAAAGTGCTGGTCTTGCCGGACGGCGCAGACCCCGACGAGTTCATTCGCACGGCGGGCGTCGAGGCTTATCAGGAGCGGCGCGGCAGAGCGCTCCCACACATTCAATTCGTTTTAGAGCAGGCAATGCGCGAGCGCAACCTTCTGCGTCCGGCGGATAAGGCCGCGGCGGTCGAAGAGGTGTTGCCTTTCGTTCGCGCCGTCCGCAACGGAATTCAGAAGCGCGAGTATTTCGACATCGCGATGGACACTCTCGGCGTCGAAGAGCGCGCCTTGCGCAACGAGCTGTGGCAAACAATTAAATCTAACGCCGCCGCCGCCCAAACCAACATCAAGCAAAAGGTAGTGCGGGCGGCTGGCGCGCAACCAACCGTTGCCGAGCAACAACTGCTTGAACTGCTTTTCACCGACGCTGAAGTGCGCCGCACGATTCTGCCGCGATTGGAAGCGGCTGATTACGAGTCCTTGCCAAGTGCGGCCATCTTTCGCGCATTAATTGAGATTGAAGAAAGCGGAGCAGCGTTTGATTCCGTCACCATCCAGTCGAAAACGGAAGGCGATGAAATCGCGGCAGACCTCGTGCCGCTGTTGCTCATGTCGGAGCCGAAGCGCGACGAAGGCGAAGCGGCTGATGACCTGTTAAAGATTGCCGAAGGCTGTCTGGTCGGTTTACGCTCTGAGATGATAGAGCATCGCATCAATGAGCTTTCGGCCAAGATTGCGAATGCCGAGCGGGCGGGCGAGACTGAACATCGAGACCAATTAGTGCTCGAAAAGTTGGAATGGGCGCGACGCCAAAAGCAATTGATGAATGTCAGAAGTCAGATGTCGGCAGCCAATATTTAGTCTCTGCTATCTCACTAGGACTGAGGTGGGTGGAAATTGAGCATCGAAGAAAAAGACCGCGATGATGTGATGCAGCGACTGCTGGAACTGGGCGGCGATAAGAAGTATTTGACGTTCGACGACCTGAACCGCGAGTTGCCGGACACGGTCGTCTCGCCGGACGACATCGAAGACGTGCTGCAAAAGCTCGAAGGCTCCAACATTCCGGTCGCTGATTCCGACGAACGCCTCATCGAACAGGCCGCGGCCTCCATCGTGCCCGACGATGAAGACCTTGAGGTTGACGAAGACCTCGAACTAGACCTCTCGGCGGGTGCGATGGAGAAGACGAACGACCCTGTTCGCCTGTACCTGCGCGAGATGGGTGTGGTGCCGCTTTTGACGCGCGAGGGCGAAGTCGCCATCGCCAAGCGTATCGAGCGCGGGCAGATTAAAACGCAGAAAGCCATCGCGCGCTCGCCCATCGCCGTCGAAGAGCTTTTGAAGATGGGCAACGAACTGGAAGCGGGCACGCTCAACATCCGCGACATCGTCACCTTCTCCGAGCAGGCCGAGTTGACGGGCGACGAAGACAAGGCCGATGAATATCTCAAATGGACGATTGAGGGCGTCGAGAATATTCGCAGGCACTACCGAGCGGGGCTGAAGGAATGGGAACGGCTGCGCGCCGAGCAGAAGTTGCTGCGCGGCAAGAAGAGCAAAAAGCTGCTGCGCCTGAAGCGTAAAGTGGCGCGCACGCGTCTGGAGATAGCGCAGGAGATTGGACGGCTCAACCTCACGGAACGCGCGCGCCAGCGTCTTATCAACTCGATTCGCAACATCCAAAAGGAAGTGCGCTGGGCCGAGCGCGAGACGGAGACTTACGGCGAGAAGCTCAACAAGCGGCGCGTCAAGCCTGAAGACGAGAAAGAGTATAAGCGGCGCATCGCGGCGGCGAAGAGAAAGCTGCAACAGATAGAAGCAGAGTTTAACGTTCCGCCCGTCGAGATTAAACGTTCGCTCGCTTCAATCATCGTCGGTGAACAGCAAACCGGACAGGCCAAGCGCGAGCTTGTCGAGGCGAATCTCCGGCTCGTGGTCTCGATAGCGAAGAAATACACCAACCGCGGCCTGCAATTCCTAG
>CAZEZJ010000519.1:0-3391 GCA_964516695.1 uncultured Blastocatellaceae bacterium
TGGGGTATTGGCGAAAACAGTTGGCGGGAGCGGCAGCGGTGTTGGAGTTGCCGACTGATAGAGCGCGGCCGAGTGTGCAGACGCATAAGGGCAATCGTCTCTCGGCGCGGCTGAATCGAGAGTTGACAGACTCTCTGAAGGCGCTCTCAAGGCGCGAGGGGGCGACGCTGTTTATGACGCTCCTCGCGGGCTTCCAAACACTGCTTGCACGCGCTACGGGCCAGGTGGATATAGTGGTCGGCTCGCCCATTGCCGGGCGCACCTTGCGCGAGACGGAATCACTCATCGGCTTCTTCGTCAACACCCTTGTCCTCAGAACCGACCTCTCCGGTGACCCCACCTTCACGGAGCTGCTGGGCCGTGTGCGCGAAGTTTGCCTCGGCGCTTACGCCCATCAGGACGTGCCCTTCGAGCGCTTGATAGAGGAGCTACAACCGGAACGCAGCCTCAGCCACGCGCCGCTCTTTCAGGTCACGCTCACTTTGCAGAATGCTCCCTCCGAGTCGCTCGCGCTGCCCGGCTTGCAGTTGAGTCCCTTCTCGACGGAGACCGAGACAGCCAAGTTTGACCTCTCGCTGTTGATTTCCGAAGGGGAACAAGGGCTGGCCGTCACGCTCGTCTACAACACAGACCTTTTTAACGCGGCGACAATCAGACGAATGCTCGGACACTTTGAGCAATTGCTGACGGGCATTGTCATTAACCCTGAGCGGCGCATCTCAGAGTTGCCGCTGCTGACCCCAGCCGAGGAGCGACAACTCTTAGTTGAGTGGAACGATACGCGACGTGAGTATCCGCGCCAGCGCTGCGTGCACGAATTGTTCGAGGAGCAGGTGGAGCGCACGCCGCAGCATACGGCCCTCGTCTTTGCCGATGAGCGGTTGACTTACTCGCAGTTAAATGAGCGGGCTAACCGTTTGGCACATTACCTCTGCGCGCTCGGCGTCGGGCCGGAGATTACAGTGGGCCTGTGCTTGGAGCGCTCCGTCGAGATGGTCGTCGCGCTGCTTGGCATCCTCAAGGCCGGCGGTGCCTATCTCCCTTTAGACCCCCAATACCCGATTGAGCGCCTCTCCTTGATGATGGATGACGGGGCCGTCTCCCTAATCCTGACACAGGAATCCTTGCTCGACCTCTTACCCACACACTGGGCACACGTCGTCTGTCTTGATTCCGAATGGGAACTCATCGCGGCATCAAGCGCGGAGAATCTACCGGCTATCGCGTCACCCGACAATCTGGCATACGTCACCTACACGTCGGGTTCGACGGGGCGACCGAAAGGTGTAGGGGTGCAGCACGGCAACGTGGTGCGGCTGGTCAAGAACAATCCGTATGCGGACTTCAGCGCCGAGCAGGTTTTCCTGCAACTGGCACCGCTGGCGTTCGATGCCTCGACCTTTGAAATCTGGGGCGCACTCCTGAACGGCGCACAGTTAGTCTTGATGAATGCGGGCGCGCCGACTCTGGAACAGTTGGGCAGCACGCTCAAACGGCATGGGGTCACGACCTTGTGGCTCACCGCCGGACTTTTTCACCTGATGGTGGACGAGCGGCTGGCAGATTTGGCGGGCTTGCGGCAATTGCTGGCTGGAGGCGATGTGCTCAGCCGGCGGCATGTGGCGCGCGTGTTGGCAGAGTTGAGCGGAGTGGAAGTCATCAACGGCTATGGGCCAACGGAGACGACGACCTTCGCGTGCTGCTACCGTGTGGGCCAAGTTGAAGACGCGGCGAGCGTACCCATCGGACGACCGATTGCGAACACGCAAGTCTATGTGCTCGACAGGGCAATGCGCCCGGTCGCGCTTGGCGTGGTGGGAGAACTATACATCGGTGGCGAAGGAGTGGCGCGCGGTTATCTGAACCAACCGGAGTTGACGGCGGAGCGGTTCGTGCCCGACGCGTTCGGGGGCGAGCCGGGGGCTAGGTTATATCGAACCGGCGATTTGGTGCGGTATCTGGCCGACGGGCGCATCGAGTTTAGCGGACGCCGCGACCGTCAGGTCAAAATACGCGGGTTCCGCATCGAACTGGGCGAGGTCGAGTTTGTCTTAAGTAAACACGGCGCGGTTCGTGAGTGTGTGGTTCTCGCGCGCGAAGATGTGCCGGGCGATAAGCAATTGGTTGCTTACGTCGTCGCCGCGCACGGCGCTCAGCCGTCTGCGGGCGAGTTGCGCGACTACCTGCGCGAACGAATGCCGGAATACTTCATCCCGTCCGTCGTGATACCGCTTGACGAAATGCCGCTGACCGCAAACGGCAAGATTGACCGCGCCGCGCTGCCCGCTCCCCGCGATGTGCTTGACGAATCTGTGAACGATTACGTCGCGCCGCGCACGCCCGTCGAAGAGATGCTGGCGGGCATCTGGTCTGAGGTGCTCAAGATGGAGCGCGTCGGCCTTGGCGACAACTTCTTCGACCTCGGCGGCCACTCCCTGCTCGCCACGCAGTTAATCTCACGCGTGCGCGAAGCCTTCCACATCGACGTACCGCTTCGTCAGTTGTTCGATGCTCCGACGCTCGGCGATTTCGCTGCCGCCGTCGCGGAGATGCGTAACGCCGGCAGCAGCGCCGCGCCGCTCATCGTTCCGGTCTCGCGCGAGCAGACGCTACCACTCTCGTTCGCGCAACAACGCCTCTGGTTCCTCAACCAGCTTGAGCCGCGGAGCGCCTTTTATAACGTCCCGCTCGCGCTGAAACTGTCTGGGCGGCTTGACCTCGCTGCCTTAGAGCGCACGCTCGGCGAGATTGTACGCCGTCACGAAGTGCTGCGAACCAGCTTTGCAGTCGAGGACGGGCAGCCCAGACAGCTTATCGGCCCGGCCACACCTGTCCCGTTGCGAATAGTGGACCTCAGCGGAGTGGAGGGCGAAGAGCAAACGCGCCGTGCGCAGGAAGAGATAGCCGCCGAAGCGCGACAGCCCTTCGATTTGGCGCATGGCCCGCTGCTGCGAGCGCTGGTGGTTAAGCTTGGGGAAGAGGAACACGCCGGTGTGTTTACCCTGCACCACATCGTCTCTGATGGTTGGTCTCTGGGAGTGCTGATTCGCGAGGTGGCAACGCTGTACGAAGCATACACAAAGGGACAAGAATCGCCGCTCGCGGAGTTGGCATTGCAGTATGCAGACTATGCTTACTGGCAACGCCACTGGTTGCAAGGCGAAGTGCTGGACAGACAACTCGACTATTGGAAACGACAACTCGGCAGCGCTCCGACGCTCTTGGAGTTGCCGACCGACAGGCCGCGCCCTCCCGTGCAAACGCATCATGGAGCACGACGCTCGTTTGCCCTGTCCCTCGAACTCACGAAATCACTCGAAGCCTTGAGTCGTCAACAGGGCACGACGCTGTACATGACGTTGCTGGCCGCCTTCCAACTCCTCCTTTCTCA
>CAZEZJ010000520.1:0-3376 GCA_964516695.1 uncultured Blastocatellaceae bacterium
GAATGATAGCCGCGCGCGTTCGGTTGAGAGCGAAAGCCGTTCCACGTCGCCACGCCGTAGCGCTTGATTTTGCCTTCCGTGATGTTCTGTTCCATGCGTTCGAAGGCGGCGCGCAGTCGCGATTCAAATTCGTCTTGCGTGACGATGCCAAGCTGTGTTTCGGGATTGTGTATGTAGTAGAGGTCTATGCAATCCAGATTCATGTTGGCGAGCGATTGGTCAATCTGGTTTTGCAGGTAGGAGGGCTTCATGCAATGGCTGCCCGCGACGATGTCGGAGAAGCCGGCGATACCCATCTGCACGAAGGTCTCCTCGACGTAGCTCCTAACGTCTGCCGGCGGCTCGCTGTCAAACGGCAGATAGCCGCCTTTGGTGCAGACGACGATTTCATCGCGGGCGCACGCGCCGTCTTCAATCAAGCGCCTAAGCGCCGCGCCGATGGCCCGCTCGCTCCGTTGAAAACGATAGTTGGCCGCCGTATCAATCAAGTTCGCGCCGAGCGAGACGGCGTGCATCACGGATTCTTTGTAACGCTCGTCCGTGCTCTCATCCCAATGGCCCAGATACGTGCCGATGCCGATGGACGAAAGCCACAAGTTCTGTTCAAGACGAAAATGATTGGTCGCGGTCTTCTCGGCAAAGCGCTCGCGATAGCGCGCCGTGCCCTCAAGCGTGGCGGAGCCGTTGATTGTCATCAGTGTTCCTTCAGAGATAAGGATGAAGTAGGAACGCTGCAACGATGAAGTATTAAAAGCTTGCCTTTTATTCCGCGTTCATCGTTCCACGTTCATCGGTTTCTTTTCATGCTTTCAAGCGTTCACGAAAAAATCTGAGCGTTCTGGCCCAGGCGTCGGCGGCAGCTTCCGGCTGATAAGCCTCCGGGCGCTTCGCCTTAACCCCTTTGCTCCCTTTGCTCATCGAGCTGCTCCCTCTTGATAAAAATTATGATGACAAGTTTTCAGTGAACTATACGCAAGGGGGGCGAGTTGTCGCAAGAGAGCTTTAGCCGCGCGCGGGCTGTGTGGTAGCTTTGCAGGCAAGCCATTTAATCATAGTCAACGAGACCAGGAATGACTGACCAGCAGACAGACCGACGCGGCAAGCCGCCGCTACCTGACGGCGACATGGACGAGCGCCGAGCACGCTCTTCATCGCTCGATGTCACGGAAGCGGCGCTTGGCGAACTGTCTTCGCTCGCGACAACGCTCGTCTCCGATTATTTCGCGCACGTCTCCGAACTGCCTGTCTTCCCTGAAGTCTCAGCCGCGGACGTGGCGGCCAGGCTCAGCACACCGCTGCCGGATGAAGGCGAATCAATCGAGCATTTGATTGATGATTGCCGCGCCCTCATCTCGATGAGCCGTCATAACGGGCATCCGCGCTTCTTCGGCTACGTCGCTTCGCCCTCAACTCCCGTCGGAGCTTACGCAGACCTCATCGCTTCCGCGCTTAATGCCAACCTCACCTCTTGGCGTTCGGCTCCGGCGGCCACGGAGATTGAGCGCACCGTGTTGCGCTGGCTCGCCGCGCTCATCGGTTACAACCGCGACGGGCACGGAATCTTAACCAGCGGCGGCTCGATGGCAAACCTCAACGCCCTCTACATCGCGCACCGCACCAAAGCGCCGGCAGATGCTTCGCGCAAAGGGTTGTGGAGCGACGGCGGCGCGCCGATGACCGTCTACACCTCCGACCAGATTCATCTTTCGCTTCCGAAGGCGGCGGACGTGTTGGGGCTAGGCCGCGAGCAGGTGCGCATCGTTGAGACTGACGCCTCGTATCGTCTGGACGTGCGAAGCTTGCGCGAGATGATTGCGGGCGACCGGAGAAGGGGCTTACGCCCGTTTTGCGTCGTCGCCAGCGCGGGCACAGTCAGCACCGGCGCGGTTGAACCATTAGCGGAAGTCGCGCGCGTCGCCGCCGAACACTCTTTATGGTTTCATGTTGACGGCGCATACGGCGCGCTGGCCGCGTTGGACGAAACAAAGCGCCCGCTCTTTGCCGGGCTAGAGTTGGCCGATTCCGTCTCGCTCGACCCGCACAAGTGGCTCTACGCGCCGGTTGATTGCGGCTGCCTGCTCTTTCGCGAGGCGGAGAATGCACGGCGCGCGTTCTCTTCATCGGAGAACGCCGCATACATCAAAATCCACGAAGAGGCGGATGATGAGTCATACGCTTTTTGGGACTACGGCCTGGAACTCTCGCGCCGTTTCCGCGCCTTGAAAATCTGGCTCACCTTGCGCTACTACGGCGCGCGGCGCATCAGCGCGGCCATCAGCGAAGACAGCAGGCTGGCGCAGTATCTAGCGGAGTGCGTCGAAGCGGCTGACGATTTCGAACTGCTCGCGCCCGTCGAACTAAGCATCTGCTGCTTTCGCTATCTGCCAAAGGGCGCGCAGAGAGAGCTATTAAACGCTGGCACGGTGAACGGCGAGCATCTCAACGACGAGTTGAACCAACTGAACGCGCGCATCATGCACGCGGTGCAACGCGGCGGGCGCGCCTATCTTTCCAACGCTACCTTGCGTGGAGGACACTACGCCCTGCGCGCCTGCATCACTAACTTTCGCACCACCCGCGCCGACATTCGCCAAACCCTCGACATCATCCGCGCGGCGGCCAACGCCATCTTGAATGAAAAGGATGAAAGACCTGAAACAACCAGCACGCCGAAGGAATCCCAGCCATGAGTCAAGAGCCTGACTTTCATCCCTCATCCCTCGTCGCGGAAGCGTTCGCCTACGAGCGCGAGTTGCGTCTCGCCTTGAAGCTGGCGCGCGAAGCTGGCGCGACGATTCTCGAATATTACGCGTCGCCTCTTCGCGTCGAGCGCAAAATTGATGCTGACGAGCACACAGAACCCGTCACGGAAGCAGACCGCGCCGCCAACGAGTTAATCGTTAACGCCTTGCGCCGCGAGTTTCCAGACGACGGCCTGCTCGCTGAAGAGTCAATCGACACCGAACGCCGTCTCGGAAAGCTGCGCGTCTGGATGATTGACCCTTTGGACGGCACCAACGGCTTCATCGCGCGCGACGGAGATTTCGCAGTTCAAATCGGACTCGCCATCGAAGGCCAAAGCGTGCTCGGCGTCGTCTATCAACCTTTGCCCGACGTGCTCCACTGGGCCGCGCTTGGCGCAGGCGCTTGGATTGAGCGGCCTGGGCTTGCGCCTGAACGCGGGCGCGTGTCCGAGGAAAGCGATGTCCGGCGGATGCGGCTGGCCGCCAGCCGCTCGCACAGAAGCCCGCGCATGGACAGAGTTGTGCGCTCCTTCGGCGTCAAAGAGGAGGTCAGGCGCGGCTCAGTCGGCGTCAAAATCGGCCTCATCATCGAACAGCAATGCGACCTCTACGTGCATCTCTCGCCGCGCACG
>CAZEZJ010000521.1:0-3131 GCA_964516695.1 uncultured Blastocatellaceae bacterium
GATTGTCGAGGACGATGAGACGCGTTGCGCTTGGTTTCACGAAAAATTTGCCGGACGCGAGGTAGACGTGACGTGCGATGTCGGGCAGGCATTCGAGTGGTTGGCGGTGCGCGATTATGAAGTCATTCTGCTGGACCACGACCTTGTCGAAGAGCACTACTTTTCGGATGAGCCGGACGACGAACGTACAGGTTATGCCGTCGCCGCTTGGCTGGCCGCGAATCCTGACCGCCATCGCCAGAGCATCATCATCATCCACTCGCTCAACTACACTGGCGCGCAGCGAATGCTCGACAAGCTCGGTGAGGCCGGACTCGAAGCCGAGCACATTCCCTTTCATTATCTGCAATTCGGTTTAAGATTCTGAACCCTTCGTTTTAACCATCGCTCACGCGCACCAGCGACGCTCTTCTTCCTTCGCTTTTAATTGCTGGCTCGCGCCGCTCCCACTCGCGCCCGCAAACGCGACAGCGATAACGATTCTTCTCCGAAGTGTTTGCCTGGCACGGCTGCTCCAGAAACGCTTTTGTGTATGCGGTAGCGCTCGCTCCTTCCAATCTCTCAAACTGCGCGCATGAGCATTTTGGCTGGCTCACTATGTGCCTCCTGTTGTCCTCGCGGCTCATGGAATCTTGCCGCGTAGTTTTTCGGCGGCGGCCACGGCCTCTTTATATTCAGGCAAGTAGTCTGGATGAGGCTTTAGATTGCCCAACGCGTCCAATTGCTTGCGCGCGTCCTCGTAACGCTTGACGGCGACGTAGGCTTCGGCCAGTCGCAACCGCAGGAGCGCGTTGTTCTCGCCAAAGCGCAAGCCCTTTTCCAGATAAGTGACCGCCTTCTGCTGGTCGCCGCCGAGCATCCGCGGCGCTTTGAGATAGACTTGTCCGAGCGCCATGTAGGCGCTGCCGCTTTGGTAGCCCTCGTCCAAGCGCAGCACCGTCTCCATCTCTCTGACGATGTCGTCAACCCCTGTCAGGCCCGCGAGCGTGCTGTGCTCGGCGCTGCCGCCGTAATTAGCACCGAGCCAGAAATGGCCCTCCGGCTTATCCGGCTGCAATTCGACGGCCCTTTGCGCCGCTTCCGCTCCGTCGCGAAAAGCCTTATCGCGTTCGCGCTCGTCTGTTGTGTGAGCGCCTAGATAATAATCAAACTTGGCTAAGCGCCACGCCGCCTCGTAATTGCCAGCTTCGAGGGCGCGAGCGCGCCTGAGCGCGACGATTCCGGCCCGCAAACGCGACAGGTCTTCGCGCTCGGCATAAAGTTTGTCGGCCTGCGCGATTAACTCAGCCGCCGATTCGTTGCCGCCCGGCAAGCCCGCCTCCGGCGTTTCGGACGAGCAGGCGAGCAGCGCCAGAGACAGCCCAATGATGATGAGAAGGCAACTCCGGCTCTTAGCTATCCTGTTATATGTCATCACTTAACTTTGGCAACGGGCGAATTATTGAACCGCTATTCAGTCGCGCTTGCGCTTGACAGCTTACCTAAAACCGTCTGAATAAGGTAGAATTTCCGCCACTACTTTTAGGCTCCGGTAACATTTACGGCGCTAGAGTGCCCGTTCCGAACTTTACGCTCTTCAGACACGGCAGGGAGGACAGTTTGGCAGCCGCTGCATTTTACGACCTAGAAGGCACACTGGTCAGCACAAATCTCGTCCACACGCTCGGTTTCTACGCCAAGAACCAGCAGGGTCTTTATCGCAGCTTTAAGAAGACCGCTTCGACGCTCTTGAGCATTCCGCTCTTTGCCGTCACTGACCAATACAGCCGTAAGGTTTTCAACGACCTGTTTTTCAAACGCTACAAGGGCGAATCCGAAGACCGCTTGCGCTTCTTCGCCGCGGAGCTTTTCGAGGATGTCTTAAAACCCGCGATTTACCCCGGCGCTTTCGAGTTGATTGAAAAATCGCGCAGCCTGGGCTTGAGGCAAGTCGTCGTGACGGGCGCGCTTGAGCTATCAGTCAAACCCCTAATGGAATTCTTGGGCATCACAGACTACGTGGCGAATCGTCTGGAATTCGTCAACGGCATCGCGACGGGCCGGCTGCTTCCGCCCGTGCTCGCGGCGGCCACCAAGGCTTCATGGATGAGAACCTTCGCCGAGCGCGAGGGCTTGAGCCTCTCGGATTCCTACGCCTACACCGACAGCATGTCAGACCTTCCCATGCTCTCGGTCGTCGGCCATCCGGCAGCCGTCAACCCGGACATGCGCCTGCGCCAAACGGCGCTGCATCACGATTGGCCGATTCTGAACTTAAAGTAATTTGCGATTTTAGATTTTTGATTTGCGATTGGAAGTGGCCTAAAGAGTTTTTAATAAAAATGCTTTTCGCCTTATCCAATCTAAAATCTAAAATCTAAAATCTAAAATCGAATATGAGCTTACAACTGCGACGCAAAACACACGAATCCGTCATCTACATCGACCGCGACAGCGCGCCGCGCATCATCCCTTCGGGCGAGGACTTCATCCTCGAAGATTTGCCGATTGGCACGCGCGTCATCTATCCGAACCCACCGATTAAGGGTTTGCCCAATCGGGAGGCCGCGATTCGCTATGCGCTGAATCACCCGCACGATTGCGACCCCCTGTTTGCGCAGCTTTACCCGGGAATGCGCGTCACCATTGCGATTGACGACATCAGCCTGCCGCTGCCGCCGATGGCGACGCCCGACATCCGGCAAAGCGTGCTCGAAATTCTGCTCGATATGATGGCGGGCAACGGCATCGACGACGTGCATATCATCATCGCCAATTCCCTGCACCGCAAGATGACCGAGTGGGAAATGAAGCGGATGGTCGGCTCGAAGATTCACGACGAGTTTTATCCTGACCGTTATTACAACCACGACGCCGAATGGACGGATGGACTCGTCACGCTAGGCGAGACGCGCCACAAAGAACCCTTGCGCATCAACCGCCGCGCCGCCGAAAGCGACCTTCTCATCTACGTCAACATCAACCTCGTGCCGATGGATGGCGGCCACAAATCTGTCGCCGTCGGCCTTTGTGATTACGAATCTTTGCGCGCCCACCACGAGCCGCAAACCATCCGCGACTCCGATAGCTACATGGACCCTGCGCGCTCGGAGTTAAACCACCAGGTCGTGCGTTTGGGCGAGCTGGTCGAT
>CAZEZJ010000521.1:3150-3365 GCA_964516695.1 uncultured Blastocatellaceae bacterium
GAGACGGCGCTCAACAATCGCATGTACAAGGGCGACATGGATTTTCTCCTCAGAAACGAGGACGAGTTTTCAGCCTTCGACCGCATGAAGTATGAAGCGATGCGCTACACGATGAGCAAGCTGCCGCGCTCTGCGCGCCGCAAGCTGCTTCATTCGAGGCCGGCGCAATATGAGATGATTGCCTGCCATGCGGGCCGCACAGAGAGCGTTCACGC
>CAZEZJ010000522.1:0-3362 GCA_964516695.1 uncultured Blastocatellaceae bacterium
CTCAGGCCGCCTGCTTCAGATACTTATCGAACCATCCGATGACGTTGTTATACCAAAGTTCGGAGTTCTGCGGCTTGAGAATCCAGTGGCCTTCGTCTGGGAAGTAGAGCAATCTGGAATCGACGTTCATGCGTTGCAGCGCCGTGAAGAGTTGCAAGCCTTCGGTGACGGGCACGCGATAATCAAGCTCGCCGTGGATGACGAGCATCGGCGTCTTGAAGTTCTTGACGAACATGTGCGGCGACCAACGCGTGTAGATTTCCGGGTTGTCCCACGGCGCGCCCTTAAATTCCCAATCGGTGAACCAAAGCTCTTCGGTCGCGCCGTACATGCTGGTCAGGTTGTAGACGCCCGCGTGCGAAACGAGGGCTTTGAATTGGAAGCGCGGGTCTGTGTTATGGCCCTCTATCCAGTTGACCATATAGCCGCCGTAGGAGCCGCCCGCCGCGCCCAGACGATTCTTGTCAACGTAGCCCATTTTCAGAACGTGCTCGACGCCATTAAAAATATCTGCGACGACCTTGCCGCCCCAATCGCCGGAAATCTCGTCTAGGAATTTCTGCCCGTAGCCGATGGAGCCGCGCGGGTTCGGCATGAAGACGACGTAGCCTGCGGAGGCGAAGACCTGCGGATTCCAGCGATAGCCCCAGTTGTCGTTCCAAGCGCCCTGAGGGCCGCCGTGAATCAAGACGACCATCGGGCACTTCGTCGTCGCCGTACACTGCGCGGGCTTGAACAGCCAGCCGTGAACCTGCGCGCCTTCGCCGCCCGTCCACGTCGCTTCTTCGGCTGCCGCCATCTGGTAGCTAGCCATCAAGGCGTCATTGGTTTTAGTGAGCTTCCTGACTGTTGCTTCGCCCTGCGCGATGCGCTGGCGCGGGTCTGCAATCGTCGTGACGAAAATCTCGGTCGGCATCGAGGCGCTCGAACGCGTGAAGACCATCATCTTGCCGTCGGCAGAGAGCTTCATGTCGTCGTTAAAGCCCTGCAAGACTTTGATGGGCGGGCCGCCCGCGATTGATACTGCGTAAACAGGATGACGACCGCGCTCGCCCGAAGCAAAGTAGATATACTTGCTGTCGGGCGTGAAGACGAAGGTTTCAACGTAAGCGTCGAAGTTTTGCATCAACTCGCGCGATTGCCCCGTCTGGCGGTCGTAGAGCATCAAGCGCCAGCGGTCACTTTCAAAGCCCGCGCGCTGTTGCGAGCGATAGGCGATGAAGCGTCCGTCCGGCGAATACTGCGGCGAAAGGTCAGCGCCGCGATTGCTCTCTGTGATGCGGCGGGCTTCGCCGCCCGCGACGGGCACGATGAAGATGTCTCCGTTGGTCGAAGTCGCTTCAACCTTGTCCGTGTTGCGGGCGAAGGCGAGTTCCTTCGAGTCGGGCGAAAAGGCGTAGTCGGGTGGGCCGCCTAAGGAGAAGGGCGGCGCGTCGTAATCGCCGGGCGTCATGTCGCGCGCCGCGCCGCCGTCTGCCGAGACGACGAAGACGTGCGTGCGACGGCCTTCCTTCCAACTGTTCCAGTGGCGATAGAGCAAGCGGTCCGCGATTTTCGCCTTGACCTTGCTCTCGCTCATCTTCGTATCGCGTTCGCGATTGCAGTCGTCAGTCGTGCATTCGGGAAAGATGTCTGAGACGAAGGCGAGCATCCGGCCATCCGGCGACCAGACGGGGTCGCTCGCTCCGGTCGAGATGCTGGTAATCTTCTTCATCTCGCCCGAGGCGACATCCATCGTCCAGATTTGCGGCCCGCCCTCCTGCGAAGAGATGAAGGCGAGGCGTTTGCCGTCAGGCGACCAGCGCGGCGAGGTGGAAGACCGCTCGCCTTTGGTTAATTGGCGCGGCTCTCCGCCTTCTGTCGAGATGAGATAAATCTGCGTCAGGCCGCGATTGGCCGTCTTGTCCATATCGGTGACGACGTAGGCCACCCAGCGGCCATCGGGCGAAAGCTGTGGGTCGCCGACGCGGCGCACCTTCAGCAAATCGTTAATCGTAAACGGGCGTGCCGTCTGCCCGAAGCCCACGCCCGTGAGCGCGAGCACGACGAGCACCGCTGCCATACAAAAGCGTTTCATACTGTCCTCATTTAATAGTGGTCTCAAGGGAGCGCGCGTATTATCGCATTAAGAGGCCGTCCCGCGCATCTCCCACACACACTATTGACATCCATCTGACAGGGGAATATCGTCTGCCTGCTAATCCTCGCTGGCCTTTGAACTCACAGCGCGAGACCCTCATCTCAGCTACGGAAGCCGCGTTATAATAAAAAGGTACGTGGTTCGCCTGCGAGGTTGAAAACTATGGAACGCATTGCCCGGTGGGTTAATTACGACACGCCTTTTGTCAGGCGTCGCTACAACCGTCTCGCCAGATTCTTTGTTTTCTTCGAATGGCTTTTTCTGCTGCCGCGCGGCATCCGCCGCAAAGCGGTCAGCCGCCTCGAACTCAAGACGGGCGGGCGCGTGCTTGAGGTCGGGTGCGGGACAGGCAGAAATCTAGGGCCGCTGGTGCGTGCGGTCGGGGCTGAGGAGGGGCACGTCTATGGCGTGGACGTCTCGGAAGGAATGCTGGCCGAAGCCACAGAGCTATGCGCTCAAGCGGGCTGGGCCAACGTTACTTTGATGCGCGCCGATGCGACCCATTATAGTCTGCCTGAATTGGTTGACGGCGTTATCTTCAGCCTTTCGTATGCGGTCATCCCCGAGCATCGCGAGGCGCTGAGGCGCGCTTGGAAGCATCTGCGAACGGGCGGCTATCTGGTCATCATGGACGCCAAGCTGCCTTCAGGTAGGGCGGGCAAGCTGCTTCATCCGTTTGTAGTTTGGACGAGCCGTTTGACCGTGCTTGGTAATCCGTATGTTCGTCCGTGGGATGAACTGCGCGAGTTGACTGCCGAGGTGGACTACGAAGAATTGCAAGCTGGCACATACTACATTTGTCGCGGGAGAAAGTTGGCTGGCAAAGAGCCGGATGAAAGCAATGGCGGCCAGTAACGATTCTTCTCGAATGATGGAGCGCATCTGAGTTGTCTATCCCGTTGACCGTTCTCTATGTCGGAGCAATCGTCTTAGCTGTCCTCTGTGTGTTCAGCTACAGGCGGCGGAAGCGAAATGAAAAGATTGCCGCGATTCTCGCCCGAGAGAATGTTCTGGCGCGTTGGCGCTACCGGCCGGACGAATGGCGAAAGGCTGCCGAAGAAGAGTTTGATTGGGTCAGAGAAAGGGAGCACCCCGGCGAAGCCGTCTTCACTTCCGACACGCTGTACATCGGCAACGGCTCCGAGCAATTTTTTCGCGACTTCACAGGCCAAGGAAAGAAGGTCACACACTGTTCCTACAGAGGCACGCCCGGCGCTGTCTT
>CAZEZJ010000523.1:0-3329 GCA_964516695.1 uncultured Blastocatellaceae bacterium
GAAGTGGCTACTCACTGGCCCTGAAAATAACGGCTCATGCATCCGTGGAGTTTGAGCGACACTTGCGCGCTCCGCAATGACACTTCTCGGGATGCTCTGGGTCGCGGTAGTTGATTGTTATCTCTTCACCTTCCTTAATATCACGCAGGGCAAAAAAGATAATCTTGTTGCCGGGCGCGGCGCGCATGTAAGCGTTGGGAGCACAGGAATGATTGATGTAGGCTGTCTCCGCGCCTCCGACCGCGCCGTCTATCGCCACCCTGTCGTTAATCCAGATAATCTTCACGATGCGCTGCCGGCTCAGGCGCTCCTCGATGCGGCGCTTGCCCTGAATCAACTCGCCCGCATAGGCAGCAATCTTCTTGCGTTTGGCAAACGGCACGAGGGCAAAGCAGCCCTTGCCGTAAATGCGGCTTTCTCTGACTTCCAGTTTCTTTGACATTAACCCCCCATTGCTCTCACTTCAACCTTTAAGCCGGATTGATTGTTTATGATGTTGATAACTATTGAGAGATAAGATAAAGAATCTGCTTCTCAAACGCTAGAGAAAAGTAGAAATGCGTTAAAATCATCAGGCTTCAGCAAGACTTGCTCGCGATTGCCGGCTCTAACTCTCTCAAACTTTTTGCACGGAGATGATGTTGCCTTGACGACGAATGACACGGTTCCAATTCTCTATGATTGGCTGTCCCGCTATGTGCAGCTTTCAAACTGGCTGAGCTATCGCCACCGCTTCGCAAGTTTCACGATGCATAAGACGCTCTCCGTGCCGGAGGCGAGCGCCGAGCCGCCGAGCCGGACGGCTGGACTGGACTACGTTAACGACCGCTTGCTCAACGCCGCACAGTTGCCCGCCGCGCCGCGCGTGCTCGACGCCGGCTGCGGATTCGGCGGTACGATTTTTCATTGGCACGAACGCATCGGCGGCACTTACGACGGTCTAACCTTGAGCCGCGTGCAGCTTCGCGTCGCGCGGCGCGAAGCCGAAAGACGCGGCATCGATACTGCTTGCCGTTTCCACCTCCAAAGCTATGATGCCCCCATCGCCGGAACCTACGACGCCGCGACCTCCATCGAATCGCTCGTTCATGCGCCGGACCTCAACCATACTATCTCCAATCTCGCCCGTAGCCTCCGCCCCGGCGGGTTGCTGCTCATTTTGGAAGACATGGCGAAAGTTGACTTGGAGGCGGAAGCTCCCGCCGAGGCCAAGCTCCTACGCGTTCATTGGGGCTGTCATCCATACCCGACTGAGGAAAACTACCGACGGGCGCTGGAGAGAGAAAACTTAAGCGTGATTCACGAGGAAGACCTCACCGAGCACGTTAAATACAGAAGCGCGATTGCTCTCGACCAGCAGGAGAAAAAATATACGCGGCTTTACAAATTGCTTCGCCTCGCTCCCGCACAGACCGTCTTGTCTGCCTATCTGGGCGGTGTCGGGCTGGAACGTCTCTATCTGAAAGGAAAGATGCGCTATCAATTAATCGTCGCTCGCAAGCAGCTACAATGAGCGGCAGTTTGGCGAACCTTAATCGCGCTCGCAGGATGCGCTCGCTTGTTCACTTAAGCGAATTCGTTGAACCCAAAGGAGACTGCCGATGCCGGAATTCATCAAGGGACTTAAGCTCAGCGAGATGTATTACCACGAAATCGTCAAGCCGATTCTCGAAGCGGAGTATCCGTCGCTTCCCTATTCGGCGGCTCTCATCGGCTGGGGTTCGGACGTGCTGGGCTATGACGATAGCGAATCCTGTGACCATATGTGGGGCCTGCGGCTCTACCTGTTTCTCTCCGAGGAAGATTGCGCGCGATACGACGTGAGCCACACTCTCAGCCGCAAGCTCCCGTATGAGTTTCGCGGCTACCCGACAAATTTCGCCCCCACCGGCCACGGCGAACTATTAGGGATGAAAGCGACCGCTTCCGGCCCCGTCAATCATCTTATCTACTGCGAGAGCCTTAAAAGTTTCTTCCACACGAATCTCGGCTTTGACCCCAACCAGGAATTGAAGACGGAAGACTGGCTCAGTTTTTATGAACATAGGTTGCTGACCGTCACGGCGGGCAAAGTTTTCTACGACGGCTTGGGAACGCTCGCAGCGGCGCGCCGCAAGTTCAGCTACTATCCTGACGAGATTTGGCGCTACTTGCTGAGCCGCCAGTGGAAAAATATTGGCGACGAAGAAGATTTGATGGGCAGATGCGGCTACGTCGGCGACGAATTAGGCTCGATGGTTATCACGGCGCGGCTCATCAAAAATATGATGAAGCTTTGTTTCCTGATGGAACGTCGTTATGCTCCGTACAGAAAATGGGTGGGCACTGCTTTTTACCAACTCAAGTGTGGCCCCGAGCTTACCACGCTTTTTCAGGCAGCGCTGCTTGCGGATTCATGGAAGCGCCGCGAAGAAATCCTCTGCCGGGCTTACGAGATTATAGCCCGCCTGCATAACGAATTAGCGATTACGGAGCCTTTGGACGAAAGCACCAGAGACCCCAGAGACCACAAGCGCCCCTACAAGGTGATTGACGGTGGGCGTTTCAGTGAAGCGATTAGGCAGACCGTCAAGAGCGAAGAGTTTGAGCGCATAGACGCTTCGTGGGGCTTCAAGGGCGGCTCCATCAACCAACTCATCGAATCCGACCACGACCTCGCCTACACTAAATTCTGTGAAAAGTTTAAGTGCCTCTACCGGTAGACCGCTCGGCTTTTTCAGTCCTTGGACGCTGACCGCAGCAGGAAGATAAATTCATTGGCAAAGCGCAGCGGGAGAATGTGGCGCTCGGGCTTGTAATTTCGTTTGCCGAGCGGCGACGGTATCAGGCGTTGTAGTCGCTGGCGAAACCATTGGTCGGGCAAAATGTTTTCGACGGCAAAGCCGTTAGACTTGAAGAGAGTTGTCCAGCTTTCGAGAGTATCCGCGTCTTGATGTCCGGTCAGGTTGCGCTGGCGCAGCAATTCGATGGCAAACTTCCAACCGAGCGTGCGCGAGTTTCTCACCATGAAGCAAAAACGCGCGTTTGGCCGGCCCACGCGCCGCATCTCCTCCAGCGCCTTCTCACGATTCAGGAAACGCTCCACCGCGCCGATGCAGGTCACATAATCAAACATGTTATCAGCGAAAGGAAGGGCTTCCGCGTTTCCCGCAATCGCCAGCGCGCCGGGCGCAACTTGCGGCGTCATCGCGAGGGCCACCGTCGAGATGTCTATTCCGCAAGCGCGCAAGCCCTGATTGCGCGCCTCTCGCAGCAGCAGCCCCGGCCCGCAGGCCACGTCCAGCAGCGATTGGTCCGGCTGAGCGCCGAGCAAACTCAGGAAGACTGTG
>CAZEZJ010000524.1:0-3312 GCA_964516695.1 uncultured Blastocatellaceae bacterium
AGCCTTAAGGGGCGTCGCTCGCGCCCCGACATGGCGACGCGTCGCGGCGGGCGGCGTCGTCGTCGCGGAGGCCCGCGCCCGCAAGGCGAAGGGACAAACGGCGATGATGAGCGCACTAACGGTAAGGATGAAGAGGCGGAGGCCGTCGAGGTGGTGGAAGCGCCCGTGGCTAAACCCGTCGTCGAACGCACGTCGTCCAGACCCGCATCCTCATCCCCGCGCGACCGTTCACCGCGTCGCGAGCGGCCGGAGCCGCGCGGCGGCGGGCGTGAAGAGAGAGCGCCCAACGGTCGCGGCCCGCGCAGTAGTAGTAGTGGCGGCAGTGGCGGAATGCGCCACGGTCGTCACCAGCCGACCATCACAGACTTGCTGCGCGAGGGACAAGAAATCCTCGTCCAGATTGCCAAAGAGCCGATTGCGAAAAAGGGCGCACGCATCACTTCGCACATCGCGCTGCCCGGACGTTTTCTAGTCTACATGCCGACGGTCGAGCACGTCGGCGTCTCGCGCAAGATAGAATCGGATAGCGAGCGCGTGAGGTTACGCAAGCTGATTCAAGCGATTCGCGCCGAGGAGGATGTGCCGTCGGGCGGCTTCATCGTCCGCACGGCGGGCGTCGGCATCAGCGAGCAAGATTTGCGCGACGATGCGCGTTATCTGGTGCGGACGTGGTTAGACATTCGCCGCGACGCCGAGAAGACGAAAGCGCCTGCTCTTGCCCATCGCGACTTAGACCTCGTGCAGCGTATCCTGCGCGACCAACTCTCTGACGACTTCACCGCGATTCGCGTCGATTCCGAAGAGGAATACTTGCGCATCGTCGAATTCATCAACCGCATTCAGCCGCGCATGGTCAAGCGCGTCAAGCTCTACACGCGCGAGACGCCCATCCTCGAAGCCTACAACGTGCAGGCCGAGATTGATAAAGCCATCAAGCCGCGCGTCTGGCTGAGGTCGGGCGGTTATCTCGTCATCAATCAAACGGAGGCGCTCGTCGCCATTGACGTTAACACGGGCAAGTTCGTCGGTCGCGGCGGCACGCGCCTCGAAGACACCATCACGCGCACGAACCTCGAAGCCGTCGAAGAAATCGTCAGGCAAATCCGGCTGCGCGACCTCGGCGGCATCATCGTCCTAGACTTGATTGACATGGAAGATAGGCGCAACCGCAATCGCGTCATGCAGACGTTGCAGGAGGCGCTGCAACACGACAAGTCGCCCACCAAGGTGCTGTCCTTTAACGACTTCGGCCTCGTGATTATGACCCGCAAGCGCGTCAAGCAATCCTTGGAGCGCACGCTCTGCGCGCCCTGCCCCTATTGCACGGGCGCAGGACTCGTCAAATCTCCGCAGACCGTCTGCTACGAGATTCTGGAAGAAGCGCGCCGCTTGGCCCGTGGCATGAACGGCGATAGCGTCAAGCAAACGACCTTGCGCCTCAACTCCGAGGTCGCGCGCACGCTGCGCACCACCGAGCGCGATGTGCTGGGCGAGATAGAAGACTATCTCGGAGCCGTTGACATCACCAGCGACCCGCAAATCCATCAAGAGCAGTTCGACTTCGCTTTCATCTAAACCCACACAAACTTTCGCTATAGTTTCCGAGCGGTTTGGCAGCCTTGCCAAACCGCTCGGAGACGTATTCGACCGCTCGGCGGCCAGCCCGCCCGCCTCACGCCACCTAAATCTTGACAACGCTGCTGGTTCGGCCTAGACTTTGCGCGATTTTCAAAAGCTGATTGTTAACTCATTCGACTCAGGACGAGAGATTCTGCTCGACGAGTCCTGACCCTGCTCACAGAGCTATTTGTGCGCCGGGCATTCCCAAAGCTTCCCGTCGTCCGCGACGCGTCTATCACATTCATCACGCGCGTCAAGTTCGGACAGATGGCGGCTTCTCTAACGTTAAGCTTTACAGTTCTATCAAAACCTGCTGACGGTCGGGCTGCTGGCGGCGGCCTCCGGCTCAAGGCCCATTTCCACGGAGGGATTACGAAAATGACGACTCGTTTCTTCACCCCGCGCTGGTTCGTCTCAGCGTTGCTATCGCTTGTCGCTTGCTGCCTGCTCTCGACAGTCGCAGAGGCCCAAACGGAAGTCGCGGGCGCTTTCGAAGGCCGCGTCACGGACGTTCGCACCAAGAGTCCGATTGCCGGAGCTACGGTGCGCATCCGAAACGTCCGCAAGGGCCTGCTCCGCACGCTGACGACCGACGCCGACGGGCGCTTCTACCAAGGCTTGCTGGAGCCTGACGCGTATGAGATTACCGTGCAGAAGTTGCCGGAGTATGAGCCTGCCACAACACGGCAAACCATCTTCACCAACCAGACCAACCAATCAATCCCCTTGCCCGTCGAACTGACTCCGGCAGGCGTGGCGACCACCACGCCCACGCCGGACCCGACCGCCACGCCGCAACCCGGCGCGTCGCCAACGCCCACCCCGGCCGTCGCTCAACAAACCGTCGTCGAAGATGAAGGACTGGCCCAGCCCTTGAGCCGCACGGACGGGCGGCGCGGCGGCGTCTTCACGGAAAGAGAAGTCTCTACGCTCCCGCTCGGCGGCTCGACCTTGACGCGCACGTTCGATGAGTTGGCGTTTCTGCTGCCGGGCGTCGCCCCGCCGCCGCAAACGCAGGGCATAGTCGCAGGGCCTGGCGTCGGCGCTGGCGTCGGCACTTCGGGGCAGTTTTCCGTCAACGGCCTGCGCTCGCGTTCCAACAATTTTACGGTTGACGGTTCTGACAATAACGACGAGGACATCGGCGTGCGCCGGCAAGGCTTCTTCTCGCTCGTGCCGCAGCCGATTGAGTCCATCAAGGAGTATCAGGTCATCACGCTGCTCGCGCCCGCGCAGTTTGGACGCAACTTCGGCGGCCAGGTCAACGCCGTCTCCAAGTCCGGCGGCAACGAAACGCGCGGCACCCTCTTCGGCTTCTTCAACTCTTCCCAACTCAACGCCCGCAACCCACTGGACACAGCCAACGGCAACGCCGTCACAGCGCTCCGCGCGGGCTTCAACCAGGAGGTTCGTTTAGACGGAGGCCCGCTCAGGGTCGTCAACCAGAGCGGCGGCGAAGACTCCTTCACGCTCGGCCAGGGCGGCTTCGTGCTCGGCGGTCCATTAAAGCGCGACCGCATGTTTTATTTCGTCTCCTTTGAAGGACAGGTCTTGAACGCCACGCGCGAAGCCAGTTTCGCCGTGCCGACCGTCGAAGAGCGCGGCCTGTTCGGCACAGGCGCATCCGGCATTCCGTTAGGCCCGCTCACAGGTCTGCCCATTCAAGCCTTCCCGACTTCCCTCGAAGGCGAT
>CAZEZJ010000525.1:0-2676 GCA_964516695.1 uncultured Blastocatellaceae bacterium
TTTCGTGAAAACACGGAGGGCGCTTACTGCGGCGCGGGCGGCTTTCTCAAGAAGGACACGCCCGACGAGATTGCCACGCAGGAGGAACTAAATACACGACGCGGCGTGGAGCGAATCATCACCGCCGCCTTCGAGTATGCGCGTGCGCACGGGCGTAAAAAAGTGACGATGGCCGACAAGTCTAACGTCCAGCGCTTCGGCGGCGACTTGTGGCAGCGCACGTTCAGGGAAGTCGCCGCGAGCTACGAAGGAATCGAAGCCAATCATCAGTATGTTGACGCGATGGCGATGTTTATGATTCTCGACCCGTCGCAGTATGACGTGATTGTGACTAACAATCTGTTCGGAGATATTCTGACGGACTTGGGCGCGGCGTTGCAGGGAGGCTTAGGCCTGGCGGCTTCCGGCAATATTCATCCGGGCCGCGTCTCTCTCTTTGAGCCGGTGCATGGCAGCGCGCCGCCGCTGGCGGGAAAAGGCGTGGCTAATCCGGTTGGCTCTATTCTGAGTGCGGCGATAATGTTAGAATATCTCGGATTCGACGCAGCCAGTCGGGCAGTTGAAAAGGCTGTCAGGGAAGCCGTCAGAGAACAGGAAACGACGCGCGACCTCGGCGGTAGTCTCTCCACACAGGAAGCGGGAGCGGCGATTCGACGACGCATCGGTCAAGTATGAAATTTGGAATTGATGAATGATGACATGAAAAGAGTTTATCTTTCATTCATCATTCCGCGGTCATCGTTCATCGTTTTATTATGAACAGTCAAGGAAGAGAAGCGGCTCAGAGATTGCTGGCAATCATCGTCATCGTGGCGATGTTGGGCGTGATGGGCATCCCGTTTTCGGTCATCATCTTTTTCGCCACCGTGACCTATTTCATCTGGCGCGCGATTCAACAATCGGAGCGGCAAGACACCGGACGCATCTTCGAATTCTACATTCGCGCCAACGACATCCTGCGTGATGAAGAGCGCCACTGGTATGGATTCGAGATTGCCGAAGTCATCGAACGCGGCGAGCGCGTGCTGCATTCGATGTCAGACCCGCCGCCGCTTATCTACTACGCTTTGGGTGCGCTCTACCAGCAGGCGGGCGACCACGAAGCGGCCATAGAGCATCTCTCTTTCGTCGTGGATAACGAGCAGGCGGATGAGCGCCATCGTTTTGCGCCTTCGCAGGAATTGCGTCGTTACGTCAACATCCTGCGCAAACTCGAACGCGAGCCGACGGAAGCGCCGCAGACGATGGCGGCCATTCGCAGCCTAGACCGCGCGCGGCGTCATCGCGCCGCCGAGTTGCTGGCCCAAAGTCGCGAGCGCTTGAACGCGGTTCCGGTTATCGCTCAAGCCACCGGCTGCCAAACACTCGCTCAGAGATTCCACTCACGATGCAAGCGCCGCACAGAATAACGCCGCCCCGAAGCGAACGGCGACGCTCGTGCAGCCGCCCCCCATCTCGGATGTGCTGCGCGACGTTTACGAAGAAGAAAAGAAAACGGCTTAACAAGGGTCTAAAGTAAAAAGTTGAAAGGCAAAAGGGAGGGGAAGCCATCTGTCAATAAAATGGTTTCCGCCTTCCTTTTATCTTTTTACTTTCACCTTTTGCCTGATAATCTGTGCGACTGTGTTGTTCAGCGTGTGGGCGGGGGTTCTCTTTAGTTGGCGACCGGAACTATCATCGGCAATTACCGGATTGGCGAACGCATCGGTCAGGGTGGAATGGGCGTCGTTTATCGCGGCCAGCATTTGAAGCTGCCGCGCGAGGTCGCCATCAAATCCATCAACGCGACCGAGCGGCGCGACGTGCGTCGCCTGAAAGCGCGCTTTGAAAAGGAAGCCTTCGTTCAATCGCAGTTAGACCATCCGAACATAGTCAAGGTCTACGACTATATCGCTGCCGAACAGACGTACTACATCGTCATGGAATACGTCGAAGGGCGCTCGCTGGCCACGTTGCTGGCTCGTGAAGAAAGCCCGCTGCCCGTCGAGCGCGCGCTTAATCTCTTCGAGCAAATCCTCAAGGCGCTCACTTACGCGCAAAACTTCAATTACCGCGACCAAAACGATTCGCTGCACCACGGCCTCATTCACCGCGACCTCAAGCCCGGCAACATTCTCATCACACCCGACGACCGCGCGAAAATCACAGACTTCGGCATCGTCAAGCTGGTCGGCTCCGAGCAGACCGGCACGCTCGGCGGCGCTTACGGCTCGCCCGAGTATGTCTCGCCCGAACAGGCCCAAGACAAGCCCTTAGACGTGCGCTCCGACATCTACTCGCTCGGCATCATTCTTTACGAAATGTTGACCGGCGAGCCGCCCTTCTGTTGCAGCGACGACGCGCGCTCGCAGATGGAGATTATACAGTCGCACTTGCACCGGCAGCCCCGCCCGCCTTCCAGTCTTAATTCACAAGTCGGGCCGGAAATAGAGGCCGTTATTCTCCGCGCCCTTGAGAAAGCGCCGGAGCAACGTTTTGCCAACGCCGCTGAATTCTGGCGCGCGCTGCGCCGCGCTCGCGGGCTGGATACGGACGGACTCGAAGAGATTGCAAACGCGCAACTCGCTTCGCGCAATGCGACGGGGACGCAGGAATTGTTTGAGCCTGTCACGCGACACGTCGAGCGCGAGAGCTACGAAACGCGGCCCATCGGAACAGCAACTTGCGCGGCCTGCG
>CAZEZJ010000525.1:2686-3307 GCA_964516695.1 uncultured Blastocatellaceae bacterium
AGCATTGCAAAGAGTGTGGGCATGAATTGGGAGATTCCCCCGCGACCGTCAAGCTCACGCATCTGGAAGACCTTGAGGGCCAACGCCGTCGCGGACTCAAACTGTGGACGGTGGGAATTCTAGCTGCTCTGGCGCTGCTTTCCACCGCCATCTTTTTCGCGCGCCGCGCGAGCGCGCCGACGGAAGAGACGCCGCCCCCTCTGCAAGCGCCAGCGCCGACGCCCGTTCCTCAGTCAGCTTTAATCGAATTAAAACTTGAGCGCGTGGCTGTTGATTCGAGCTTTGACGGTTACAGCGCTGGGCCTTTGACTGACGGCGAGATGGACGTTAGGCGTATCGCGCGCCTTCGTTACAACGAGGGCAACTGGGCATCCGCCGAAACGCATGAGCCACACTGGATAGAATTTAGTTTTCCGAAGCCGACGCGCATCGCCGCCGTCTACATCTACTGGGGCTTTGACCGCAATCGCTTTATGCCTTCGCGCCGCGTCGAGCTGCAAACGGCGGAAGAGAATCGAGAGTGGCGCTCGGTTTCAACCATCGAGCAGGATACTGACCACGACCGCGTGGCTTTCGATTTCCCGCCGATTACCACCGAGCGACTGCGCATCTTGCAGCCCG
>CAZEZJ010000526.1:0-3298 GCA_964516695.1 uncultured Blastocatellaceae bacterium
CCATTTACCGTTTCTCTGAGGGCAATTGGTATATCATCAAAAGCTCTACGGGGACGGTCCGACGCCAGAACTGGGGCCAGAACGGAGACCTGCCTGTGCCCGGCGATTATGACGGCGACGGCAAATATGACTTGGGCATCTGGCGTCCGAACGAAAGCGCTTGGTATATCGCCGGTAGTATAGGCGACTGCTGCAACAACTTTATTAAAAACCTAGGCGTTTCCGGCGACGTGCTGCTTCCGGCCACGTACATTCCACAGTAAACCGAGAGGATGGTCCACCGCGTCTGTTTTCATCAGTGACAGTCGCCCGCAACTCATTATGAGCGGGCGACTGTAAGCTGTGCGAGGCCGATTTTTTTCGTGCAAAAACGCCGAAAATCGCGATTTTTGGGAGACTTGTGGGCGCGGGTGTGATATATGTTGATGCATAAGCTTTTCAATTTTTCTCAAATTTTCTGGAGGTGCTGACACCACGCCATGGCGACCACAGCGGCAACAGGCAAGAAACGCATGACCCAATCGGAAGTAATCAACCATTTCGCCGAGAAATTCGGCATGAAGCGCGCTCAGGCAAAAGAACTTTTTGACGAACTTGGCACGCTGGCAACAAACGAAGTCAAAAACAACGGAGAATTCGTCCTGCCGGGCTTCGGCAAGCTTGTTCTCTCAGAGCGTAAAGCACGTGAAGGCCGTAATCCTGCGACCGGCGAAACCATCCAAATTCCGGCGAAAACCACATTGAAGTTTCGCGTCGGCAAAGCGATGAAGGATTCGGTCGTGCCCAAAAACAAATAGCTTTCCTAACAAATACGCTCTCCAACTTAACGAAAGCGCCGCTTGAATGCCCCGTAAATTTATGTGGCAGCAAGCGGCGTTGAGTTTTTACACTGCCAAACTGCGGCCATCACCGGCCAACGAACAGCCGTTGAGCAGCCCCATTTTTCCGTTCTAATCAGAGCCATCAGGACGGCTCGCGGCGCGGCGAAAATTTATCTGGCTTTTTTCGTTCATTTACTCTACAATCATCCGTTTTGTTACGGGCAGAACAACTCACATTATTAGCTGCGAGCTAGTTTTGAGGGGTCTCTCTGTGCAAAACCACTTGGGAAATGCAATGTTTTTGCATCCTAAGTTGTTCTCAGGGCATCTAAAATTTCTTTGCAAACTGCTCGAAGAGCTTTGTTGAAGGGGAGCAAGACTACAGGACGAAGCTTTCGACACGATCTAAGGAGCTGGAAACGTGACTTTTGACAGGCATTTACCGCTGGATGAGCGGATTCTGAGAATTGACCACATTCAGGCGCGGCGCTATTCGAAGCTGACCGGCGTCGCTCTCGACATTGCAACCGAAGGGATTATGCGACACTTACGCGCTTGTGACAGGATGGATGTCAATCCTGACACGTCGGCGGTTCGCGAAATTATTGACGATGCTTTGAATGGTCGCCGTGTTTTTGCGGAAACCAGCGACGACCGCCAGCGCGCCGCTTAAAGCCCTTACAAACCTCGCAACGCCAGTCGTTCTTAGCCGGAGACCGTCAACTATCGATAGTTGACGGTCTCTTGCTGTGCCAAACGTTCTGCAAAAACCGTGGGTTAACTATCAGCCGCCTCAATCTCCGCGCGCAAGAGCTGGTTGCTCATAATCGCCAGCAGGCTCAAAGCGTCGGTAATCTCGCCGGTCAGGGCCATGCGTAGCACCTGTCCGGCGGGTAAACGCCGGATATTAAGTTGCTCTGTTCCTTCAGGCTCGTGTTCGCCCTGCGTCAGTCCCGTCGCCAGAAACCACACGGCGCGCTCATCGGAAACTGAATTTGAAAGATGCGCTTCCCCCAGCATTCGCCAGCTCTCCGCGCGCAAACCCGTCTCCTCCATCAACTCACGCCTGGCGGCAGCGAGTAAATCCTCGCCTTCCGGGCATCCGCCCTTCGGTATTTCCCAAGAATATTGTTCGAGCGGATAACGGTACTGTCCGACCAGATAAATATGCTCATCCTCGACGGGCAAAATCCCGACACCGATATTCTTAAAATGAACTACGCCATAAATTCCCGGCGCTCCATCAGGCCGCACGACCTTGTCTTCGCGTATCCTAATCCAAGGGTTGTCATATACTTCTCTTGAAGTCAGAGTTGTCCAGGGATTTTTCGTCTCATCAAAAACCACTTGTCGTCCTCATGGTCTGCAATCAGCTTCCCTGTGGCTCTTGTTTAAGAACAGCATCCTGCGTGCTCTCAGTATTATCCTGAAAGGCGACTTCTTCCGTAATCGACTGGCCGGAATCTGCTTGCCCATGGTGTCGCTCTGCATGTCGGAAAACGTCAAGCAGCGCCAGCGTAATTGCCAGTACGACCGGTCCGAGCACGATGCCCACCACGCCGAACACGTGCAAGCCGCCGAGCACCGAAAAGAAGATGAACAATTCATGGAGCTTCGTCTTTTCACCGACCAATTTCGGTCTGAGGAAATTATCAACCGTGCCGATGACAAGCGCTCCCCACGCGACCAAAATCAGCGCCTTGGCCCAGTGGCCCGTCACCGCCAGGTAGATTGCCGCCGGAACCCACACGATAAAAGACCCGGCCATCGGAATCATCGAGAGGAAAGTCATCACGACGGCCCAGACGACCGGCGATGGAATGCCCAGCGCCCAGAAAGCGAGTCCGCCGAGCGTCCCCTGAATGATGGCAATCACCAGCACGCCGTATAAACTCGCGCTGATGACGCTGCGCGTGCGCTCCAAGATAACCGCGCTTTGCGCTCTCTCCAGCGGCAGCACATTCGGCAGGGCGACAGCGATGCGTTCGCCATCGCGAAAGAGGTAGTACATCGTGAAGATGACGAAAAAGACCTGCACTATGACGCCGACAACGCCGCCCACGAACCCGAGCGTGCGTCCGGCAATCGCGCCGCTCATGCCACGGAGACGTTCCAGGATGAATTCCTGCGAGCGAAACTGCTCGATGTTGACATACTGCCCTATCCATCTCAGCACAGGCCCCGTCACGGGCGAGTTTGGGTCGAGTAGGCTGGAGATATTGGCTTGCAGATTATCCGCCACGCCCGACAATTGATTGAAAAGCATGAATGAAATCAGCGCCAGCGGAGCCAGAATGACGAGGATAACGAGCAGCGATGACAGCAGCGCGCTGGTGGCCGGACGCCGCGTGCGCGCCAGCAGCCGCCGGTGCACCGGATAAAAGATAACCACCAGCACGATGGCCCACGCCAATACGTTGACGAAGGGCTGCAACATCAACCAGCATAGGTAGAGAGCAATCGCCGTCGCAACCAGC
>CAZEZJ010000527.1:0-3281 GCA_964516695.1 uncultured Blastocatellaceae bacterium
TAGACCTCCTCAATTCTTCAGCGAGGCGTTCTTCGAGATAACGACGATTGAGCAATCCGGTCAGCGGGTCTGTGATGGAGATGAGTTGAAACTGCTCTGCCTTTTCGTGCCATTCGGCGCGGTCAATCGCTAAGGCCATCTGCGGCGCGATGGTTTCCAGCAAGTCAAGGTCAATCTGGTCGTAGCTGCCGCCGCCCGCTTTGTCCGTGACGTTAAGGACGCCGACCTTGCGCCCGCCAATCGAGATGGGAAAGCTGATGAAGGAGTCTGTTTTATACAGACGCTCGGCCGGGGCGGGTTTGTGGCCGGAGGCTTTGAGGTCGCGCACAACCAAGGGCCGCCCGTCCAGCATGACGCCGCCCGAAACTCCGTCGCCCAGACGAATGCGCGTCTGGCTTCTGGCATCCGCGTTCAACCCCACAGCGGCTTTCACCGCCAACTCGTTCGAGGCTTCATCGAACAAGAGCAGCGAGCCGCGCTCGGCGTGTAGCAGCTCGGCAGAGTGATGCAGGATTGAATGATAGGTGTCGGCGGGTTCGAGCGAGTAGATGCGCTCGGTGAAGCTTTGCAGGTAGTCCGCAAACTTGGTGCGCTGCTCAAGCTCCGTGCGCAAGCGCAAGACTTCGAGCGGCAGGGCGATGTCGCGGCAGTAATTAGAAATGGCCGCCCGCTTCTCCTCCGTCAGCTTCGTCTCGGCAATCAGCAGCGCCGCTTTCACCTCATCACCGACGACCAGCGGAAACAACTCCGCTTTCTTCGACGCGTCAACCGCGCCCTGAAGATTCCCTAAGGGCTTATAGCCTTCCGCGTCTTCATACAGCGACAGAGACGTGCGCGCCTTGGCGACCACGCCGAGCCGCGCGTCTTTCAAACCTATTTCGAGCGGCGGCGTGAACTTCTCAAAACGTCCCTTGCCGCAAGCGAAGAGGAGCGAGTTTCTGTCTCGCATCAGGAGGGCAAGCGATTTGAGTTGATGTTTCTGCGCGAGGGAGTCCAGGGCCGTGCTGCAAGCCTCGCTGAACGCGCCGCCCGGCTGGAAGTAACGACTATGAAAGAGGCCGATTGTTTGTGCAGACGTCGGCTGCGCTTCGGGCACACTCGCTTGCTGCACGGGCGTCGCAACTGAAGCTTCCCTTTCATCCTTCAGCGCCACGGAAGCGCCGGTAACCGATGCTTCGCCTTCGTCTTTCGCGGCGACGGCTTGAGCATCCGTCTCCGCTTTGCCGGTCTTTAATTGAGCCGCGGCTTCAGCCACGTGTCCGGCCAGTTCGTCCAAATCTTGACGGGAAGCGAAGACGACGTTCTTGAAGAGGTCGCTGCTCAGTAGTTCCTGTAAATCGCCGACGCGGAAGCGCTCGGCCAGCGCGCGATAATCAGCACTCGTCAGAAAAGCGCGCCCGCCAATGACGGCCAGTTTCTTCTTTCCTTTGGAGATTTGCACGGGCATCGTGAAGCAATGCAGGCCAGCGTGGCAACGATAGTGTGTGACGTTTCCGGCCTTCAAGGCCCGCTCGTGTGCTTGGCCGCAATAGGGGTCGCACAGGCGCACATGCTTGGGCGAAGATTGAAAAGCCTGGCAAATCGAGTTGTTGTTGGAGACAGCGAGAGCGGGCGGCTGCGGGCCGCTGACAAGCAGGATGGAGAGGCCGGAGGCAGCGGCGAGAGAGTCCTGTGCCTCAGCCCATTCTTCCGGGGCTGCCATAGCCTGAGATTGTACGGAGTCGCGCTGGCGCACGTCCCGCTGATCCATCGCCTGTAAAGTCACTCGTGTACGTGTCCCGAAGTGCGGCTTTAGAAGGTTGGCGGCGCGACGGGAAGCGGGGCTGTTTCCACGCACGCACCAGAACGCTAGTGATGAGGAGACCGAAGCGGCTTCGGCCTACCTACTCACTCAGTATAAGTGTCCAGAAGCCAACAAACAAGCGTTTTCTTCAGGAAATCGGGGCAAACGTTTGCTGAGGGCTAAGACTTTATGCGCCTCGCCTCGTTAGTAAACGATTAATAGGGGGCTGGTTTCACTGCGCGATGACCCGTTGAGCATCCCGTAGTCCCGGCGCATCGCCCGGCGCGACCTGTTCGATGTCAGGCTGCTCGGGGCTAATGCGAATACATGCCGCAAAATGGTTCGGCTTAATTTCCGCCAGCGGGGGCACGACTTCCTTGCAAGCTTGAATAGCGTAGGGGCAGCGCGTGTGGAAGCGGCAGCCCGCCGGAGGATTAATCGGTGAAGGCACGTCGCCTTCGAGCACGATGCGCTGGCGCGTGGCCTCAACCTCGGGGTCAGGCACAGGCACGGCGGAAATCAGCGCCTTCGTGTAGGGCATCAACGGCTCATCGTAAATCGTCTTGGCGTTAGCAATCTCAACCAGCTTGCCCAGGTACATCACCGCCACACGGTCTGAGACGTGGCGGATGGCGCGCAGGTCGTGGGAGATAAACAGGTAGGTCAGATTCTTCTGCCGCTGAAGGCGCTCCATCAGATTCATAATCTGCGCTTGAATGGAAACGTCCAAGGCGGAGATTGGCTCGTCAGCGACGATAAAGTCAGGGTCCACGGCCAGCGCCCGCGCGATGCCGATGCGCTGCCTTTGCCCGCCGGAAAATTCATGCGGAAAGCGCTTGATAAAACGCTTGTTGAGGCCGACCGTTTCCATCAACTCCTGCACGCGGCGGTCGATGTCGCGCCCGTTGGCAAGACGAAACGTCTGCACCGGTTCACCGATTATCTGCCCGACGGTCATGCGCGGATTCAAGCTCGCATACGGGTCTTGAAAAATCATCTGTAGGTGCTTGCGCTGCTCGCGCATCGCGCCGGAGTCTAGATGAGCCAAATCGCGCCCGTTGTATAAGACCTGCCCGCTCGTCGGCTCTGTGAGGCGCAGGATAGCGCGTCCAAGCGTTGACTTACCGCAGCCCGATTCGCCAACCAGGCCCAAAGTCTCGCCCGGATAAATGTCAATCGTCACGCCGTCAACCGCCTTGACGACGCGGCGCACTTGGCTGCCGCCGAAGATTTTATTAACGATAGTGCCGCCGCCAAGGTCGAAATGAACCTTCAGGTCGCGGATGGCGATTAAAGGCTCGACAGCCTTGTCAGTTTCCAGCGGCGGCGGCATCTCCTGCGCCCCTGCCATGTCTCCCGGTTGTGGACTCATCTGTTCGTTTCCGTTTGTGCTTGATTCTGAACGACCGCTGCCTTTCCGGTTCTCGCGTCGCGCTCGGCGCAGGATTTACCATAAACTTCTTCAGCGAAGTGGCAGAGCGAGTGATGGTCGGGCGTG
>CAZEZJ010000528.1:0-3281 GCA_964516695.1 uncultured Blastocatellaceae bacterium
AGAAGGGCGTGGAAATAAGAAGGCGGGAGCGGGAGACTCGATGGTCTCCCGCTCCCGCCGTGAGTTTTTTCGGCTGTCAGTCTGTTTGTAGCCTGAGTAACCGTCGGCGTAGCCGTTCTGGAATGCCTCGCGGAAGTAGCGGCGATAGGTTTCACGGTCGCCAAGACGCGAACTGTAATCCTTCGTCGCTCTCTGATATTCACCCTCGTCGGTGAAATCATAGCGTTCGCCACGGCTGCGGTCCTTGCGGCCAGCCTTGTTGCCTTCGTTAGCGCCCGCGTTCAGGGCCGTCTGGCGAAGGTCGAAAGAACCGCCGTAATCACCGTAACCGTCGTTGTAACGTCCGTTACCGTAGCGGTTATTACCTCGACGGGCGCGACGCCTTTGCTCGCGCTCACGCTGGCGCTGCTCGCGCTCGTACCTGCGGTCTTGTTCTGAACGGTCATCGCGCCATTGCGCCTGCGCCGTCATGTCCGTCGCGATTCCGATGCCGAACAGTAGCGCAAATACTAAGAAAATTTTTCCGATTTTGTCTTTTAAGTTCATTGCTGTCATCTCCAAAGCCTCCTACCGCACAAGTACCTACAACTCTCATGCCGCTGGCCCAGACAGCCATGCAACGGCTGAATTTGGACGAATTAAACGCTTTCGCCTTACCCGCAAACACCATATCGTATCAACTTTAGACGAATCGGTGGTTAAACCCGCGTTTGTGCGGGCACGAATTTCAGCGTCACTGTGGTCGGTCAGATAAGGAGAAAGGTGTTCTAAAATTATTCACAAGTGTTCCGCATAGCAAGCGGCCATGGATTGACTATTCGGGCTTCGTGGTTGGGCTTTGGACAGGCCGCGCGAGGTTTTTAGCCGCGTGAGAGAGGGCGGCGGCGCAGCCGTAAGGCGCTGATGCGCGAAGAGGGAACGAGCGCTCCTGCTTCAGGCGGCGGCGCGTCCGTGAATTGCGTAAACTCGTCAACGTGCGTTTGCAGATACTCGAAGAAACGCTCAAACTCACGCTGCATCGCGTCCATCTTCTCCCGCATGTTGAGAATAATCTCCACGCCCGCCAGATTGACTCCCAAGTCGCGCGTCAAACTGAGAATCACTTCCAGCCGTTCAAGGTCGGCATCCGTATAGAGACGCGTATTACCTTCGGAGCGCGACGGCTTCAACAACCCCTCGCGCTCATACAAGCGCAACGTCTGCGGGTGTATCTCATACTGCTCCGCCACCGCGCTAATCGTATATGTGCTGCGACCCCTTTTTTTCATGGTTTTAGATTTGCGATTTTTGATTTTAGATTGGATAAGGATAAAAGCGTGCTTATTAAAAAACTTCAGTCTGCTGTCAATCGCAAATCAAAAATCTAAAATCGCAAATTATTCCAGTCCCATCGCTACGCGCGGATTCTCCGTGTTGATTTGTGCGTAGCGGCGCAGCAGGTCTTTCGTCTCCTCCGAGATGACTTTCGGCAGCGTGACTTGCACTTCGACAAACTGGTCGCCGCGTGCTTGCGGGTTGCGCAAGCTTGGCGCTCCGCGCTCGCGCAGGCGAAACTTCTGCCCACTTTGCGTGCCGGGCGGAATACGCAACTGAGCTTTGCCCTCAACCGTCGGCACTTCAATCTTCGCGCCGAGCGCCGCCTCGGGAACAGTCAAGGGAACAGTCACGTAGATGTTGTCGCCCTTGCGCTTGAAATACTTGTGCGCCCCGACGTTCGTAATGATGTACAGGTCGCCCGGCGGCGCGCCGAGCCGCCCGCCCTGACCTTTGCCCGCAATCCGCACGCGCGAGCCTGTGTCCACGCCCGCCGGAATCCGTACGTTCTTCAATTGCTCGGTTTTGGGCATCACGCCGCTGCCCTTGCACAGCGAGCAGGGTGAGCGCCGCCGGCCTGTGCCCGCGCAATCAGAGCATTCCTGCGTAAACTTCAAACGCCCGCCCGAACGCTGCACCTGGCCCGTTCCCTTGCAGGTCGAGCAAACGACGACAGGGCCGCCCGTATCACCCGCCCCGTTGCAGCGCGAACACTGCTCAGAGCGGTTGACGGTCAGGTTCGTCGTCATCCCCGTGATAGCTTCTTCAAAGGAGAGCGCCAGCGGCATCTCTATGTCCGCGCCCCGCTGTGGCTGCGGGCGCGGCGGCTCGCGCTCCTGTTTCGTGCTCCCGCCGCCGAAGAGGTCCGCGAAGATGTCGCGAAAGCTCGTCCCGCCGCCGCTGCCACCTGCGCCCGGTGCGCCTGCGCTGCCCCAATCGAAGCCCTCGAAATCAAAGCCGGCGCTGCCGCTGCTGCGGCCACTGCTCGAACCTGAGCCGGTCGCGCCGCGCGCTGCCGCGTCAGCCAAGCTATCCGAGTACTGGCCGAAGCGGTCGTAGACCTGACGCTTCTTCTGGTCGGAGAGCACGTCGTGCGCCTCCGTTATCAGCTTGAAGCGTTCCTCCGCAGACTTATCGCCCGGATTCACGTCAGGATGAAATTTACGAGCCAGCCTGCGGTAAGCCTTCTTAATCTCTTCCGGCTTCGCGTCGCGTGCAACACCCAGCACTTGGTAGTAATCCTGTTTTGCCATTTGAAAGCAGTGACAAGTGACGAGTGACAAGTGATGAGATGAAGAGCCTGCTTCCGCTCGTCACTCGTCACTTGTCACTCGCCACTGCTTTACTTGTTGTCGTCTACGTCCACATACTCTGCGTCGATGACGTTGTCGTCGCCGCCCGCGCTCGTGCCTTGCGCGGTAGAGCCGGAGCTTGATGCGCCCGCCGCCGAAGCCTGGTCTTCGCTCGCGCCGCCGCTCGACTGCTGCTTGTAGAGCGCTTCTGCGAGCTTGTGCGAGGCTGTCTGCAACGCGTTGTAGGCGTTGTTCATGTTGTCAACGCCGCCATCCGTCGAAGCTTTCTTCGCATCATTGATGGCCGTCTCGACTTCCGCGACAATGCCTGCGTCCAATTTATCGCGGCTGTCGCTGACGGTCTTCTCCATCTGATAGACAAGCGCATCCAGACGATTGCGCGCCTCTATCTCCTCACGCTTGCGCTGGTCTTCGCCCGCGTGCGATTCGGCATCGCGCATCATCTTGTCAATCTCTTCTTTAGAGAGACCGCTTGATGCCGTGATGGTAATCTTCTGCTCGCGGCCAGTGCCCTGATCTTTGGCGGAGACGTTGACGATGCCGTTGGCGTCTATGTCAAACGTCACTTCGACCTGCGGCATCCCGCGCGGTGCAGGCGGAATCCCGACCAGGTGAAACTTGCCTAACGTGCGATTGTCGCCAGCCATCGGGCGC
>CAZEZJ010000529.1:0-3255 GCA_964516695.1 uncultured Blastocatellaceae bacterium
CAATGGGACACCTGCGCGCCCGAAATCATCCTGCGCGAAGCGGGCGGACAAGTCTCAGACCTCTTCGGCCACCCGCTGCGCTACAATCATCCAGACGTGCAGAATCGCAACGGGCTGGTCGCCACCAACGGCGCGGCCCACGACCGCGTTATCCAACTCCTAGCGCCGCTCCTCCACGAATTCGGTCGCCTTCCAGTCTAGATGTGAGATACTAGATGCCAGATGTCAGTTTTTCGTCTATCATGCAAAAGCTTAGTGCTCTGAACCAGATGCCTGCTCATCTTTAGTCCGTTATCAGAAAGCGGGCACCTGAAAACTGAAAAACGAAAACTGAAGACAGTTATCCTTCATCCGTTGCGTTTGTGGGCATCCGACCCAAGCTCTTCCTAGTCTTTTTCACCTGCGGCATCCTTCCGATGTTGGTCTTTGTCGTGGCTAATTATTGGAACGGCGTGAGCGCGGTCGAAGATTTGCTGCGCCGCGATGTAGAGCGCGAAGCGCGGGCGATTGCCAACAACATGCAGACCACGCTGCGCGACCGTGAGGCCAGTTTGGTCGCTCTCTCACGCCTGCCCACGTTGCGCGCCTACGTCGGCGGCGAAGTGAAAGAGAGCGGCAATCAATCTCCAGCGCCGGAGACGGCCGCGCCGCCGCCAGCAGCCGCTTCCCCCTCCGCCATGCCGGACAAAACGGGCAGCGACCTGCTCCCGCCCAACGTGCGCGAGGAGATTGACGCCTTTCTGCTCGACAACCCGAATGATTATTTGGCGTTTGCTTGCCTGAGCACGAACAAACAGCCGCTCCTGCGCGCCGAACCCGCGCAAGGCGAGACAAACAACGCGACGTTTCGTTATCAAACCTCAGACATCATCTCAGGAAGCATTGTTCCAGACCCACGCGTCTGGACAACGCCGGAACAGACCCCGCTGCGTTCCACCGTCTCGCAGGAATCCATCGGCGCAATCGTCCGCTACACCATCCCCGTTTTCATTGCTGACGTGTCGGCTCAAGCGCCGCGCGGCGCGCTGGTCGTTGATTTGAAGCTCAACGCTTTGTGCAAAAATGCCATCAGCAATTTCGCAGACAGCCCGGCAGCGCCGCGCTTCTTCCTCGTCCTCGACCAGCAAGGAAGCGTTATCTATCACACTAATGAAACGCTGCTCTACCGGCCCGTGATGAACGCCGTGCCAAAATCCTTCAAGCCGGTGGCCGACGCGATGCTGGCGGGCGAAAGCGGCCATCAGTTTTACGAAGAGACGGACGGCGACCGCTGGCTCGCCAGCTACCAGCCCATTAAAACGATAGGCATCTTCCTCAACGTCGCGGGCAACGACACAGCCGTCATCCAAAGCTTGCGGCGCAGCGGATGGCTCAGCATTATTCTCGCGGCGCTGGCGGGCTTGATGACCGCCGTGCTGTTGAGCTTGATGGCGCGCCGGATGGAGCGCAGCATCGAGCGTGTGACGGCGGGCGCGGTGGCGATAGCCGGAGGCAAGCTGGACGAGCGCATAGAGGTGCGCTCCAGCGATGAGACGCGGTTGCTGGCCGAAAGCTTTAACCGTATGACAGACCGCTTGCGCGAGCAGATTGCTCGCGAAGCCGAGTCGCGGCAATTTGAATCCTTCATGCGGCTGGCCGCGATGCTGACACACGATTTGAAGAACGCCATCACCGCTCTCTCCCTGGTCGTCAGCAATATGGAGCAACAGTTTGACCGCGAGGAGTTTCGCGCCGAAGCGATGGAGTCTTTGAAGGAATCGACGGATAAGCTGCGCTTGCTGGTCTCCAAGCTGAGCGGCCCGGTCGAAAGCCTGAGCGGCGAATACCAGCGCCCGCGCCCGACCGACCTGGTGCCGCACCTCAAGCGCGTGCTCGGCGGGACGGCTCAGGCACAGTCGGTCCATCAGGTCGAGACTCATCTGCCTGCCACGCTGGTTGCGACCGTGGATGCGGAGCGCGTCGAGAGAGTCTTCGAAAACTTGGTGCTCAACGCGCTGGAAGCGATGGGCACCAAGAGCGGCACGCTCACAGTGGAGGCCGGGCCGGAGACTGATGATGAAATCTTCTTCAGCGTCGTGGACACAGGGCCGGGTATGAGCGAGGAGTTTCAGCGCACGCGTCTCTTTCGCGCTTTCGCGACAACGAAAAGAAAGGGCGTGGGCCTCGGTCTCTATACTTGTCGCGAAGTCGTGCGGGCGCACGGCGGGAGGATTGACGTGAAATCGGAGAAGGGCGCTGGCGCAACTTTTCGCGTCGTGTTACCATCTGGCCGATTCGCTGGGGGCGAATGAGAAGATGGTCGCTGGGCATGAGCGCTATTTTCTCACGAGCCGCACAGGGCATTCCTCTCAAGTTCCAGCTTCGACAGATTGAGCAAGCGGGCGTTGGCTAAGCGCTCCGAGGATGCGAGGTGCGGCGCGCCCGCCCCGGCATACCCCGGCGCGGTAGTTTATCTTCAAGGCGTCAGAACACAATAGAAATTTCGATGAGCGAGCAGCAGGTACCAGCACAGACGAAAGTGACGATTTTAGTCGTTGACGACGACACGGCTGTGCGCCGCGGACTGCGCTGGGCGCTGGGCGACCAGTATCGCGTGCTTGAAGCCGGAACTAAAGCGGAAGCCGTCGAGATATTGCAGCGCGAGCGCATTGAGGTCGTCTTGAGCGACCTGCACCTGCCGCCGCACGTGGACGACCTTTCGGAAGGCTTGGCGGTGATTGAAATGGCTCGCTCGTCGCGCCCGCCCGTTCCGGTCGTTGTCGTCACAGGCAGCGGCTCGAAGCAGGCAGCGCTCGAAGCCGTCAGGCGCGGCGCATACGGTTTTTTTGAAAAACCTTTCAAGCCCGAAGAAATCCTTTTCATCGTCCACCAGGCGGCGCGAACGCATCTGCTCGAACGCGAAATACTGCGGCTGCGTTCGGAATTGAGCAAAAATCGTGGCTTCGATCATCTGGTCGGCGGTAGTCCTTCGCTGGAAGCGACTATCAAACAGGCGCGGGCCGTCGCCGGAACGAGCGCGACCGTGCTGCTCACGGGAGAGAACGGGACGGGCAAGGAGATGCTGGCGCGTGCCATCCACGAAGAAAGCACGCGTGCGGGTGGTCCATTCGTCGCCGTCAGTTGCGCTGCGCTGCCGGAATCGCTCATTGAGTCGGAACTCTTCGGCCACGAGAAGGGCGCTTTCACGGGCGCGACGCACGCACGCAAAGGGCGCTTCGAACTGGCCGACACGGGCACGCTCTTTCTCGACGAGAT
>CAZEZJ010000530.1:0-3249 GCA_964516695.1 uncultured Blastocatellaceae bacterium
TGGCCCAAGAGGCGGAAATCGCGCTCGCCATCGGGCGCCGCATCGCGGACGCGACAGAGATGCCGCGCTTCAATCCGCAGGATGAATTTGCCGCCGCGCAGAAGAATCGTAAATAGCGGAAGCGTGCGTCGTGAAGAGAAAGAACTGCCTTCCTTCGTCTCCCTTCGCGGCTCACGCTTATCTATTCAAGACTGACGAATGAAGACTTTTTACATCACAACTCCCATCTATTACGTCAACAGCCTGCCGCATCTGGGCCATCTCTACACGACGATTGTGGCCGATAGCCTCCGGCGTTTTCAGCGGCAGCGCGGGTTCGAGACGTTTTTCCTGACCGGAACCGACGAGCACGGCATCAACATCCAACGCATCGCAGAGCGCAAAGGCATCACTGCGAAAGAGCACGCCGACGACATCGCGCGTCAATTCAAGGAGATGTTTGCCAGCTTCGGCTTAGACCCCGCGCACGGCGGCTACGACATTTTCATGCGGACGACCGAGCCGTTTCATTATGAGGGCGTCTCGGAGTTGTGGCGGCGCGTGGCGCGCACCGTCACGCCGAAAGGGCGTGAAGCTATCTATAAAGGTTTTTATGAGGGATGGTTTTGCGCCGCCTGCGCCGCTTATAAAACGGAGGATGAATACATCAAGCCGGAGCGCGAGGGAGACGCTCCGCGCTGCCTGGAGCATTTGATTGCGCTCGACCGCGTTTCGGAAGAGAGTTATTTCTTTCGTCTCAGCGACTACGCCGAAGCGTTGCTGGAGCTTTATGAATCGCGCCCTGATTTTATTCGGCCTGACGTGCGGCGCAACGAGGTGTTGAGTTTTGTGCGCGGCGGCTTGCAGGATTTATCCGTCAGTCGCCAAAAGTCTTCCGTCGCTTGGGGCATCCCTGTTCCTGACGACCCGACGCACACCATCTATCTCTGGATAGACGCCTTGACCAACTACATCACCGCGATTGGTTTCGGCAACGAAGAAAGAGAACGCGCCGTCGGCTTTGAAAAGTTCTGGCCCGCCGTGCATCTGGTCGGCAAAGACATCCTGCGTTTTCATGCCGTCTACTGGCCCGCGTTTCTGCTCGCCGCCGGACTCGAAGTGCCGCGCACCGTCTTCGCCCACGGCATGTGGCTCGACCCGAACGGCAGGCGCATGTCGAAGACGCTCGGCAATGCCATTGATTTGAAAACCCTCAATCGCCATTTCTCCAACGACGCCGTGCGCTACTTCTGCCTGCGCGAGATGGTCTTCGGGCAAGACGGCAAGTTTGGCTACGAGGCGGTCATTGACCGCGCTAATTCCGACTTGGCGAGCGGGCTGGGCAATCTTTCCAGTCGCACGTTGACGATGATTCATCGTTATCGCGACGGCATTATTCCAACGGCAACAATCGCGGAGGAAAATTATTTGGCCGCGAAGCGCGCGGGCGTTGACCCCGACCCGCTGGCGCTGGCTTCCGCGCTTGAAAGGGCCAGAGACCAGTACGTCACGCTCTTCGAGGACTACGGTTTTAGCCGCGCGCTCGAAGTCGCCTGGAGCATCGTCGCACGCGTGGATAAAATGATTTCCGACGCGAAGCCTTGGGAATTGGCAAAGAGCGAGGAGCAAGGGCAGACTCTCGACGCCGTTTTGTATAGAGCCGCCGAAGCCTTGCGCTGGCTCTGCGTGTTGCTTCATCCGGTGATGCCGGAAGCGACGCGCGGCATTTACGCCCAACTCGGCCTGTCAGATGATTTGGCGGATTTTGACCCGAGCAAACTAACATGGGGGACTCTTCCCGAAGGGACGCGAATTGGCGAAGTCAAGCCGCTTTTCCCGCGTCTGGATAAAGCTAAAATTATGAGTGAGATTACTAAAGCCGGCGGCGTGCCCGAAGGCACGCACGCCACAGAAGCAGATGCCGTTCAGGGTTCGCCCATCACGGCGGAAACCAAACCCGCCCCGCCAATGCAGGGCGCGACCGAAGCCGATGCCGTCGCTGCAAACGCGGAGGCTCAGCCGGCGGAAGAAAAGAGTTTTATCGAGATTGACGACTTCGCTAAAGTTGACCTTCGCGTCGGTGAAATCCTGACCGCCGAACGCGTGCCGAAGTCAGACAAACTCCTGCGCTTTACCGTTGACATAGGCGAAGCCGAGCCGCGACAAATTCTCGCGGGGATAGCAGAGCATTATGAGCCGGAAAAGATGATTGGCCGCAAGGTGGTCATCGTCGCCAACCTGAAGCCCAGAAAGCTGCGCGGCTTCGAATCGCAAGGCATGGTCGTCGCCGCCTCCGTCGGTGACGAAGGCCGCCCCGTCGTCGCCACCTTCATCGAAGACGTACCTAATGGGGCGCGTTTGAAATAATAATCGGGCTGCCACGACTGCCCGAACTTTCAGCCGCCCTGAAATAACTTGAGCAATTAGATTATGCATCTTCAAGGGGTAAATTTTTGCACGTCGAGACGCGCCCATGCTCCCCAGGATAATTCTGCTGTTGATACTTTTCTCGTCCGTCGTGATGTGTGCCCGTGCGCAGACGGAATTTGAAGAGAAAGGTTACATCTACGACCTCAGCACGCCTGAGAAAACAATCGAGACTAAAAACTCTTTCGTCAACGCGGCTGCCGACGGCGACTGGCCGATAGTCAAGCTCTATCTTGACAAAGGCATGGCTCTCAATACGCGCGACGAACTGGGCCAGACCGCGCTCTTTTCAGCCGTCGGGCAAAAGAAATTTTCCGTTGACAAGAAACTGCTCGACCAAAACGCTGACCCGAACATCGCCACCAACGAGGGGCGCACGCCCTTGATGGCTGTCATCAAGCGCGGCTTTAGTGCTTCTTATAATAAGCGAGACGATGAATCCCTGTTGATGATTCGCATTCTTTTGGACAAAGGTGCGAACGTCAACGCGCGGGATGTAGATGCCACAACGCCGCTCATGGAGGCCGCGACTGCCGGTGATGCTGAAACCGTCAAAGCTTTACTCTCACGCGGGGCCGATGCGACGCCAAAGAACGCGGATGGCAAAACCGCACTCGATTTGGCTGCTTATGAATTACGCGGGCTGGCCGTCAAAGCGATGATTGACGGGGGCGTGCCGCTCACGCTGAAGCAGAAGATTTATTACTACTCTTATCGCTTCGCGCGCCTTGAAGGTTGGGTCTTGCCGTTCGTGATTCTCTTCAGTTTCCTCGTCGGCTATTTTGGCCGGAAACTGACCAAACCGCTGCCCAAGCGAAATGCTGTTGATAAGGGCGACGACCT
>CAZEZJ010000531.1:0-3245 GCA_964516695.1 uncultured Blastocatellaceae bacterium
TAGATTCCGGCGCTAATTGTCGAGCAGAAAACTTAATTGAACGAGCGTTAGGTAGCGCCTAGCTTAACACAGATTGGCGGGCGGCGACCAAGATTGAGCCAATCCTTTCAAGGCGGGGAAACATCAAGAGGCTGTAAGCGGGTGAGGAAATCAGCAGCCCTTAAGGCTTTTTCGCGTCTTCGTTTGAAAACGAAAATGAGAAGGAAAACTTTTGCCGGTTGCGAATCACTATCAGGTTTTTCGGCTGCGCGCCATTCGCATTGAAGAAGGAGGCCGCGTTGGAGGTGGAAACGGGCTGGCCGTTGATGGATTCGATAACGTCGAACGCGCGCAGGCCCGCGCGCGCTGCTGCGCTCTCCGGCCCGACAAACACGACGAGCAATCCGCCGCCTTTCGCACCCAGATGCGCCGCAGCCTTCGCTGACAGCGGAATGCCCTCGACTCCGGCGACCGCGAGTGGGCCAAACGTAGAACGCGCTCTGGTCTTCGTCTCCCAATTCCAGCGCGCAGCGTTCAAAGACTCGCTCAGCTTGACGTTAACGACCAATGGCTTAAACAACTCGAAGCGCATTGGTAGAGGCGCAACAGCAGGCGACGGCTGAAGCGTTTGCACCTTGGGCCGCGATTCGTCTCCGCGCAGCACAGTGAAGCTGACGGTCGCGCCGCTTCCGGCTTCGTTCAGCATAAAAGAAAAGTCTTCAACGCTTTTAACGTCGTCTTCGTTGAGCTTGACGATAATGTCGCCGCTGCGCAGGTTAGCCAACGCGGCGGGCGTGTTCGGCGCAACGGCGGTTAAAAGAATGCCACTTCGTTTCGCTTGCAGCAGCGCAGCCTCTTCCGGCGTCCAGCCGCGCGCGAGGAATTGGGCCAGAGAGGCCGCTGCAATCGCCTGCCCGCGCACGCCGAGCCAAGGTTGCGGCACATTGCCGCGCCGCGCCAACACGCGCTCGGCAGCGCGCCGGGCCTGCGCCATCGGCATCACGCGCGCTTCGTCCGCGTCGCTCGTCTCGACGATGCCGATGGTTTCGCCCGTCTCATTGAGAGCGACGCCGCCGGCAAAGGCGCTCGTTAGTTTCGGAGCACGAATAATCAGGTGGGCCAACTTTCCGCCGGCAGAGCGTTTCAACTCCGTAATCTTTCCCTCAATCTCGCTCACCGACACGTACAGATTGCCCGGCGCGGCGACGGGCGTGCCGCCGCTGTTCTGCGTAGAGGCATCAATACGTTGCGGCGCAAGCAGGCGCACGCGCTGTCCGGTGTCTAATTTTTCCTCGGTCGCATCGCGCAGCGGGGCAGAGCCGAGTCCTTCAATCTGAAGTAAGGAGAGACCCGTGCCGGCGTCGAGGCCGATGTATTTGGCGGCGCGCGTTTTGCCGTCGCGCTGAATCACCTGTAGCTCCGGCGGCGTTTGAAAATTGAAGGCCGGCGCGGGAGCGGGCACGGCGGGCGTCTCGGGTGTCGCGGGCGTTGCGCCGGAAGTGAAGGACATGGGCAGCGCGGGCATCTGCGGCCAGTTGAAGTTGAACCCGATTTCCGCTTCGGCCTGCGGCAGACGAGCCAACACGCTCTTTCCATCACCGAGCACGAATCCGGCTGTCACGCTCGTCAGCATATCGCGCGTGGTCACAAACTCATCGCCCACCACCAACGGCGATTGACCGCCGCGATGCAGCAAGCTCAACACCTTCAGGCCGTTCAGACGATGAACGACCGTCACCACCTGCGGCGCTGAAGCGCTTGACGGTTGCACGACGGCGACGGGCGGCACGGGCGCTTGCGGTGCTTTACTATTTTCACCCGCCGTCGGCTGTTGCTGCGCTGGCACGCACAAAACGCAGCCAAGGAAGATAACGGCGACGAAAAGCCTGCTTGTCATATTTCTTGTCAGCACGATACGCTTTCCCAGTTTGATTAACATCATCCACACCTACCAGACACCTTCGGCGTCCGCGGCGAGGGGTCGCCGCTGCACGGCGCGTTGCAGAAAGCTCTGCGAGCCGAAGATAACAGGCTCCAGAGAGACAGAGCGCATTGCGCCCTGCTTGTCATGCAAGAGAATCCTGACGGGCTGCGAAGAGACTCGCAAGAGCGTTGTAGCAGCATCGGCATCGCCCGTAGAGTTTGCCGCCGTGGGTTGATGGAGTGGCGTCACGACGGTCGGATTGCCACGCAGCGCAAGGTCATTACTGATGATAGACGAACGCTCCGCTCTCGCCGGCGCAGCCCGGCGCGCATCCTGCGCCCGCGCCGGCTTTCCGGCGTTATTAACGAGTTGAGTAGCTTGGCCCGTGTTCGCAGTAGCAGAGTTGTTCTGAACAGGCGCGGCTTCTTGGCCCTTCGCGGCGGTAGCCAGTTGCTCTGAGTTGTTCTCTGTCTGCGGGCGTGTTTCAAATCCCTCATTCTTATTGCCAGTCGTCGTTAGCGGCGAAGTCGCCGGAAGACTCAGGGGCGCGGATTGAAATTGTTTGAAGACGATGGCCGTCGTTATCAACAAGGTGAAAGAGGCGGCGACCGTGATGGCTTTCAAGCCGGGAGCAAAGCGTTGGCGATGAAAAGAATAATTGTTCGCGTCTTTGGCCGCCGCGAGACGCGCGCGCAGGCGGAAATCGAAGTCGGGCGGAGCGCTGACCGCGCCGAGGCTGCCGATTAATTGCCTGAGCGAGAGCCGTTCGGACTGGAAGGTGCGGCAGGCCAGGCACGCGTTGAGATGCGCCTGCGCTTTCGCGCCGGGCTGCTCGCCCACGCTTAACGCTTCAAACTCTTGACGAAATACTTTGCAGTCCATTCTTTAAGACCTCACTAAACTTCTATAGATAAACCTTCAGCTTGTCGCGCAGGAAACCGCGCGCGCGGCTGATGCGCGACTTGACCGTTCCCTCGCTCGTCTCAAGAATGCGCGCAATCTCCTCGTAGCTCTTGCCCTCGACATCGCGCAGGACGAGCGGGGCGCGATATTTTTCGGGCAGCGTCGTGATGGCTCGTGCCACGGCGTTGCGTCGCTCGGCATCAACCAACTCGGCGTCTTGCAGCGGTCGCGCGTCCGGCGGATTAAACTCGCGCGCTTCCCCGTCATCGGTCGGGCCGAAAAAGCCTGTGAGCGAGACGAGTTTGCGGCGCTTGCGTTTGCGCAATTCGCTGATGGCGAGATTGGTTGCAATCCGGTAAATGTAGGTCGAGAAGGCATAACTCGAATGATAACGTTCCGCCGCCTGGTAGACCCTGACGAAAGTTTCCTGCGCCAAATC
>CAZEZJ010000532.1:0-3234 GCA_964516695.1 uncultured Blastocatellaceae bacterium
GGCCGCGATGCTGTAGCTGGCGCATGATTTCCAGCGTCTCGCGTTCGCGCTCGCGCGCGCCGTCTTGCAGCGCAGCCAGTTCTTTCGCGCCGCGCTCGGCGGCGGTCGTCGCGGGGCGGTTAATCTGGCTATAGAACCAATTTAATTCCTCGCGCAATTCATCAAGGCGCGCCAGCAATTGACGCTCGAAGGGGTCGCGCGCTTGCGTTGGGAGTTTCAATTGCCCGCCCAGCATATCAACTAACGCTCTTGAGCGTGCGCGCTCGACGAAGCCCAAAGCTTCGGCGGCCCTGTCCTTTCTTTCGTCCGCGAGGCAGAGGCGCACAAGCTCGTCGTAGGGCGCGAGCTTATCTGCGAAGAAGGCTGTGCGAAACTCCTCAGCCGGAAGCGGCGCGCGTAAATCTTCGATGAAGGCGACGGCGCGCCGGAAGAAGGCTTCCGCCGCGTCGCGGTCGCCGGCTCTGGCCGCCAGCAAACCGAGCGATGTGTAGCAGCGTTGAATAATCTGCGGTTGAGCGTGGGTTTCGGCGTCTTGGAGCGTCGCTTCAAAAAGCGTGCGCGCTTCCCGGAAGTGGTCTTGCTGGCGTTTGGCTTCGCCTTGTAGCCAGCGGGCCAGCAACATGCGTCGCCATGTGCCCACAGCGGCAAATGGGTCTTCGGCGGCGGCGGCGGCGGTGTCGGCCTCCGTGTAGTTGCCTTCCGCCAAGTGAAGCTGCGCCGTCATCAGCATGACCGAGGCTTCACCGATGGGGTTTTCCTCAGCGCTGTAAAGGTCGCGCGCGGCGGCGAGCAGAGTGTGCGCCCGGTGAGTGTGGCCGAGCAAAATCATCGCCCGCCCGTGTTGGGCCAGGGCGCGTGCCTGCTCGGCGCGCATTCCCAGTTGTGCAAACGTCTGGATGACTCGCTCGTAAATAATCGCCGCTTCGGGGGCTAGATTCAGTTCCAGATAGGCGTCGGCCAACTCCAATTCGACTGTTGCCGACTCATGCGCCATCCCCAGCACGGCGTATTTCCGGCGCGAGCGTTCAAGGTAATCAAGCGCGCGGTCATAGCGCCCCTGAAAGAGCGACAACTCACCGATGCTGCACTCGATTTCGGCTTGGATGACGACCAACTTCTCTGTCTCGGCACGTTTGAGGGCTTGATTATAGAGGCTCTCGGCGGAGCGGAATTTATGTTGTAGGGCGTGAGTGATAGCCAGGCAATTTTCTATCTGCGCCAGCCGTTTCTGGTCGTCGAGCGCGATGAAGCGGTCGCGGGCGGCGAGTTGGAATTGCTCCGCCTCCTGATAACAATCGCGACGCAGATAGATGTTGCCGAGATTTTGTTCGATAACACCGGCTGCCAGCGTGTCATTGTGGGCAACTAACACAGAGCGCGCTCGCAACCCACACTCAATCGCTTCATCGTAACGCCCCAACATCGCCAGGCCGATGAGCTTGCTGACCTGTGTGGCGGCGGCTGTGCCGGGCTTGCCGAGCGAAATGAAACGCGCCTCCGCATCATCCAGATGCGCGATGGCGCGTTCCATTTGTCCTTCGATGAGAGCGGCCAGCCCGCCTCCCCAGGCAGCGAGCGCTGCTGTTTCCGGTTCACCCGTTCGTTCTGCCAGAACCTGAAGCGCGGCAGCCGCTCTGGTCGAACGCGCCGGATTGCTACTCCAACCGTCAAGGCAAATAACTTTGAGCGCGTAGGCTAAATCAAAATCTATCAGCGCAGAATGCTCTGCTAATAAGACTTCACGCTCGGCCTCATCAGCCTCCGCGAGACGCGCTGCCAGTTCCGCACGCTCCATCTTTTAACCTTTACCAGTTGTCCGATACTTTTGCTCGCCCGTTAGCATAGCTGCGGGCAATCCTCTCATCAAGCGATGATGAAAAGATTGCCCGCAGTTATTTTCCAGCTTTCGGCTTACTTGGGCTTAGGCTCTTAGTTGCAACTCAGGGATTTCGACCTCCACCTCACCCAGCCGCAGCCGCAGCGTGTAGCTGCCTGACGAAACGGCGGGCAATGTAAACTCGCAAAGCTCGTTTAATTCGGCGGCGGTCTCTGTGTCTGAGCCAGCCAGTTCGACGCGCCCGCCCGTGCATTGGCCCAACACTTGGCCTGACACTACCCACGCTTCGCCGGAAGGCTGAACGCGTAAATCAAGGTCATTGTCGCCAGCGCTGTAGAGCATCTGTCGCGCCGCCGCCTGGCCGGAACGCACGCCGTAGGCCGGAGAAACTTGCGCGCTATCGAAGCTGAGCGCGGCCAGCACGCGCCGCACGAGCGATGGCTCGGGCGTCGCCGCCACACGCTCTCTAAACATATTGACGACGGAAAAGAGCACGTCGCGCGGCGCGTCCTTCGTCTCATCCGAACGCATGAGATTGATGGTTCGCTCAAGGCGCGCTAACTGCGCGGCGCAGCGAGAGCAGCTTGAAAGATGCGCTTCGGCGGCCTCGCGCTCGGCGGCGAGCAGGCGGCCTTCGGCCAAATCCGCGATTTTTTCGAATGGAAGATGTTGAAATGTCAGGTTCATGGCTCAAAGGCTCCTGTGGAATCGTCTCCACCCCTTAAACTCAATTCAACAGTGCTCCGCTTTTGCCCAAAAATACACGGTTATTCATTTTTCCAGCAAACGCATCAATTTCTGTAGGCAGCGCGCACGCGTCGGGCCGATGCTGCCCTCGCGCGTTCCCGTCGCGAGGGCAATCTCGGCATACGAAGGCGGGTCGTCGCGATAGAAAAGGAGCGTCAAAAGATTGTGGCAGCGTTCGTCCAAATCGCTGAGCGCCGCGCGAACGCGATGTTGCTCTTCCAGTTGAATTAATGATTCGTCTGGAAGCGGCGCGCCGTCTGGCAGAGCATTCAATTCGGCGTCGCTATCTTCCTCCGTATCTGTGTAGCTGCCGCGCGTAAAACGGTCGCGGCTGATGTGCCGCCAGGTCTTGCGCCGTGCGGTCGTGACCAGCCAGGCGTGCAGGCGTTCGGGCTGCTCTATGTCTTCAAGTTTCTCAAAAAGCGTCGTGAAGACTTCCTGAAAGACCTCGGAGGCGGCGTCTTCATCGAGACCCGCGCGGCGGGGAATCGCGTAGATAAGACGCTGGTAACGATTGACGAGCGCTTCCCAAGCGGCCGCGTCGCCGCGCCGGCAAGCTAGCAACAACTCCTCGTCACGCTGTTCCATGCGTCTCCTCGTCTGTGAGCTATGGCGGGTCAGCATAGGCCGCGCATTCTTCATTTGTCTAG
>CAZEZJ010000533.1:0-1319 GCA_964516695.1 uncultured Blastocatellaceae bacterium
GAGCGGCGCGCGGCTTCAACGCCGATGTCGGTTGACGACGTGGTGGCGTTCATCGGCTCACCGGCGAGAAAGGCCGGATAATTTTCCAGCGTCGAATAGCGATGCTCGACGCCGAGCGTGTGGATGGTGTTGATGAGTTCAGGCGACAGCTTGTAGAGCAAGGCTGAAACAAGGTCGTTGGTGCTGAACTTGTGCGGGGGCACTGCGGTTGCGGAGGACAATAGGTTAATCATTTTTCAAAGGCTCCTCGGGTAAGGCTCGCGGGGCAAGCCAGAAATTTTTCTTGCGCAGCCGTGCGGATGCAACTGTGTCAATCAACACGGCAGTGAAGATTCGTAAAACTACTGTAAAGTTTTGACGGCTGGTAAAGCTTGACTTAGCTCAAGACGGTGTGGCTAATCCGTTTTTATTTCTCTGACACGACCGGCTTTCGCGGCAACTGCTTGACGACTCAGAAAATCTCCCACAAGTTTCTGTCGTCAATGCCCCTCAACCGGAATACTGATACGGCCCACGGCATCCTCGCCGATACTTCCTAGATAAAGCTTCCCCTGATGTTCAAGGACGTTCGAGACCAGCGCGAAGCTCTGGCCCGACGGGTCTTGCAGATTGGCAACGACTCGCCCGTCGCGGTCAAGCCCCAGCACAAATCCGTGGCGCTGCGGGGCCGGTTGCATAAATTCCGGCAAGCGTAAGACGACTTTCCGTAGAAAGGGCCGCGGCAGTAATTTATCTAAAAGGGGGCTACGCGGTGTGACTAACGCTAACCAGAACTTATCGTTCCCATTCGAAGAGATGTTATCGGGGAAACCGGGCAAATTGTCAATGAAGATTTCCGTTAAATCTTTCTTCTCCCCGCCGAGCCACACTCTGAGCACTCTATATTTGCCCGTTTCCGAGACCAACACGAAAGATTGGTCTGGACTCAGAGCCACGCCATTTGCGAAATAAAGCCCATCGAGCACGAGCCGCGTCTGCTTAGTCGCAGGCTCATACGCCAGCAGGCGACCGTTTGGCCTGTGTTCAAATAAATCCTGCTTGTAAACCGAGAGCGGAAACCTAGACGAAGCATCCGTGAAATAGATTGTGCCGTCGGTTGCCACGTCCAAATCGTTTGTGCAACCAAAGCGCACGCCTCCTGCTTGCGTACTTAAGATGCTGACAATGCCCTGCGGGTTGATGGACAACAAACCTTTGTTCGCATCCGCGATAATCAGATTTCCGTCGCGGTCGAAATCCATTCCGAGCGGGCGGCCTCCCGTGTCAGCGAAAGCTTCGGGCGCGCCGCTGGCGTCCGGCTTCCAGCGCACAACCCGCCC
>CAZEZJ010000533.1:1329-3225 GCA_964516695.1 uncultured Blastocatellaceae bacterium
GCTGTAGATGCGGCCCTCGCGGTCAATCGCCACGCCCTCAGGCTTATGCCCTGCGCCCGACGGCAATCGCTCGACGCCGTTCAGGCGCGTGTTCGTCGCATAAATGCCTTCGAGTTTCGGCGCTGGCGGCGGCGTCCAAGCCTGCGGCTCAATCGGCACAGGCCAGAGCAGCAGGTACAACACCGCGACTGCCAGCAACGACAAGAAGCCCAACAGGAGTTTTCGTTTCGTCAGAGGGGAAGAGCTATGAAAGCTAAAAGGTAAATCGTTGATAAGTAATAATAGAGAGAAAGATGTGTGTTTACCAGTTTTATTTTGTCGTTCAAATCACAATCGGCTGCACCTAGTAGAGCGGCACGCGCGGGTCAACTTCGTGTGACCAGCGGTCAATGCCGCCGGCCAGATTACTCAACTTCGTGAAACCCTGCCGCGCCAAAAACGCGCACACCTGTGCGCTGCGAATGCCGTGATGGCACATCACGACAATCTCCGCCTCTGGGTCGAGCGTCCCGGCCCACTCTGGAAACACGCTGAGAGGCAACAGCCGCGCGCCCTCAATACGCGCCATCTCGTGCTCCAAGGGTTCGCGCACGTCAATCAACTCCAACTCATCGCCGCGCTGCAAACGCTCTTTAAGCTCGGCGGGCGTAATCGTCCGGTAGTCCATAAACTATGGCTTCAGGTTTAAGGTTTCAGGTTTCAAGCGACAGAGAAGAAGCTGAAACCTGAAACTTGAAGCCTGAAGCTATCCTTTCAGTCTTGATGCGATGACTTTGGCGGCGGTCGCGCCCGCGCCCGTCGCTCCGCTGATGGTCGGCGCGAGCGGGTTTGCGACATCACCGGCGGCGAAGACGTTTCCGGCGCTCGTCTCCTGTTCGCCCGTGGTGACGATGTAGCCGCGCTCGTCCATGTGTAGCTGGTCGCGAAACAGCTCCGTGTTCGGTTCCATACCGATTCTCACCAGCACTCCCTTGACAGCCATCTCGAAGGGCTTAATCGCGCCGCGACGAAAAATCTCAACTCCTTCGACCTCTTCCGTGCCGATAATGCGGCGCAGCGTGGCCTCGGTAAAGACTGTCACGCAATGATTCGTGCGCAGCCGCTCGGCAAATTCCGCACGCGCGCCGAGTTTCTTGTTGCGATGCACGAGCGTCACCGTCGGGCAGACTTCAGCCAGCAGCAACGCATTCTCGACCGCCGCGTCGCCGCCCCCCACCACGCACACATCCTTTCCCGCAAACAACTCGCGGTCGCGCCGCGCAGACTCAATCATGCCCCGCCCGCGCAACTCCGCCTCGCCCGCAATCCCCAACTCTCTACGCCGCACGCCCGTCGCGATAATGAGACCGATGGCCTGCAACTGCTCGCCGCTCCTGAGCGCGATACGCTTGGCGTGCAAATCAACGCTCTCAATCTCCGTCTCAGTCCACAAATCAAACTCCGCCTCGTCAATCCGCCCCGCGAACACATCGCGCAACTCGCGCCCGTTTGCCGCCCTCGCGCCCAGGTAATTCTCAATCGGATGATGAATGCTCAGAAGTTGGCCGCCGACCTCCGTTCCGGCTTCGAGCACGAGCGTGTCCAAGCCCAGTTGGTCACACCAAAAGGCGGCAGACAATCCGGCAGGCCCCGCGCCGATGATGATAACGTCATGCATAACTACATCATTCTGCCTACTGCTTTCTATAACGCGCTGCGAAAGTGTCCGGCTCGTCGCCGGAGAGGTCAGCGAGGAATTGCTGGCGGATGACTGTGCCGTAGGCGACGAGGTCGCGCGTCAGCATGTGCAGGCGGCGTGCGAATTTTTCGTTGCGAAAATTTCCTGCCTCGTCGAAATCCTCATCGCCGTGGATGGAGACGCCATAGGGCAAGCTCCAACCGTAACACTGGCGGACG
>CAZEZJ010000534.1:0-2712 GCA_964516695.1 uncultured Blastocatellaceae bacterium
ATTCATCACCAGTCAGCAGCAACTACTGCATCTTCTAACAAATTCAGAAGGAGGAGATTCCCAATATGGAAATATCCAACACGGACACCTTGAAAGAGCAATTAATGATGAGTGACCCGGAGTTTCGCGAGTTGGCTCGCGAGCATGGTCGTTATGAGGAGCGGCTCAGCGAGTTGTCCGCGCTTGCATACCCCAGCGATGAAGAGCAGTTAGAAGAGATTACCCTGAAAAAGAAGAAATTAGCGCTCAAGGATCAGATGTACTCCATTATGCTGCAACATCAGAAAGGGCAGGGAGCAGAACATTAAAGCCTTGACCATCTGCACTAAAAATTATACCCCGCTTAGGCGGTAGATTTTTACAACGGGGGCGCGAGATCAGTTGCTAGCGCCCTCGTTTCTATTAAAGAAAGCCTGTCTTGTGGGGGCTTTCACTCAAGAGATATGCTCTGAAGCCGCTTGGCTTTTTAGCCGGATGCACGCTGTGGCACGCGAAGGTTACCCATACATTACTATCCCCTGCCTGCTGGCGATTCTTTTGTTCGCCCTCGGCTACTGGCCTATCGCGCTGCCTTTTATCCTCCTCGCCGCCTTCATGGCCTACTTTTTTCGCGACCCGCAACGCGCTACTCCGGCGGAAGCAAACGTTATCGTTTCGCCGGCCGACGGGCGCGTGACACGCGTTCGCCGCCTTTCGCCCGAAGATGCGAATTCCCCAACCGTCATCAGCATTTTTCTCTCGCCTTTGGATGTTCATATCAATCGCGCGCCGATAGCCGGCACAATCACCGATGTGACCTACCAGCACGGCAAGTTTCTGATGGCGACGCATGAGGATTCCAGTCTGGTCAACGAGCAGAACGCTTTGACTATTCGCGGCGCAAATGTGACAGTGGTTTGCAAGCAGATTGCCGGAATCCTCGCGCGGCGGATTATTTGCTGGAAAAGAGCGGGCGAAGAGTTAGCCATCGGAGAACGCTTCGGCCTGATTAAATTCAGCTCACGGACTGACTTGATTGTCCCGCCCGAAGTGGAAGTAACTGTTCGTGAGGGAATGCGCGTCCGCGGAGGCTTAACCATTATCGGGAGAATTCTTTGATGTCGAGTGCGCCAGCATCATATTCCGCTGAGGATGCGGTCAGGCCGGAACGACGCGGCATCAAAAAGGGCCTGTATCTCATCCCTTCGCTTTTCACCGCGGCTAACATCGGCATGGGGTTTTACGCCGTGATGTCTGCTCTCAAAGGATTTCAGGTTTTGGGAGTTGACAGCGCGGATAAGTTTCAACTCGCCGCCGTCTATTTTGACAATGCCGCCAAAGCCATCGGCTGGGCCTTTCTCTTCGACGCACTTGACGGGCGCATCGCGCGCATCACTAAGACGACAACAGAGATTGGTGTGCAATTCGACTCCATTGCGGATGTCGTCACCTTCGGCCTCGCTCCGGCGATTCTAGTCTATGCTTGGGGCTACGGCTCGGCCCTCGAATATGGTGGCGACCTCCATAACCTTGGACTCTTTCTATCCTTCATGTATTTAATGTGCGGCGCCTTTCGTCTCGCGCGTTTTAACGTGCAGGCAGCGCGCCCGCGCCCCTTAGCTGAAGGAACCGTTAAACTGGATAAGAAGAATTTTATAGGTCTCCCCATTCCACCTGCGGCCACTCTTCTCGCGGCCATCATACACTTTACCCCGCAGCCGCTAGCCGCTTATGAGCCTAGATTGAGAACTCTCTATAGCGCGCTGTTGATGGCTTTGGTCGGATTTCTTGGGGCTTTGATGGTCAGCACTCTGCGTTATACGAGTTTCAAGACTGCCGGAACGCGCCGGCGCAGCGCGCGTGTGATGATTCTGCTGGTAGCTGCCATCGGGATGCTGGTCTGGTCTTTCTCGCGCTACGTCCTGCTTATTTTAGCTATCCTTTATGTGGCGCACGGCCTCCTTTTTCGCCTTGGAGCAGTCTTCCGGCGCAGGCCCGTTAGAGAGGCCGTTGGGAATTCACCGCCTGAAGAGTAATCTGCTTTTCTCCTTCCACACTCTTCCGTAATTTCATTAAACAAACCTTAGGCAACTAAGAACGAATGGTCAGGCCGGTCTGGAAAAAGCCAGTAGACCGTGTCGAGTAGTCACAAAAATAATCTTCTTCGCCGTAATTGGCGATGCAGCGATGCTGGCATCTTCGCCCAAGGGAAGAAGGTTTAACTGCTTACCATCACGCAAATCCAGCACTATTCCGGCATCACTTGACAGCGGAATAAAAAGAGCGCCGTCTGTTGCCGTCAAGGGCTGCGACGGGAGCCTTCCTGCGAGCTGATGTTTCCATGTTCTTGCTCCCCTCGCCAATGAAAGATAATAAACGAAATTATCTAAGGAAGTCGCCAGCAATCCATTGCCGGCAATTGCGACCGCTTGCACCGCGCCACCCGTGCGCGTGCGCCAGCGTAAACGTCCATTACTCTGATTGACTGCGTAAACATAGCCATCGGCAGAACCAAAAAACACTAGTCCATCAACCGCCGCCGCCAGCCCCCGAATACGACCGCGCGTCCGATAACGCCAGAGAATCTTACCTGTCGTTTGATCCAGAGCGAAAAGCGTCCCGTCTTCGCTGCCCAGATAGAGATGAGAGCCAACCAACGCAATCATTGAATTAAATGAGACAGAAAATTGCGTGAGCCATAGGATTTCGCCGGTGCTCTTGCGTATCGCATAT
>CAZEZJ010000534.1:2722-3215 GCA_964516695.1 uncultured Blastocatellaceae bacterium
GAAGAGCGAGGTTTGATTTTCAGCCAACGCTCCGCGGATGGGAGCCGGTAAGGTGCGCATCCACCGTGTGATGCCGCCCTCACGTCCGAGTGCTCGCAGCGCTCCAGTAGCTTGCGGTTTTTTGTTGTCTTCCAAGCGAATTTCCGAAGCGACATAAACGGCTGTTTCGTCGGCAATCGGGGAAGAGGAGAGTTCGCCGCCGATGTCCATTTTCCAGATTAGCTGTCCGTCGCTCGCGCTCAAGGAAACTATAAAACCTTCAGCTAGAGGCAGGTAAACACGTTCCCCATCCGTTGCGGGGGTTAAATTGATAGTGTTTGCAGAAACATATTGCCAGCGAAGAGTCAGCGGCTGAGAGAGTTCGATTTGATTATCAAACCCCGTCTGAACGTTTGCAGATGAGCTTTCAGACGGTAGATAGATAAGAGCTAAAGATAATATCAACAGCTTGATTATCCACGAATGCTGTTTCGGTATGGTGATTGTCATCCCT
>CAZEZJ010000535.1:0-3211 GCA_964516695.1 uncultured Blastocatellaceae bacterium
CCTGAGCGGCATTCTCAGCCGGCGGGCTTTAAATGCGAGCTTTAACGGCGACGCTCCGCTCCTCGTGAAGTGGGCCTTGCGTTTACCACCGCGGCGCGAATCCCCGCTTACGGCCATTGATTTGTGCTCGTACATCGCAAACGGAGAATTGCCGGGAATCCTGCCCGCCTCCATGATAGAAATAGATGTCTGCGCACGGCTGATGCGCGAATCCGGGCGAGCGAGCCTGCTCACAGAGCGCAGCTTCCGAATGTGGGAGAGCGCCTCTCATGGATGGCATCTGGTGCTGCTGCTGAGTCTGTTCCCGGAAGTGAACTTTAAGCCCTCGGCCACGCATCTCGGCTGGCTGGTAAGTTTCAGGGATTGGCTTGAACATCATTTGACTGACCCGCAGATAAATCGCTACCGCTGGAGCCACTTTAATCTTGCGACCAGACCATTTCACAGCCTTTCTTACAAAGAGGATGCAAGACTTTGGCGGGCTGACTTCGCGCATTCAATAATCTGGGCGGCCTTCAGCCGAGTGCCGTTAACGAAGCTGCCAAAAAATGAATTGTACCTGCGCGACGCCCTCCGAGCTTACACACGGTCTGACCCGAGAACCTATACGGCAGGGCAAAGCACAGAGATTAAAGAACGTCAGGCGAGCATGTGTTTCACGTTCTTGACCTCCTACGAGGGTTCGCCAAGTGAAATTCCGGCTTTGGAGCGTGTCCTTTTCGAATTCGTCCTCCCGCTGCTTCATTACAACCGCAGTGAAGAACGCGTGAAAGAGCTAATCTCTTTAGTCGGACTTAGATTAAGGCTCCCCGATTACTCTCGTCAGATAAAGTGGGACCATTCATTTGAACCGCAGCTTAACGCGCTGCTCAAGCGGATAGTCGTTAAGGTCAACGGCAAAGTTATGATGCGCTACATCAGTGACTATTACAAAAGTATAAACAGATGAACCCGCTCATCGAAATCGGTATCAACAGTCAGACAATTCTCTGGCAGCCGCACCTCTTGACGGATGTGATGAAGGCTCGTCAGTTGGATGAACTCGCGCTTGAGCCGCGATTGAACCCGGCGGGCACGCCTGGCCCAGCCTTATTCAAGGTTGAAAGTAAAGAGAGTGCTATCAAATGGGCCTGGGGCCAGTGGAAGCGGGTCGAAATAAGAGCGGAGCAAGGCAATGGATTAAGCGCGCCGCAGAGCTATGCTCCACCACAGCGACCGACCGTCAAGTGGAATCAGCTATTAGCTTCGCGCGCCGTCGAGTTGACGTTCTATGGCGCGGACGGAGTTGCGGCAGGCTGCGTCAGAATCGAGGTGCCTGACACGACCGCCTTCGGTCGAGACGTGGAATTCGGGCAGCCGCGCGGAGGCGCAATCGTCGTGAGGCTCCTCAATACGAACGATTCCACGGGCCTGTCTGTCGAGCGGCTTAGGCTCTGGGAGAGAGGCGAATTCAGATTGAAAGGCACGCCCATCTTTTTTCTTCCGGGAGAATTGCACGCGAGGGTTCCTGTGCCCAGCGACTTTTTCGGCATCATTGCCGTCATCAGAAACAGACATCAACGGCGGTCTCTCATCGGCTACACGCACTACGACGGGGCGAAGACCGTCCAGCCAAACTTGATTCAGCCAATAGACGCGGAAGAATTTAAGACGATTCGTCGCTGGATAGAAGGAGACACGCGCAGCAATCAGCAGCGGCTTCAGCAAGATATGACGGCGGATGAATGGTTTAACCTCTGGCCTTTGAATTCCCGAAAACGTCTTCGCCACTTATCGGGCCAAGCGCGCCGTCGCTTTAACTTAACAGTAGATGCTGCGGATAAGATGTTGCGCGCTTACCCGACCGGACTCCTGCGCTATCTCGCGCTTGTTCATTGTGGCTACGAGTCGTCAAGACCCGAAAACGTTATCCGGCAACTCAATGACGGAAGTTTTCAGTCGGCTTTGAGCGCAACGCTGCCTCATCTGGGCGGCGCTCTGGCTCGCCTCACGTCGCCGGAAGAAAAAATATGGTCGGTTCGACATGCGCACAATCCTAATCTTATAGAGACAGCGATGTGGGCCGCTAATCAGGGAGTCGCGGCGCTGGAACGCGCGCTTCATCTGATGGATAAACGCGCGGAAGCACAAGCGTCATGGGAGGCGAGGCAGTTAGCCTTTCGGCCTGTTTCTTCCTGAGGCAGACTGCGGCCTGACGCACCGCCGCCGAAGTTTTGCAGCCAATGTTTGGTAAGGAGAGGCATCTCCTCATTTACATTAAGACAGTCGGGATTCGCGCTCACAGCCGCCGCCGACATTCTCATGGAAATTAGCTGATGCTGATGGTCCGGCAGTTAACCATTAACACCTGGAGGAAGACATGAGCGGACGAAAAGAAACGTATGTCACTATGAGAGAGCAAGAAGCCAGGCGCTTGCGAGAAGAGGCCGCACACTTTCGTGCGGTGCAGCATGACTTGCCCGAGCGGCTAAACCGGATTCATGCCGACACGATGGCGGAGATTACAAAGCAGAGCGCGAGAATGGACCAGCGTTGGCAGCAGTTTCAAAACACGACCGACAAGCTGCGCAGTGATTTGGGAGCGCTTGAGCGCCAGAGCCAGCGCCGCTTGCAGGAAGGCTTAGCACGGGCGCGCGCCGAATATACAGAATTAGTCTCTCAGGAGCGCTCCGAGCGCCTCAAGCATGAGGAGCAGATGCGGCAGGAGTATTACTCGCTGATTGACGAGGAGCGCGCCGAGCGCCAGCAGCAAATCAATGAGTTGCAGTCGCGCGTCAGCCACATTGAGAACAGAGAAGAGAGGCTGCAACAGATGGCAGGCGCGTGGCTGCAAGACCTGAAAATTTTACAGGACGATGTCGCTCAACTGCCGCACCAAAGGTTTTCGCCCGGGAGCCTCGAACGCATCAACGGCCTGATTGAACAAGCGGCCCTCAACTTGCGCAACGGCGCTTCGCAAGCAGCGCTCGGTCAGGCACAGACGGCCTACTTCGGCCTCGTCGAACTGCGCTCCGAGGTGCTTTATAAAGAGCAAGAGTTTGAGGCCGAGTATCTGCGCGCGCTGGAAGCCGTCAAGTCGTTGATTGAAGAGGTGCGGGCCAACCGCCAGGCTGTCATCGCCGGCGACCAGGCGGCAACAGATGAAAACGAGAAAAATGACATTGAAGTTGACGTTGATTTTTGGTCTAAGGGGAGACTCTCGGAAATATCC
>CAZEZJ010000536.1:0-3201 GCA_964516695.1 uncultured Blastocatellaceae bacterium
CGCGATTAGGTCAAGAATTTTGTCGGGAGGCTCGTTGCCAAGCGCGAGCCGTTTGGATTCGATGACGAGTTCGGCCATCTCCTCTGCGCGATGCTTGTAGCGATTGTCGCGCGCTATCAGGTCTTGAATAATACGCCGCTCGCGCTCCTGCCTGGGCGCTTGCGCATCTAGTCCGGCGGCGACGGCATACTCGACCGGCACGCTCTGATTGCGCAGCATGACGTGCAGCGCGCCCGTTCGCGCTTGCGCCTCTTCGCGGATGCGCCTGATTTCCAGCAGCGAATTCTTAAAACCCAGCCGCCCGCGCAGAGTAATTTCGATAATCGGCGCGGGCTTGTCTGCTTCGGGGTCGAAAGGGCGCGCCTCGCGCTCGACGGTCTCCATCACGCCCGCGAAGACGGCTTCCGCGTCTAACGCTCCCGTCACGTCGAACGAAAGACGTTGAAACGGGCGCTGCGTATAATCGCGCAGGTGTTTGGCCTTCACGTTGTGTTGGTCGTCCACTTCGATGAGAAACGCGCCGCGCTCTTCCTTGTATTCGTCAATCGAGCAGGCTTCGAGCGAGCCGGGATTAAACGCCCAGTTGTCAATCTCAAAGCGCTTGTGCGTGTGTCCGAGCGCGACGTAGCCGACGAGTTGTTTTAGCTCTTTGAGTTTCGCCACCGAGAGCGCCGGAATCGGACGATTGACTTGGCCCTCAACATCAGTATGCAGCATCAGGATGTTGAAGCGTTCCTTCTCATGCTCGCTTCTGAGCGCATCGGCCAGAAGCGGGATGGCCGCGTTGGCGCTCGCTCCATACCAGTGTGAGCCGAAGATGCGCGCGCCCGCAATGTCTATGTAGGAACCCGCTTTGAGTTCTTCGTCCCACGGCATCATGGTAATCGGGCTGTGCTCCGAAGAGACAGGCTCCAGCAGTTTCAGCAATCCCCACTGCGAGAGCGAGCGCATCCAACTGTAAGGGGAAATATTATCGTCAGTATGCTGGTCGTGGTTGCCCTCGATGGCAACGACGGGAATCCCTGCGTCTTTCAAAAGCTGTAGGCCGAGCATCGCGTGATTCATCGCCTGCGGGTCGATATTGCGGCGGTCGAAAAAATCTCCGACGATTAACAGAAAATCAATCTCATTCTTGAGCGCATGATTAACTATCACGTCATGCCAGGCGCGGAAAAAATCTTTCGTCCGTTCATCCAGATTATAACGGCGACATCCGAGATGTACGTCTGCAAGATGGAGGAATTTCATAAACAATTCTTCTTAAAAATCAGCCCTCTTAGTTAAAGCATAAAGCTTGACGAAACTTCATCTGTAGAAGGGATATTATACGATAATCAGAGCATGATAGCGATGAGGCGTAAAGAGCGTGGAGCGGAAGGCAGAAGCTAAAAGCCGGAAGCCGGAATGAAAGATGGAAAGGGTTTTCCTCTCGGTCTTTCAGTCCGGCTTCCGGCTTCCGGCTTCAATAAAGATGAAGCCCCCGCGACTCAGGGCAGGAGTCTTTTTGGATGCGGGGGCTTCTGGCTCCGCGCTGTGGGAGGGGATTCCACTCGCGCGGTGCGCTGATGGCCTCTCAATGGGGCGAGCGGCCAAAATCAATTTTACAAAGAACTTTTCTTATCACAGGAGACGCCCGTGAGGAGGGCTTCACCTGCTGTCCTCGCATACCCCTTACGCGAGCTTGTTATGCCGCACGGCGGCATGTGTCCATGATCTCCCAAACGTTTGGGCCGCAGCCTTCGAAGTTTTCTTCAACTCCGGCACGTTTGACTTTCCCGCTTGCCAGCGCAAGCAGCAAGCTCTGATTAACAAAGAGACGAAGAGCAAGCTGTACAAGCCTATCATTGCGAACAACAGAATTGACTGCGCTGTGCTCATCTCTGTTGTCGTGGACGCGCGCTCATTGCCGCTTTTGCCGACGGCGTGCGTCCGCGCAGATTTTTCAAACAACCTGAAGCTCGCCTTGCGTTGTGATGCGTCGCATCGTCGCCAGCAGCTTCTCAATCTCAAACGGCTTGTCGAGAAATTCGTCAGCGCCGTTTCGCCGACAGGCCCGCTGCATCTCTCCGCTGACAGCCGAACTCACCACCAGCACTTTCGACTGCGGATAGCGCTCCTTGATGTATCCCAGAATTCGCAAGCCCACTTCCGGCGTATCCAGCACGGGCGGCAAATGTAAGTCAAGGATCGAAACTGCGGGTTCGTAAATCGTGACGCGTCGCACCGCCGATTGCAAATCATGCGCGGTCATCACTTCGTAGTCGTCACACAACGTCCAGAACAACTGCTGCGTGATGGCCTTATCGTCATCCACAATCAAGACTCTGGGCTTCATCTTGATTTTCTCCTTAATGCCTTGCCGCCAAAAGTTATTGCAAAGCTCGTACCGCTTTCACCAGAACGAGAGAAACGCCTATTTCTTGCGGAAAGCTGCAATCGCAGCCTCACCAGAAGACAACTACGTGTGCACAGTCGAAGACAGATTTATCCTCAACTGTCTACAAATGTGGACAGGCAAAGTCCAAACTTTGAAATCAAGCCGACGGGTCAGGACCTGGGGCTTTAGGCTTTGGAGACTTTTCGATGTCTTCGTATTCGGAGAGCAGGCGGTGCAGGTAGGAACGGCTGATGCCGAGACGCTTGGCGGCGGCCACCTTGTTGCCCGCTTCAGCCTGAAGCGCGCTTGTAATCATGCGTCGTTTGAGAGCGCTGAGCGCGCCTTCGAGGGTGGTTTCATCGGTGGCGGCCGCATCGGGCGTGGAGCGCAGCATCTTTTCCGGCAGAAATTCAAGGCCGAGGCGAGACGCTGGCGTTAAGACCACCAGCCGCTCCATCAAATTTTCCAACTCGCGCACGTTGCCCGGCCAGTCGTATTCCTGCAAGGCTTCGACCAGCGCCGGGTCAAGCTCCGGGCGCGTGCGTCCATGCTTGTCGGCGGCTTTCGCGGCGAAGTGTGCGGCGAGCAGCGGGATGTCTTCGTGGCGCAGGCGCAGAGGGGGCAGCACCAGCGGCACGACGTTGAGGCGGAAGAAAAGGTCGCTGCGAAAGCGCCCGCATTCCACCTCCTGTTCGAGGTCGCGATTGCAGGCGGCGATGAGCCGAATATCAACGGCCACGGTCTTTGCGCCGCCGACGCGCTCAAACTCGCGCTCCTGCAAGACACGCAACAGCTTGACCTGCACGTTTGGCGTTAGTTCGCTA
>CAZEZJ010000537.1:0-814 GCA_964516695.1 uncultured Blastocatellaceae bacterium
CAACGGTCTCCTGCACGCTCTGTTCGACAATCTGGCGGACGGTTTTGGTGTCGTCGAGTTGCGGCTCCTGTTCCAGATAGCCGACGGTGTGGCCGGGCGAAAGAACGGTCTGGCCGACAAACTCTTTGTCAACGCCCGCTAGAATCCGCAGCAAGGAGCTTTTACCGGAACCGTTGAGGCCGATGACGCCGATCTTCGCGCCGTAGAAATATGACAGGTAGATGTCTTTGAGGACGGCCTTCTTGTCGTAGTACTTGCCGACCCCAACCATCGAATAGATAACTTTATTAGCAGGTGTGCTCATCTCTTCTTTTCGTTTACCTCCGCGCCAGGTCAAGCGCGAGTTTGCCTTTAATGACGATTCAAATTAGCGTTCAGCAAAACGCTATAGACTACACCAGCACCAAGGATAAGGCTATCGGAGGAAACATGGCGGGCGACGGGGGGTAGCTGATTGGCGTCTCGGTCTTCAACCGGATTTATTTGTTTCACCGATGAAATTTTGTTTTACTCCCGCCGGAAAGTGTGTTAACGTCTCTGACGTTCGAGCGTGCTCGACTCCCGAACCGGGTTCAATCGTGAACGAGTCGTGCCTATTTTTCTGGACTGCCCCCTTTTTGATTGACTTGGTGAACAGCCAACAGAGGATTGAAAGATGACTACTACTAAAAGACCGAAAGTTAATCCGCTCAGCCGCCTGCCGCGCCAGCAGCGATTGGTGATGGCGGTGCGCGGCGGCGCGGGCGTAGGCAAAAGCCATTTCATACGCAGCATGGCGGAAGCGGGCTTGGGCCGCCTCTGCATCTTCGACGTG
>CAZEZJ010000537.1:824-3201 GCA_964516695.1 uncultured Blastocatellaceae bacterium
GTGGAACGCAAGTCGCGCCTCTTGAAAGGCAACGGCACACTCTTCGACGGCCTGGAGATTGAACACCCCGATGAGTTGCCGGAATTTATTGACTGGGCTTTGAACGGCGAGGGCCGCGAGCAAAACTATGGCTGCTTCGCTTTGGATTCGTGGGCCGGTTATTTCAGCGCCAAGCACAGCGAGATGGTGGCGGCGGTGCGCGAGCGTACGGGCGACCACTTGGCGCAGCCTTCGGCGGAAGAGTTGGCGGCTGACCAGATGATTTTGCAGGGCGTGCTCCGCAAGCTCTGCATCGAGAGCGGCAAGTCTGTCGTCATCGTTGACCAGATTGCGGCCAAAGGCAAAGAGGCCAAAGAGGACAACGAAGTCGGGCGCGTGCTGCCGATGACCGCCAGCGGCCTTGAATACTTCGTTGACATCATGGTCGAAGTCTCCTTGCAAGAGCGTGCCGGTGAAATCACTCGTGTCTTTCAAGTGGTGAAAAGCAACAGCCAGGCGTTTGAAGTCGGCTTTGAACTGACGGGCGATGTGACGTTCAGGGATTTCATAGACCACATGAAGCGCGACTCCGCGAACGACCTTCCAATGGATGCGCCGAAGCCCGCGACCGTCCCCGAAGTGTTGGAAGAGAAGGCACAGCCTCTCTCGCTCGTGCAGCCCGCCATGACGATTCAGGAATTGATTGCCAAAGCCGAAAAGCATGGCTTCAAGCAGGCAGACATCGTCACGGGCGCAAAGCTCTACCACAACCAGCCGAACATCTACAGGCTCACCCCCGACCAAATCACAGACCTCGACCGCCGCATCACCGCGCGCATCGAGAAGATGAAGGCAGACCCGCATGAGACGCCAGGCACTTCAGCCAAGCAAGCGGCAGCGGGAAGTGAGACTGCTCCGAGAACACAAGCGACGCGCAATCTGAAACGCGCGTAAACGAAACGATGAAGTATGAACGCGGAACGATGAATGATGAATGAAAAGCAAGCTGCTGACAGTTCATCATTCATCGTTCCGCGTTCATACTTTAACTTACCATCCGCGCTGAATTTCCCAACGGTCAACAATCCGGTCGCCGTGCAGGACGTTGTAATGTGAGTGCTGCGCGGCGGTCAGGCAGGAGTGGTTCGCGAGCACGCGCAGGCGTGTTCCGATTTTGAGTTTATCGAACAGCCCGTCGTCTTCACTGAAAATCTCGCCGTGCTCTTGCGAGAGACCCGCGACACGCAGGCCCAAGTCGTTTCCTTCCAAATCCAGCACACGCCCGTAGCCGCAAGCCGGGTCGAATTCAACCGCGCCACGGTCTTTTGAAAGCGCGATGGAGCCTGCGTCAATGATGATTTTGCGGCGGCTGCGGTCCAGATGAACAATCGCCGCGAGCACCGTCAGCGCGCAATCATCAAAGCCGCAACTGCCGAGCGTGGCTTGAAAGGCGTCGAAGAAAATGTAGTTGCCGGGGCGCGCTTCCGTAATTCCTTTGAGATGGTCAACGTGTGTGATGGTCGGCGTCGAGCCGATGCTGACGACCGCCACAGGCAAGCCATCCGCGCGCAAGCGTTCGGCAAACTCCGTCATCGCGTCTCGCTCGTGGCGGGCGATGGCGAGGAGTTCTTCTTTCGTGCGCGCATGATAGGAATGGCCCGCGTGAGTGAGAATGCCAGCGAAGCGCAGGTTCGATGCATCGTTGATGAAACGCGGAATCGCTAAGGCGGCGGCGCTTTCCGGTTCGACTCCGCAACGATGATAGCCGCAATCAACTTTCAAAAAGAGATTCACGGTTAAGCCCGCACGCCGCGCGCTGTCGTTGAGTTGGACGGCAGCGTCAAGCTCATCTGTGATGAGCGAGAAGCGGTCGCAGTTTTTCGTTAGCTCAAAGGCTTCGGCAAATTTGCCCGGCTCGATGGGGACGGCGTAGGTGATGTCTCGGAAGCCGTGGGCGGCAAAGGCGCGTGCTTCAGCGAGAGTTGAGACGGTGAGGCCGAGTGCTTCGTCTCCGTTTGCCTGAAGGCGCGCCACCTCCACGCACTTGTGCGTCTTGACATGCGGGCGCAGGCCAGCGCCTAGACGACGAACGCGTCGGCTCATCTCGACGGCGTTTCGCTTGAGGCGGTCGTAATCGAGCAGGAGCGCTGGAGTTTTAAGTTGTTGGAGATTCATCCATTACCCTCGCGGTCTTGAAGCTTTGGGGTGAAAGCTATTCGGGCCAGCGAAGAATTACGTTGACGTTTCTTCGACTCCTGTTATAAAAGCCACTGCCGAAAGCTCTGACATTTCCGAGTGCCCGACCGAGTTTGATAACTGTACTCGTTCGAGAAGGAGAAACCAAAGTGTTCAAAGAGTTCCGAGAGTTTATCAAGCGCGGCAACGTGCTCGACCTCGC
>CAZEZJ010000538.1:0-3194 GCA_964516695.1 uncultured Blastocatellaceae bacterium
TTTTTGAGGAACGACGCGCGAAGACGTGCCGATGCCGCCCATGAAACCGAAAGCCACAGTGCCCGTGCCCGCGCCGACGGAGCCTTCTTCAACTGGCCCTCCCTTCGCAGAGCGCAACGCCGCGAAGACATCTTCACGACCCACGTAGCGGCCTCTAATGTCGTTGAGATAACCGTCGTTTGTCTCGCCCACCAAGGCATTGACCGAGCGCACTTCCTCGTTGCCGTTGAGAGCGAGCATCCAATCAAGAAGCGCGTCTGCGACGCGCGGAACGTTGAGAGTATTGGTGAGCAGGATGGGCGTTTCAATCTCGCCAAGCTCGTTCACCTGAGTCGAACCCATGAGTTTGCCAAAACCGTTGCCCACCACAATTGCCGCCGCCACTTTCTCCTGAAAGAGATTGCCTTCGTGCGGCAGGATGGCCGTGACGCCCGTGCGCACGTTGTCGCCTTTGATTAAAGTGGTCTGGCCGACGCGCACGCCCGCAACGTCCGTAATCGCGTTTAACTTGCCTGGAGCCAGCACTCCGATTTTGAGTCCCAACTCGCGTGCGCGCGGGCGCGGCTTGTCATTGCTTGTTTGCATCGTCGGCATCGCCGCCAGCAAGATGGCGAGAGTGATTTGGCGAATCAGCATTATTTTCAGTTCTCATAGTCTGCAATCTATCAACCACGATGATTGAGCCAGGTGACGGTTGATTAAATAAGCATTCAGGTTGACCCAGCGGCCCACACGGTCTAGCACGGCGGAATCCGACGTGACGACTATCTCTGAGGCAGAAGCAAGCGCCGCGTCGGGGTTGAAGATGACATCAATTGTCCACGGCCAATGCTGCTCGTGGGCCAACTCCATGATGCGGGCGGCGAGACGACCGCTGTTGGAGACGGGGCGGTCGAGCAGCCAGCGGACTTCCGTTGGCTTGAGAGCGGCGAGGGCTTCACCGATTAAGCGAATCGCTTTCTCCGTTTCCTGCACAGACCTGTATGAGCCGTGAACGCTGGAGAGGTCGCGTATGCAATCGTCGCGGCAGATGAGCAAGGGGCCTCCGCCGAGCGCCGCTTCAATCGTGATGATGAGATTAAACCCGTCAACGAGTAGGCGCTGGCCGCTGATATTCGAGACATCAAGGCAGCACGCCGCGCGCCCCTCCCGGCTGGCATCCGAACAGGCCGCACGCGAAATCGCCAATCGTTGCCGCTCGGTCAAATTGTAGCGGTCTCCGACGAGTTTGAGGCCGGATTTTAAAGCATATTCGCGGCTCAACAACCAGGATAGTTCGGTGGTTGCCCGCCTGAGAGCGGGAAGCTGCGCGCTCGCGAACAAGCGACTATTTGCCGGATGCGCGCCACGATGCTGCCGAGTGTCGGGGCACATGCTGTTTCAATTATTGGCGGGCGCTAATAAATTACCAGACTGACAATCAGCTACCTTGGTCGAAGCGTGCGGCGCACGGCTTCCGCCGTCAATCCGTAAACCAGATGCGAGCAGAGCGCATAGGCGTGTGTCGAGAGCGGATATTCGTCAGGCTCTTCGGCTAGCCCGAGCAGCGGCACGGCTATCTCATCCGCCGCCACCCAGAAGACCGCGCCGAAGGGAAGCCCCAGGCCCGCGCCGACCTGCGGCACAAACTCCGCCGCGACTCCGTAGAACGCGCCCATCAGTGTGCCGTAAGCGTAATGAACGACAGCGCCCGCCGTTTCCTTCTCGTCTTTCGTTAATTGATAATCGAAAGCGTTTTCGGAAACGGCGCTGGCGATTTTCTCGGTGGCATCTTCCTGCTCTTTAGTGTTGGCCTGGGGCGCACGCCTGATTTCGTCCACGGCCTCGTGCCCGCCGCTCGGCTTCAACGATTGCGCGCCGTGCGGCTTTTCAATGCCTTCGGTCTGCCTGCTCCACATCGCCTGAAACTGATTCATCACCCACGACGCCACCAGCCCACCGGCGAGGCCAGCCGCCAGCCCCTTCCACACATCTACCTCGCGCCCCTCGCCTTTGCCTCTTTTATCTCTCATCACTCTTTTTTAATTCCTCTTTCTCACCGCGCTGGTCGAGGGGGACATAATCGCGCTCGTCGGAGCCAAGGTAAACCTGTCGCGGGCGGGCGATTTTCTGCTCGGGGTCGAGCAGCATCTCTTCCCATTGAGCAATCCAGCCGGAGGTGCGCGGGATGGCAAAGAGAACGGGAAACATGTCAACGGGGAAACCCATCGCGCGATAGATAATGCCGGAATAGAAATCAACGTTCGGGTAGAGCTTGCGCTTCACGAAGTATTCGTCTTCGAGGGCGATGCGTTCTAGCTCCAGCGCGATGTCGAGCAAGGGGTCTTTGCCCGTGACCTCGAAGACTTCATCTGCCACCTGCTTGATGATGCGCGCGCGCGGGTCGTAGTTTTTGTAAACGCGATGGCCGAAGCCCATCAAGCGAAACTCGCCGCTCTTAGCGCGCCCGACATACTCTGGGACTTTATCAATCGAGCCGATTTCTTTCAGCATTCGCAGCACGGCTTCATTCGCGCCGCCGTGGAGCGGGCCGTAGAGGGCGGCACCGGCAATTGACGAGTAGGGGTCTGTGTGAGCGCTGCCGATGGAGCGCATCGCGTTGGTGCTGCAATTTTGCTCGTGGTCTGCGTGGAGGATGAAGAGGACGTTAAGCGCGCGTTCGAGCACGGGGTCGGGCTGATACTTCAACTCCGTTTTCTTGAACATCATGTTGAGGAAATTGCCCGTGTAGCTGAGGTCGTTGTCGGGGTAGGAATATTGCAGGCCGATGCGATGGCGATAGGCGAAGGCGGCAATCGTCGGCACTTTCGCAATCAAGCGGTGAATCTGTTTTTTGCGACACTCGGTGTCGAAAATATTTTTCGCGTCGGGGTAAAAGGTCGAGAGCGCGCTGATGGTGCTCTCGAACGTCCCCATCGGGTGCGCGTTGTAGTGAAAGCCGTCCATCACTTTCTTGATGTTTTCGTTAATCAGCGTGTGGTGCGTGATGTGCCACGTCCAGTCCTTGAGTTGGCTTTCGGTGGGCAGTTCGCCGTGGAGGATGAGATAGGCGACTTCCAGATAGTTGCTTTGCTCGGCCAGTTGCTCAATCGGATAACCGCGATAGCGTAGAATGCCACGGTCTCCGTCAATAAAGGTAATCTTGATTTTGCAAGAGGCCTTGTTAATAAAGGCCGGGTCATAAGTCATCAGCC
>CAZEZJ010000539.1:0-3149 GCA_964516695.1 uncultured Blastocatellaceae bacterium
CGCCGGACGCGCCAGAAAATATCCGCCCCGATTGCCCCTGAGAGACTGCACAAGCCCGGCCTTGCTCAAAATCCAGAGCAGCTTGCCCGCGTTGGCGACCGAGATGCCCTCGCGCTCGGCTATCTGTGCAAGCGTTAGCGACTCGCCCTCTTTCAAATAAGAGAGCTGCAACAGACAACGCAATCCGTATTCTTCCTGTGCCGATACTTTCATCTTAAGACTCGCTCGCCCGCCTCAGTCTGCCCATCAGGATTCGCAGCTATTTTACCATACCTTACTTTTTTGTCAAGATTGTAAGCCAAACAAAATAACCGATTTACTCCCACTCCCCACTCTTGCCTTACTTTTATAGAGATTATTTGCCTTACTTTTATCGGCGCTCTTTGCCTTACTTTTTAAGCGTCCTTTTCCCTTACTTTTTAAGTCGGCTGCTGGCTCCGCCGAGGGCGGATTTGTGGTGTGCTTCAACTGTGGGCCTCCTGTCTGCTGAAGGTGTCGAATTATGGGATGTGCGCCGCGCAAGAGCTTCGACGTGCTCCGGTCATCGAATCAGATTGCTTCGAATCAATCTGCTCGACCAGCGCGGCGCTAGCACACTTGAGTGCGACGCGCAATCTACTCGACCGCGCGACGATTGACAATTATTTTCTGCGCGAGGGCAAACAACTGGCGAACGATTTCGCTTTGAATTTATTCGCGAGTGATTTGTTGAAATTCCGTGCGGGATGGACGAATTTGGCAAAATGAGCGGAAAGGTTCAGCAAATTGCAAAAATGTGCTATGCCGCTCCGTTGCAACTCCGTAGAGGCTCGCTGCGGTCAAGACGGCTGCTCAGTTCCCGCTCCGTATCCGGCTCAAGGCATTGGGTTCTTACTTGCCTTGACTTTTCACGCGACGTGGCTTAATTCTCACCCGCACGCCCCCCGTGACGAATGGAAGAGTCACGGGGGGCTTTTCCTGTTTGTTATGGAGGGCGTGCACCTTGTACACCTACACAGCCAAGCTCATCACAATCGTGGATGCCGACACTTTCAAGCTCGAAGTGGACCTCGGCTTCCACACTCTCTTGAGAGCTACTTTCCGGCTGGCGCGCATCAACGCGCCGGAGTTGATGACCTTCGAGGGCGTGGCTGCTAAAGCTTTCGTCGTCGAAACTCTCTCGGCGGCGACGTTGATTCGCATTGAATCAACGCGCTCGGAAAAGTACGGGCGTTGGTTGTGCGAGTTGAACTATCAGACTGCCGCCAGCCGTTTCCAGTGGACCAACCTCAATAACGAGCTGTTGAGGCAAGGCCATGCGGTGAAGTGGCGACACTGATTCGCTTGTACCTTCCCCCAGATGGAGACACAATCATGCCTAAAGTTAAAGGGCCTCTCTTTTCGCAGGAGGCGTCGGGGACGCTCGGCGGTAACATCACTTTCGACCGTCGCGGGTTTGTGCGCCAGCACGTCACACCGGCGAACCCGCAGACCGCCGCGCAGGGCAACCAGCGTGTGAAGCTGCTCAATGTCCAAAAGGCATTGACGCATCTGGGCGCTCTCGTCATCGCGGCAGTCAAGGCGGTGGCTCCCGTCAGCTATCGCTGGAATTCTTACCTGCTCTCGCAAGTCCTCGGCTCTGGCGGCGCGGAGTATGACGCCTCCATCGCGGCCTTTCTAGCTCTGACGGCTTCGGAGCGTCTGGACTGGAATGCTGAGGCTGCTCAGCTTGGATTCGTCGCGCAGAACATTCCTTATGCCAGCGACGAGCCCGTTGAGATTGGCGCAGTGCTCTTTGCTGTTGCGCGCACGCTCTTTCGTCTCGGCATCGGTGTCGCGAATGGCGTTCCTGCCGGTGGCAACGCGGGCGACTGGGCGCAGACTATTGGCGCTTAACCTCTGCCTCTGCTGAGCCGTCGCGCGGCCCCGCCAGTGTGACGGCTCATCGCTTTTTGCAGACCCACACCCACGGAGGCCGTCATGCTCTCGCCGCAAAACTTCGACCATCATCGAGCCTTCTGCGGGGCACTGCGCTCGCTGCGCTCGGCGCTGGCCGCGCTGATTATCGCGTGGATGCCAACCATTATTGATTTCGTGCAGCACGGCACCATGACCCGCGAGGAAGTGCGCACACTCTTGCGCACGCTCTCGGTCGCCACGCTGATGATTATCTTTAATTTCGTGCAGCGCTTTCGCGAGAAAGAGTTGCCGCCGGCGCGCCGTCGTCGGCAAGCTGCTCTAGCTCGACAGCGCGCCCGCACACAGAAAGGAGAAACCGGTGAATGACATTTTAATCAGCATGGGCCTGTCCACGCTCTTGACGTTCTTGAAGAACCTGAAGGGCGTGAAGAACCGCGCCAAGTGGCGCGCGGCGCTGCTCAAGCTCTATCGGGCGATAGGCTCGGCCTACGCCGATGACCCTGACTTTCAAAGCTGAAAGCTGCTCGAGGGGCAGCAAACGCAGCGAGGGCGCTTTCTACAAAACGCTCTCGCTGTTTTTTACTGCTTGGCGCGACCCCTGCTATTCCCTTTGCCGAAGCTGCACACTTCATCGCTCAAGCCTGCTGTCAAATCTTCCGTCAGGCAGCATTCAACGCGCAGAGAGAAACCACACAGCCGCCCGCGCGCGGCAAACTTCATTTTCACGCAAGCGGCCGCGCGCGGGCGGAACGACGCGCCACCCCTCTGAAGCTGTCGAGCGACCGGAAGGGAGCGAGGCCACGGCAGCGCGGCGGGCGGGCGCTCGACGACCGCCATGAGCGGCGACAGCCGCGAACGGCCACCGGCATTCAACTCGGGAAGGATGGCGCGCGGGCGGCGCGCGCGGAAAGGCACACCCGCGGCTCTGGTCTGCGCCGATGGGATTCAGGGTCAGACCGCACGCCCGAAGCCACGCCGAGCGGCAGCAGCACACAACGCGCCGGCGCGGGACGCGGGGAGCGGCGCGAAGGGGGACGATAATGCGGATTATGGACGGAGCGACGCGCGTGGAGCGCGGAGCGCAGAGGGGCGCACAGCGCCCCGCCTCCATAATCTCGCATTATCGGCACACGAGCGCGACCGAGCGGCGGCAGCTCGCGCGCATCGAGCGAAGCGAGAGGCTTCAGCGCTGGCCGCGCCGGCCGGCGCGTCGTGGGCTGTGATGATGAACGCTGGACGTGAAAATTTAA
>CAZEZJ010000540.1:0-3144 GCA_964516695.1 uncultured Blastocatellaceae bacterium
TTACTCTAATATCTCAATGCACGGCAACACTTCATCCGCTTCGATTCCGATTGCGCTCGACGAGTGTGTTGAGGCGGGCCGCGTGCGCGAAGGCGACCTTATTGCGCTGGCTTCTTTCGGCGGCGGCGTCACCTGGGGCGGCGTCGTGCTGCGTTGGTAAGAGCGGTTTGATGCGAATGGGGAAACAGGTAAGCTGGATAATCTTGAGCCTGCTGCTCACGAGCGGCGGCGCGGCGCTAGCTCAGCAGCGAGTGGAGAATTCGCTGACGGTCGCGGTGTCGGACGGCAAAGGAAAGCCACTGAGAAGCGCCTGCGTCACCTTCATTCCTAAAGAGGGTGAAATTATTTTTCGCAAGGCTAACGGGAAAGGCTACGTCACACTGCAAAACGTGCCGCCCGGAAATTATCGCGTGGTCGTTAAAGTTGATGGCTACGGAGCCGACAAGCAAGAGGTCGCTGTCAACGATTCGCACCAACAGCATCTTTTGCTTTTTACTCTTTCGCCGCGCAGCCAATGATGAGCGCTCGACTGGCATACATCTTTCCGGGTCAAGCCTCGCAATACGCGGGGATGGGCAAGGATTTGGCTGAAACTCAAGCGTCGGCCCGCGAGGTCTTTGAAGAAGCCGATGCTGCGCTCGGGTTTCCGATTTCCGAGATGTGTTTCGGCGGCTCGGCGGAAGATTTACAGTTGACGGAAAACACGCAGCCCGCGATTCTAACGGTTTCGGTGGCGGCGCTGCGCGCGATGCAGGCGGAAGGATTCCCGCCGCCTGATTATGTCGCCGGACACAGCTTAGGAGAATACTCTGCGCTGGTGGCGGCCGGCTCGCTTTCGCTTTCCGATGCCGTGCGCACGGTGCGTGCGCGCGGGCGCTACATGCAGGAGGCTGTGCCCGTCGGTTCGGGCGCGATGGCAGCGGTGATGGGCGCAGAACTCGGCACGCTGATGGAAATCTGCAACGAGGCGCAGCAAGGCGATGTTTGCACTCCGGCCAACATCAACTCCGCTAACCAGATTGTCATCGCGGGCCACTCAGGAGCCGTTGACCGCGCCATCGAATTGCTGAAGGCGCGCGGTATCAGGCGCGCCATCAAGTTGAAGGTCAGCGCCCCTTTTCATTGCGCGTTGATGATGGAAGCGCAGGAGCGGCTGGCCGCAGACCTCGAACGTCTTGAGTTTAGAGATTTACAGATGCCGCTCGTGACCAACGTGGATGCGGCTGCCATCACCGGCAAAACGGAGGCGCGCGATGCGCTCGTCCGGCAGGTTTCGTCGCCCGTGCGCTGGCTGGAATCCGTAGAGTTGCTGTTGCAAGAGGGCGTCGGCACATTTGTTGAGGTAGGGCCGGGCAAAGTATTGTCGGGCCTTGTACGGCAGACGGCGGCTGAGGCACGCTGCCTGAACGTGGAAGATGCTGCGAGCTTGAGCGCCGCACGCGAGGCGTTAACGGTCAGTCAATAACGAAATTCAAATCTTAATTACATCACAAGAGGAGCAAACCAAATGCCCGATCAAGAGATCGAAAATAAAGTGAAGCAAATCATCGTTGACGAATTAGGCGTGGACGAAAACGAGGTGACGCCCAACGCCCGGTTCACAGACGACCTTGGCGCGGATTCGCTTGACACCGTTGAACTCGTGATGCGCTTCGAGGAAGAGTTCGGCATCGAAATCCCCGACGAAGACGCCGAGAAAATCCAGAGCGTGCGCGATGCCTACAACTACATTGACCAGCACAAGACTAAGTAAGGAAGTGATAAGTAATAAGTGATAGGTGATAAGAGAAATGCTTTTTCTTATCACCTATTACCTATCGCCTATCACTGCTTTTGCAAAGGAGTAGGATTTTGAAACGTCGCGTCGTGGTAACGGGTCTGGGCCTTGTCACGCCGGTGGGAAACTCGGTCGCGGATACTTGGTCTGCGCTCATGCAGGGGCAGAGCGGTGTCGGCCCGATTCAGAAGTTCGACACCGAAAAATTCCCCGTCAAGTTCGCCGCCGAGGTTAAAGACTTCGACCCGCTCAAGTTCATCGAGAAAAAAGAGGCGCGCAAGATGGGTTCGTTTATCCATTACGCGATTGGCGCGGCGGACGAAGCGATGAAGGACAGCGCCCTTGTCGTCAACGATGACAACAGCGAGCAAATCGGCACTTACATCAGCAGCGGCATCGGAGACTTCTGGGCCATCGAGCGCGAACACTCAAAGCTTTTAAACGATGGGCCGGGCCGCGTCTCTCCTTTCTTCATTCCATCGGCCATCGTCAATTTGGCCGCCGGGCAAGTCTCAATCCGGCATGGCGCGAAGGGGCCGAATTCCGCCACCGCCACAGCCTGCTCGGCCGGCGCACACGCCATCGGCGACAGTTTCAAGATTATCCAGCGCGGCGATGCCGACGCGATGATTTGCGGCGGCGCGGAATCCGCCATCACACCGATGAGCGTCGCCGGCTTTGCCGCGATGCGCGCGCTCTCCACGCGCAACGATGACCCGCCTCGCGCCTCGCGCCCCTTTGAGCGCGACCGCGACGGCTTCGTCATCGGCGAAGGGGCCGGAATCGTTATCCTCGAAGAGTTGGAATTTGCCCGCCAGCGAGGCGCGCGGATTTACGCGGAGATAGTCGGCTACGGGATGACGGCTGATGCGTTCCACATCACGATGCCGGACGAGACAGGCTCGGGCGCGATTCGCGTGATGAAGAAAGCGATGGCGGATGCGGGCGTCGAGCCTGAGAGCGTTGACTACATCAACGCTCACGGCACGTCCACGCCCTACAACGATAAGTTTGAGACCGCCGCCATCAAAAAGACTTTCGGTGAGCACGCTTATAAGCTGGCCGTCAGCTCTACGAAATCCATGACGGGGCATCTGCTGGGAGCGGCGGGCGGCATTGAGGCCGTCTTCTCCGTGCTGGCGATTGATAAAAATACGATGCCGCCCACCATCAACTACGTCAACGCCGACCCGGAATGCGACCTCGATTACGTGCCCAACGAGCCGCGCGGCAGAAGCGTCAATTACGCGCTTTCAAACAGCTTCGGCTTCGGCGGCACAAATGCCTGTTTATTATTCAAGAGATACGAGGAGTAAGCAATTTATCCATTGATTCATTTAGTCATTTAATCAATGAGTAAATGACTA
>CAZEZJ010000541.1:0-3071 GCA_964516695.1 uncultured Blastocatellaceae bacterium
CTGAGACTGCGCCTTCCGCTTCCCGCGCTGAACTGGAACATGCGCCAACAGCCACAGCGCTCAACGCCATCGAGCGCAATGCCACAGCCAAAGTATGAACGCGGAATGATGAACGATGAATGATTGGCAGTTAACACTTCATCGTTCATCATTCCTCCTTCATCATTTCCGTTATGAGTGAAGCTCTGGACAGAGTGCGCGGCGTGCGTTATCTACCGCTGTTTCCGCTGCCGTTGGTGTTGTTTCCGGGCGTGCCGCTGCCGCTGCATATTTTTGAGCCGCGCTATCGCCAGATGTTGAAAGACATCCGCGTGCGCGGCAATCTGTTTGGCCTCTCTTTTTTCAAACCGCGAGCAGCCGGAGATGAGATTCCGCCTGCGGGTCATCTGGGCTGTGTGGCCGAGGTGACGGAGGTGCAGGAGTTGCCGGACGGGCGTTCAAATATTCTGACGCTCGGCCTCGTTCGCTACCGCGTCGAAGCCTACGTCGAGCGCGATAAGCCCTACCTGATGGGCGAAGTCACCTTCTTTGAGGATGAGGAAGAGGACGCTCTCTTGCTGGCGCGTCGCGTCGAGGAGGCCACGGAGCTTTTCCTGCGCATTGCGCGCGCCGTGCGAACCATTAACGACGACCGCGCAGGGCTGCCCGAACTCTCAGAAACAGAGCCTGAGATTCTCTCTTTCCTCATCGCGGCGGCGATGGAACTCGACGACGAAGCCAAGCTGGAAATGCTCGAACTGCGCTCAACTGCCGAGCGCTTGAAGCGTCTGCACGGATTGCTCGCGCACGCCGTCGCGGGCTACGAAGAACGCGCCCGAATGCACGGGCTTGCCAAAGGCAACGGCCACGGCGGCAAAAAGATAAACTTCGAATGACAATCAGCCAGGAACAAAGAGCGGAAAAGGAGAGCAAGGAGGCGGGGCGTTTGCGTGTTCGCGTCCTCTTTTTCGGAGCCGCGCGCGAAACCGTCGGACGCGCGGAAATGGAACTCGAACTCGTCGCGCCCGCCAATACAAGGAGCGCTTTCAGTGAAGTGCTGGCGCGCTTTCCAGCGTTGCAGCAGCGCTTCGGGCGCTCGCTCCTGTTCGCCGTCAATCAGGAATATGCCGCGCCGGACGCGCAGGTGGGCGAGGGCGACGAGTTGGCCGTCTTCCCGCCCGTCAGCGGCGGCGCACCAGCAAGCCCGGGCGACGCAGGCGAGCAGCAGAGCGCCGACGAGGAGAAAGATTTTTTCGAGCTAACAATTGAGCCGATTGATACAGGCGCGACGGCGCGCCGCGTTGTGCCGCCCGAATGCGGCGCGACCGTCACGCTCGACGGTTACGTTCGCGAGTGGACGCGCGGACGCCGCACGCTCTATCTCGTCTATGAAGCCTATGAGCCGATGGCCCTCGGTGAGATGCGCCGCTTGGGACGCGACGCCCACGAGCGCTTCGAGATAGCTCACATTGGCATCGTCCATCGCACGGGCCGCCTTGAGATTGGCGAAACCAGCGTCGTCATCTCCGTCAGCGCGCCGCACCGCCGCGCCGCCTTCGAGGCTTGCGAGTGGGCCATCCGCGAGCTTAAACGCACCGTCCCCATCTGGAAGAAAGAGTTTTACGCCGGCGGCGAAGTGTGGGTCGAAGGCGAGGGCGCACCGGAAGAATTTTTGGAACGATAAAATAGATTGATAACACATAGCCCCTCCTTAACATCTATATGCAGAGATGTCCTGCCTGGGAGGTTGGTTCGAGCAGCGACAAAAATCCAACTTGTGTTGAAGGCGAAGGCGCGCCGGAGAATTTATTGCGGCGTACCCGCAACTGATGGCGTGGTGACATCGTTAATGTTCACGCGGGCGCGCGTCTCTGGAAAATAAATTGCCACAAAATGAAGCGTCGCGGTGTTTTCTTAACAGAAGCAGGGATAATTGTGGCTTGAGCCTCTTCTGCCGAGGCGTTTGCTCCAAGCCGTGCGGTCTAAAACTCACATCCGGTAGCCGTTTAAAGTTTGTGCGACCTTGCGCCGCTTGGCGCGGTCGTCAAGCGAGAGGCTATTTCCTATTCAGAACTTTTGAGGTTAAAGCACAATGATGAAAACAATCAAAATCCTATTATGTGCGGGTCTGCTCATCGTTTTGTCGAGCACGGCGCTCGTGGCGCAGAGCAATAATCATTCGGGCGCGCCTTTGAGCGCAACGGAAATCGAAAAATGGCGGCAAGACTTGCGCTATATGGCCGCGGAGATGCCCAAGCGTCATCGCAATCTTTTTCACTCGATGACGCGCGAACAGTTTGAGAACGCCGTCAAGCTTTTGGACGAACGTATCCCGACGCTCGCCAGGCATCAGATTATCGTTGAGCTGGGGCGCATCGTGGCGATGGTGAAGGACGGGCACACGGCGATTCAAAGCTACCCCTTCGACCCGAAGATTAATTTCCGCTCTTATCCTCTCACCTTGTATCAATACAAAGACGGTCTCTTCGTGCGCGCGGCAGACCCGAAATATGCGAGCGTCGTCGGCGGGCGCGTCGTCAAAGTCGGCAACGCTTCTGCCGAGCAGGCGCTCATGGCTGTTCGCGACCTTGTTTTCCATGATAACGAGATGGGCATCAAGGCCGCCGCTCCGTTTGCGCTCGTCACGCCCGAAGCGCTGCACACCGTCGGCCTCATCAAAGATATGGAGAACGCGGAGTTTGTCATCGAGCGCGGCGGGCAGCAGCACACGATTAAGCTACAGCCCTTCACGCGGCCAACGCCGACAGGCCACGGCACAAACTTCTTCAAGCCCGCGGGCTGGGTTGACGCGCGCGACGGCGCGCAAGCGCCCACCCCGCTCTACCTCAAAGACCCTGAGAATCTTTACTGGTACGAGTATTTACCGGAGACGAAGACCGTCTACGTGCAGTTCAACGGTGTGCAGAATAAGCCGGACGAGAGCCTTGCGGATTTTTCCAAGCGCCTTTTCGAGTTTGTCGAGAAGAATCCGGTTGACCGTTTCATCTTGGACTTGCGACGCAACGGCGGAGGCAATAACTATCTCAATCGCCCGCTGCTCTTGGGAATCATCAAATCCAAAGTGGACGAGC
>CAZEZJ010000542.1:0-3067 GCA_964516695.1 uncultured Blastocatellaceae bacterium
AAACACCATTGTCGGCACAAACACAGAGCGGATTACGCAGGCCGCCTTCGCCGCGCTCGACCACGCGCCAGAAGAGCAGCCGCAGCCGGCACGCATCCCGCCCCTCTGGGACGGACACACGGCAGACCGTATCCTCGACGCGCTGCAAGCGGCCAATTCTCTTCAATGAGCTTCGTGAGAAAGATGAAGCGCGCGCTGCGCGGAGAGGTGGATGCGCCGACGGTTGCGCGCGAAGCCCTGCGGCGCGGGCGTGTCGCTCTCGCGCAGCGACGCGAGCGTGCGCAGTTGGACGAGTTAAACGCTCGCCCGCCGAGCCTCCGCGCGGAGTTTGCGCGACTCAACGTTACCGAACTGCTCGCACACTTTCGCGAGCGCTCCGTTCCAAAATTTCTGCCCGGCCTCGACGCCCTTGCGCTCGACGCAACCGCAAGCCGGCAACGAGAGCTTTTCCCAACCGAGACAAAAGAGTTAGTAAAGCGTGCGGCTCGCATCGCGGAAGAGCATTGTTGGCGCGTGCTCGGTTATGGCGAGAAGAGTTTTGGTCTGGAGATTGATTGGCATCGCGACCCGCTCTCCGGCCAGCCGTGGCCGCTCGACTATCATTGCGACGTACAACTTGCGCGCGGCGACGGCTCGGATGCTCGTGTGCTGTGGGAGGTCAACCGCCTCGCTCATCTCATCACGCTCGCTCGTGCCTACGCCGTGACGAAAGATGAGCGATTAACAGATGAGATTTTCGCGCAACTGACGAGCTGGCGCGCGCAAAATCCGCGAGGGCGCGGAGCAAACTGGGCCTGCGCGATGGAAGTCGCTTTGCGCGCGATGAATCTGCTGGCCGTCTTCGAGTTAATTCGCCGCTCGCCTGCGTTAGATGAGGCGCGGCTCTTGATGTTCCTGCAACTGTTTGAACAGCACGGCGAGCACATCCGTCGTCATCTGGAATTTTCTTACGTCGCGACCAGCAATCACTATCTTTCAGATGTCACGGGCTTGTTGTGGCTGGGCTTGATGCTGCCGGAATTGTCTGGGGCGACCGAGTGGCGCGCGTTCGGCCTGCGCGAAGTTCTCTCAGAGATGGACAAGCAGGTGCTTCCAGACGGCGCGGATTTCGAAGCTTCGACAGGCTATCATCGCCTCGCGCTCGAACTCTTTTTCTATTCCTTCCTGCTCTGCCGCGCCAACCGTATCGAGATTGGCGACACCTCCTGGCGGAAGCTGCGCGCAATGCTCGATTACGTTTGCGCCTACCTGCGGCCCGACGGTCGTGCGCCGCTTATCGGTGACACGGATAGCGGGCAAGTGCTGCCCCTCACTGAGCGCAGCGCGGATGACCACGCTTATGTGCTGGCGCTCGGCGCGGTCGTCTTCAAGGAGCCGCGTTTCAAACTCGCGGACGCCGAAGCCCTGCCCGAAGAACTGCTCTGGCTGCTGGGCGCGGAAGGCGTCCGAGCCTTTGAGGAATTAAGACTGACGGATGAGAGCGCCCGCTCGCAGGCTTTCGCAGATGCCGGAACATACTTGATGCGCGATAACGACTTGTACTTGCTCTTCAATGCGAGCGGCAATGGCCTCAACGGGCGCGGCTCGCATGGGCACAACGACGCCCTGAGCATTGAAGTCTCCGCCTGCAAGCGTCCATTTATCGTTGACCCGGGCACGTTCGTCTATAGCGCTGATTTGCACGAACGGCATCTCTTTCGCTCGACCGCTTATCACTCGACGGTCGAAGTGGACGAGACTGAACAGAACACGACGGATGAGCGCGTGCCTTTTGTCATCGGCAACGAAGCGCAGCCGCGCGTGATTCGTTGGGAGTCAACTTCAGAGCGCGATTACATCATCGCTGAGCATCACGGTTACGCGAGGCTCGAACACGCGGTCGTGCATCGTCGCGCCGTTGAATTTGATAAACGGCGGCGGCTCTGGATAATTGAAGATTCTTTTTCCCTGACGGCGGGCGGTCAACACACCTGCCGCTTCCGTTTTCATTTCGCGCCGGGCCTTGAGATTAGCATCCGGCCTGCCAATATCTTGTGCGCCTGGGATAAGATGAGCGGGGCGCAGCTTTACATCGCCGCGCTTGAGACGAATGCTCGGCCGCAGTTGGAAGAGCGCTTTACGTCGCGCGACTACGGCGCGAAAGTTTCGTCCATCGCGGCTTGTTGGACCAAGCGCGTCGAAACGTCTTTCTCGATGAGATGGATGCTTGTTCCTGTTTGCCCGCAGGAGGATGAGAGCGCACGCGTCCAACTGATTGCGGAAGCGCGCGAGAACGAGCCGACGGCGCAAGTTTAACGCGAAGCTTTGAAAGCAAGGCTAGAGAGTCTTCCGAGTGTAATTAAAGTATGTGTGGCATCTGCGGGGTGTGGGAATACGGGGCGAGCGAGGGGCGCGTTGAGCGCTCGCTCATCGAGCGTATGCGCGACCAGATGCCGCATCGTGGGCCGGATGATACGGGCGAGTTAATCTTCGATGAAGGGCGCGGCGGCTTCGGTTTTCGTCGTCTCTCAATCATTGACCTCTCGCCCGCCGGACACCAGCCGATGCACGGCTGCACCGAGAAAGTTTGGCTGGCCTTCAACGGCGAAGTCTATAATCATGCGACGCTGCGCGCCGCTTTGGAAGAACGCGGGCATCGCTATCGCTCGCGCTCGGATTCCGAAACCATCCTTCATCAATACGAGGAACGCGGGCTGGATTTCGTGCACGACCTGGAAGGCGACTACGCCATTGCCATCTGGGATGCAGAGCGCGAACAACTTGTGCTGGTGCGCGACCGCATCGGCGTCAAACCGCTCTACTTCTATCACAAAGACGGGCGCTTCATCTTCGCTTCCGAAATCAAAGCCATTCTTCAACACCCCGCGCTGACGCCCGACGTTGACGAGCAAGCGCTTTATCATTACCTGACTTTCCTGACCACGCCCGCGCCGCAAACGCTCTTTCGCGACATACAAAAACTTCCAGCGGGCCACATGCTAATAGTCGGGCGCGACGGGCGCCTCAGTATCACGCAATACTGGGACGCGCTGCCTCCCGCACAGGCTGAAGCTCGGAGCGAAGAGGA
>CAZEZJ010000543.1:0-3064 GCA_964516695.1 uncultured Blastocatellaceae bacterium
TGAGTCGCTTGTAAGCTTGCACAAGTCGTCTGCACAGGTGTTTGAGCGAGTTTTACGCCTGCATCAGTCAATTTGACAGGATTAATCGGAGAGGACGCAGAGGGGCGCAGAGTTTATAAAGACAAAAGGAGAGAGACGAAAGCTGATGTTCGTCTCTCTCCTTTTGTCTTTCATGCCGACTAGCGTTACTTCGGCTCCAGCAAGCGCTTTTTACCTTCGACGGCCTTGTCGTAAGCGTTGTGGGGAACGTCGCGGCCAATCTTGATGGCGGCGTCAAACTCCTTCAACGCTTCGTCGCCGCGTTCGAGGAAGGCCAGGATGCTGCCCATCGCTTGATGAGCGCGCGAGAGCAGTCCGGCGTCCGTCTCGGGCGAAGCTGTGCGGACGGCATGACGATAATTAACGAGCGCGTCGTTCAATCTCTTATCACGCACCTCTTCATCCGTCGCCTCGCGCGCCGAGAGGCTCGACGTTTCGCCCAGCGCGAAGAAGATGCGCGGCTCGCCGGGGAAGTCAAGCAAGAGAGCTTTCAGGCGCGCCTCCGCATCGGCGTAATTTCGCAGGCGCAGCAGCCCGTCAACCTCTATCAGTTTATTTAAGAGGACGGCTTGCGGAGAGTTGTCGTCATCTTCAACGCCGCCGCTGCCGGCCCGCGCCGCCTTCACCGCCTCGCGCCGCGCCTTCTGTGAAGCGAGACCGCGTGCGCGTGCCTCCGCGTTTTCCGCCATGCGCCGTAGCTCGCGCGCGGGGTCAACCGAGGCAATCATATCCGCGAAAGAGCTTGTGATGTCGAAGCCTGAAGTCTCTGTTCCGCGCAACTGCTCCGTGAAGTAGAAGGCGAGCACCGCCCCGCGCTCGTAAGCATCGGCCAGTTGGGCAATCGCTTCGTCATTAATTATGGCACGCTCGCTCTGTGATTCTTTGGCGAGGGCTGCGCGCTTGGCCGCGTCGGTTGTTTGCGCGAGTTGCGCCTGCATCCGGCGCGAGAGCGCGTCGAGGCGTGCCAGTTCGTCGAGACGTATATCGGTCGCCGCGACCAACGAACGCGAGATAGTCAGATACACATCCGGCGACAGCGTTTTGCCGCTCGCCTTCGCCACATCTTCAATCAATTTTCTGAGCACCTCGCGGCGCTCACTAATCTCGCGGTTGTAACGCAAGACGAAAGGGTCTACGACATACTGCAAGTAAGCCCGCCGCAACTCGGAAGAAGCGGGGTTCGTCCCCTGCGGAACGATGGCGTAGTAGTCATCACCGATGACGCGGAAGTTAATCGAACCCGGCACAGCCAGCAAATCAGGCACGATAAAAAACCTTCGCTCGCGCTCTCTCAAAGTATAGTTTGGCTGCGCGTTCTTCTTCTTGTCATCACTTGTGCTTTTGACAGCGACGCGCTCAAGCACGCTTGTCTGCGGGCGCGTGTGCAGGTAAGAGAGCGCGCCGCGCACCATCTCCGATGTCGCTTGCCGCAACTCATCGCCCGCCGCCTGGTACGAACGCAGATACCCCGGCAGCCGCTCGTCAATCCCAGACTTGCGATAAAACTCGCGGACCAGCGGCGCGAAGTCTAAGACTTCGAGTAGGCCCGCCGGCAAGTCATCTGTGCGCGCGGGCGATTCAAACGCCGGCGCAGGCCCGAGCGCGTAAGCCAGCGAGACGTAGCGCGAAGCCTGGTCGGCGGCAGTCGGCGGCGTGCTGCTTTCAGGATGTAGGCGGTGGCCTTCGTAGAAACGGCGCAGCCGCGCGCGTAAGTCTGCGTCCAGCTCGGCTTGGTCGCGTCTTACCTGCGCGCGAAAAGCGCTCGGCTTCTCGCCCTGCACAGTGGGGTCGAATCCGGCGGCGTCCAGCGCAGCCATCACGACTATCAACCGCGCGTCAGGCTGTATCTTCACGCCGTACTCTGACAAATCAAAGCCAGGCTGGGCGGGCGTCGGCTGCGGTCGCGGCGTCGCTTGCGGCGGCGGCGATGCCTGACCTTGCGCCCGCACCATAACGGCGCACAACGAAACAAGAGCGATGATGATGAAAAAGTGTCTCATAAAGATGATAAAAACGGCGGCGTTAGTCAGACCCGGCGCGAGAAAGCGTTTCGGCCTTCAAGCGCAACGCGCACGCGCGGGTGAACTGTAGAGATGCCCGCAGCCGTCTTGAAGATGCCAGTCAAGTTAAGTAGGAACGATGAACGATGAATGCGGAACGGTTAAGAGCAAGGCTTTCATTCAGCGTTCAGCGTTCATTGTTGCGGCGTTCCTTCTTCATCGTTGCTTTTCCGGCGTCTGCGCAGAAAGCGTAATGTTAATGGATAGGCGGCCAGCGAACAAACGACGGAGAGCACCATGCCGCCGATGGTGAAGGGGATGAGCACGTCGCCGCTCTGCCGGAAAAGCTGGCCCCACCAATCGCCTGTGAGCAGGCGCGGGTGTTTGAGCAGTTCCATCCCTTCGGCGGGCAAGGCCAGGGGCTTGCCCATCAGAAACGCGCCCGTCGCGTAGGACGCGATGATAATCGGCACGAGCGTCAGAAAGGGATTGTTGATGAAGGTTCCGGCGTAGATGGCAATCTTGTTGAAGCGGAAAGCGAAGGCGAGCACCGTTGCCATAATCGTGTGCAGGCCGAGGAAGGGCGAAAACGCGATGAAGACGCCGATGGAAAAAGCGAGCGCCGTCCGCTCTGGCGGATCGTCAATCGCGAGCAGACGGCGAAGGGTGGCACGAAACATAAGTGCAGTGATGAGTGATGAGTAATGAGTGATGAGTTAAAACAGATTGCTTTTACTCATTACTCATCACTCATCACTCATCACTTATTTGAAACTACCGAGCGCGTCTGATTCGCTGTCGTAAACGTCGAAGACGGTCAGCAGTTTGGTGATGACGAGCAGGTCTTGCAGTTTGCCGGAGAGTTGCAGCAGCTTGAGCTGGCCGCCGTCGCGGCTGACGGTCGTGTAGCTGGCGATTAACTCTCCCAAGCCCGTCGAATCCATGTAGCCGACCTTCTCCAGGTTAAGCAGAATCTTCTTCTTGCCTTCTTGCGACAGACGGCGAATGGCGCTGCGCAGCGCCGT
>CAZEZJ010000544.1:0-3046 GCA_964516695.1 uncultured Blastocatellaceae bacterium
CGACGCCTTCAGTCAAAGTGCCTCCGGCCACGCTGCGTAAATCCAGCACAATCTTTTGCGCGCCCTGCTTTACCAAATCCTGTAGACGCGCGCGAGCATCCGCCGCTTCGCCTTCGGCCAGACTATTGATGCGCAGGATTCCGATTTTCCCGGCCTCCATGCGTGCCTCGGCAGCGGGCGCTTTGAAAACCCCGCGCTTGACGGCCACGGTCAAGGGGCGCGTACCGGCGCGAAGGATTCTCAGCTTCACTTCCGACCCGGCTGCTCCGTTGAGCAGTTGGCGCGCGTCATACAGAGAGATGTCGCGCGTCGCCTTATTGTCGATGTACTCGATGATGTCGCCCGCACGCACGCCAGCCTGATCCGCCGGAGAGCCTTTCACAGGCGCTATCACGTAGAGATAGGATGAGACCTGCGAGAGTTCAGCGCCGATGCCCGCCGGCTCTTTCCCCGCGCCAGCGCGATATTCGCGCACCTGCTCAGCCGTCAGATAAGTCGAATAGGGGTCGAGTCCGTAGGCCAGCCCGCGCAGCGCTCCGGCGCGGACTTTCTCCATGTTCGGCTCATCCACGTAATCGTTCTGTATATGCTGGAGGACGTTTTCAAAAATTCTCAACTGCGCGCCGGGGTCGTTCTGTTGCTGCGCGCTGGTCGAGAGCCAGCCTCCGACGACAGCGTAAAGAGCGAGGGTCGCGGATAAAACTACTAAAGCGAATTTGGTTCGGAATGACATTTAATAGCCTCAAGACTCACATGGTCGTCAAAAAGTTTAACTCGCACAGCCTCGCGCGCACCGACGACTGTTTGCGCACGCAGGGCGTATGATAACAGCGGCTGTCGAAAGCGTGCAAGCAAGATAAAACGAACGCTTGACATGCTTTGTTCGCCATTTCTATACTCCGCGCACTGTTTAGTCGCGATTATTGCCTTGTCAAATTCAAAGACTACGGAATCGGCCAATGCGCAAGCGGCTCAAAGTTCTGAGCCGGGACGCCTGCTGGCGCTCGACCTAGGGCACAAGCGCGTGGGCGTTGCCGTCACGGACGAACTCAGAATCAGCGTTCGCCCGCTGCCGCCGCTGCGTCGCACCAGTTGGAAACAGTTGGTTCACACAGTGGCCGCTCTGGTCAGAGACTTTGACGCAAGATTGCTGGTAATTGGTTTACCGCTCAGTCTGGACGGAGCAGAAAGCACCGCCGCCGCGGAGATTAAGCGGCAGGCGCGCAATTTTGAGTTGTCGTTGGGCCTTCCCGTCGTCCTTCAGGATGAACGCCTGACTTCCGTTGAGGCTGAGAGCGAATTGCGCGCCGCCGGCTATGACCCGAGCGAAGTGCGCGATAGGCTAGACAGCGAGGCGGCGGCATTGATACTGCGAGATTATCTGACGAGAGAGTAAGGATTATTTAGCTCCCCAAAGTTTTTATTTCATCCCTTTTCCAGCTTAAATAGTTTATGAATCGCAAAAGGCTTGTGCTCATCATCTTCGCCCTCATCTGTGTCGCGGTTGGCGGGACGCTGCTGTGGGCCTACAGGGACATACACGCGCCCGTGGCTCATAATAAGTCCGGCGAGTATATCGAAATCCCGCGCGGCTCGACTCCGGCGGAGATTGTCAACAAGCTGATTGACGCGGGCGTTATCAGACACAGTTGGCCTCTGCTCATTTATATTAAGCTCACCGGAGCGGCCTCGCGTTTGAAGGCTGGCGAGTATCGCTTCCCTTCTCCCATCTCGCCGCTCGGCGTGCTCAAGAAATTGGAAGAGGGCGAACAAAGGCTCAGCCGCTTTACCATCATCGAAGGCTGGACGCGCTGGGATATTGCCGCTTCGATGGCACGCATTCCCGAATTGAAGTTGGACAATTCCGAGGCGGCGCTGGCGCTGATGAATGATGTTTCCGCGATTCGCGACCTAGACCCCTTGGCCGAAAATCTTGAGGGCTATCTTTATCCTGACACTTATAACTTCCCGCCCGACACGACCGCTCCACAGATGATTGAGGCGATGGTCAAGCGTTTTCGCCAGATGTGGAAACCGGAATGGACCGAGCGCGCACGCGCCCTGAACATGACGCCGCGGCAAATCGTCACGCTTGCTTCCCTGATTGAAACAGAGGCGAAGCTCAAAGAAGAGCGCCCGCTCGTGGCCTCCGTGATTTACAACCGGCTACAGAAAAACATGGCCTTGGGCATTGATTCTTCCGTTATCTATGCTTCCAAGCTGGCGGGCAAATGGAAGAATGACGGCAAGGTTTATCAAAGCGACCTTGACCGCCAATCGCCATACAATACGCGTTTGCACGGCGGACTTCCGCCCGGGCCAATTGCTTCTCCCAGACTCAGCGCCATTGAAGCCGCGCTCAACCCGGCAACGACGGATTTTCTTTACTACGTGCGCAATCCGGCCCGCAATGATGGCGCGCACAATTTCTATAACAACGCGGCTGATTTTGAACGCGGAGTGCAGGCGCTACGCAACTGGGAACGCGAACGCGACGCACGCAACGCCGCCAACGCATCAAACACCAATGCTGAGGCTCCCGCTCAATGAAATAAACTTGAATTCATTTGACCATTGCTTTATGCTCCGAGGTGTCTCCCGTGCAAAAGCGGCATCTGTTCCTAACCGAATCTTTTTCAAAAGGGTAAGGCAGTGAAAAAAGCAATCTCCATCATCTTCTTCTTGGTCGTGGCGGCGGTCGGCATCTCTGCGCAGGAGAAAGGCGTGGACAGGCAGACGGGTAACATTCGCGATACAGGCAACAGCCGCGCTCCGGCCAGCAATGGGTCTAAACAGGACGTTGGCGCCGGACGAGGAATAGATTTCGGCGGAGGCAAGACGCCGCAGCCTCCCCCCACTCCCAATCCTTATAAGCTGACCGGACGCCGCGACACGATTCTCAAAGCCATAGAGGATTTGATGCGCGACCGCAAACTAATTCTCGATACGGCGGCTTCCAAGCCCACTGAGGGGATTCTGATTAGCCAGCCCTTCATTTTCAGCAAAGGCGCTGTCGTCACAGAGTCAGAGTTAAATCGCTACGCGG
>CAZEZJ010000545.1:0-3015 GCA_964516695.1 uncultured Blastocatellaceae bacterium
CGCCCCATTGCACATACTCTATGCCGTCGCGCAGCGTGAAGGCCAATTCCTGGAGGGTGGTCGCGCCAGCTTCGCGGATGTGATAGCCGCTGACGGAAATCGGATTGTAGCGCGGCACATGCTGCGTGCAGAATTCAAAAGTATCCGTCACCAGCTTCATCGCCGGACGAATCGGATAAATCCACTCCTTCTGCGCGATATACTCCTTCAGAATGTCGTTTTGCAGCGTGCCGGAAATCTTCTTCCAATCCGCGCCCTGCTTCTCGGCCACCACCAGATACATCGCCAGCAGCACGGACGCGGGTGCGTTAATCGTCTGCGACACCGTGACCTCTTCGAGCGGAATCCCGTCGAAGAGAACTTCCATATCGGCCAGCGATGAGACCGCCACGCCACACTTTCCCACCTCACCTTCCGAGAGCGGTGAATCGGCGTCGTAGCCCATCAACGCTGGCAGGTCATAAGCGACTGAAAGACCTGTCTGCCCCTGATTCATCAGGTATTTGAAACGCGCGTTGGTCTCTTCGGGCGTGCCGAAACCGGCAAACTGTCGCATCGTCCAGAGCTTGCCGCGATAGCCTGTCGGATGAATGCCGCGCGTGTAAGGAAACTCGCCGGGGAAAGAAGTGTCCTGTTCAAAATCAATACCGGCGACATCGGCAGGCGTGTAAAGACGATTGACCTCTTCGAGCGAAACAGTCTCAAAACGCTTCTTTCTTTCAGGCCGCTTCGTGAGGATTGGTTGCAGCGTCTCTTGTTCCCAGCGTTCGACCGCCACTTCTTCAGGTGTCGTTAACTCTTTGGTCTCAGGCATAGCTTTCTCGCGCCCTCATGCTGCGCCCTAAAGAGGAGCAGCCGTTGTTATCCAACTAAATGCTTCCGAAGGAGATAGATTTCGATATTAGTTGACCGCCTTGCGGGGTGTCAAATACATGCTGCCGAGTATTTAAGAGCGACAAGAGAGAGAAGGGGGCGCGGCTGTGATGGCAGTCACAGCCGCGCGCAAGCGGCAGGAACCCTGGACGCGCGGAAGCCAAGCGGGAAGCCAGCAGAAGGGTAACAGGCAGGAGTCATCATCAATATCAATGTCAAAGTTGCATTCGCTTATTCGACAGGAATCACAATCTCATTGGCTTTGACCATGTTGAGACGTGTGCGCGCAGCCGTTTCAATCGCGCGTGGGTCAGACCGCAAACGGCTGACTTCCTGTTCCAGCGCGCGGTTGCCCTGTCGCAAAGCCTCGACATCTGCGTTAAGCTTTTGGTGCTGCTGCGACGCGCCGAGCATCTCTGCGCGCGCTCGCATCGTCGCCGTCACACACAGCGCAAACGTCGCCAGAATAATCATTCCGAAGAGGACCCACGACGGAATGATTCCGCCTCGACGGCGCACTTCCGTGCGCGTGCCAATAATCTCGCGCGACAGTTCGCGCGCCGGCGCAAGCGAAGGAAGCGCCCGCGTGGCGACGCGTTGAGCGCGAAGTCTGTCATCAACCCAATAAGTATTTGCGGCCTTGTTCAAGAAGCACCTCCATCTCTGTATCCGATTCCGATTCAGCATAAACGCGGACAACCGGCTCAGTGCCCGACGGGCGCAAAAGCAGCCACGCGCCGTCCGCAAAGATAAACTTCACACCGTCCATGCGGTTCACGCGGTCAACCCTGCGACCGCCAATCTCCGCTGGCTCTTGTTTCAATTTCTCCGGCAAAGAGGCAGCTATCGCGGGCGTCAGCCGCACGCCGATTCTGCCTGCCGCAACGTGGCCCACGCGCTGTTCGAGCGCCGCCAGTTGCTCGCTCAAACTCGCGCCGCGCGTCGCAACCGCCTCCGCTGCGAGCAGACACGCAAGGATGCCATCTTTCTCCGGGTAGTGACCTTTGATTGACAACCCCGCGGACTCTTCACCGCCGAGAATGATTTTGTCTTCATTGATTAATTCTCCGATGAACTTGAAACCAACCGGCGTCTCATAGAGTGTCAAGCCGCGCGCCTTTGCCACGCGGTCTACCAGATGCGAGGTCGCCACCGAACGAGCCACGCCGCCGGTCCAGCCGCGCGTCTCAGCCAGATAATCGAAAAGAATCGCGATTAATTGATTCGGAGTAATGAAAGTGCCGTCTGCGTCAATCACGCCGAAGCGGTCTCCATCGCCGTCAGTCGCCAGCCCCAGCGCGCAACCATTATTCCTTACCGCTTCGCGCAATTCGTCAAGATGACTCGATTCAGGCTCAGGCGAACGACCTCCGAACATCACATCGCGCCAGTCGTGGATGGTTTCAACTTCGATGCCATGGCGACGAAGCGACTCGTCCAAATAACCTCTCCCCGTGCCCCACAGCGGGTCGTAAGCATAACGACTACGACTGCGCGCAATCTGTTCAAAGTTGACCTTGCTGTCCAGGTCCGCGAGATATGCGGGAAGCGGGTCGTATAATTCAGGGTCGCCGGAAACCGGAGCCACGCCAATCGGCCCCTTGCCTTCTTGAAATTGGCTGATTAACTGCTCGATTTGCTTCGTAATCTCCGGCAGAGCAGGCGCGCCGTCCGCCGTCGAAAATTTAATGCCGTTGTACTCCGGCGGATTATGAGAGGCTGTAAAGTTGATTCCGCCCACCGCGCGCTGGCTGCGGATGGCGTGTGAAATTGTCGGCGTCGGCGTCGGTCGCCCACAAAGCAGAGCGTGAAACCCTTGATTTGCAACGACTTTCGCGCTCTCCACGGCAAAGCGCTCGCCCAAAAAGCGCGTGTCGTAGCCGATAATGATAGGACTGCCCAGTTGCGCTCCGCCAGTACGCAGTTGCTCACAAATCGCTTGCGTGACAATTCTGACGCCAGCGAAAGTGAAATCTTCAGCGATTATCGCGCGCCAACCGGATGTACCAAATCGAATCGCCATATTGGCTGCTCAAGAGCCAGCAATGTTGCTGTTTTGCCTAGAAACCCAAGATAGTGTGCTTGCTGTTGAGGAGCATACAAGGTCGTGTGCTCCCAGTGTCTTCTAATCCTTTGCCTTGT
>CAZEZJ010000546.1:0-2999 GCA_964516695.1 uncultured Blastocatellaceae bacterium
ACGAGCGCGGCAAACTCTTCACCATCATCGGTCGCAATACCTACTCCGCCGCGCAGAATCTAGTCAACGAGTTGGAGAAATACACCAACACCATCTTTGTCGGTGAACCGACGGGCGAGAACGTCAACTTCTATGGAGATTCGGCCAGAATCGAGTTGCCCAACAGCGGCATCGTCGTGCGCGCCTCCACGCTCTGGTGGCAGAACATGGACCCGCGCGACCGCCGCCAGTGGACAGGCCCACACGTCGCCGCCGAGCTTACCTCCGAAGATTATCGCAACAACGTTGACCCGGCCATGAAAGCCATTATGGCCTACGCGCCGAAGAAAGATTTGACGGAGGCCATGACCGAGGCGTTATTGAAAGACGATGTGGCGCTCGCGAAAAAGCTGTTCTGGGATTACAAGAACGACCCCGTTAACGCTTACATGGAAATCGAAGCGCCCGTCAACACTCTCGGCTATCGTCTGATGGAGATGAAGCGCTTGGAGCAGGCGATTGAGGTTTTCAAACTCAACGTGGAGGCTTTTCCGAAGTCCGCCAACACCTACGACAGTCTTGGCGAAGCCTACCTGAACGCCGGAAATAAAGAGTTGGCGCTGAAGAACTACGAGAAGGCTGTGGCGCTAAATCCTGAAAATAATCCGACCGCCGCCAGCATCATCAAGAAGCTGCGCGAGAAATGAAAGACAGCGCGCGACCACACAGCGTTTAGCTTCAGCCCAAAAACTTAAGCGGCGAGACGGAAACTGTAATCACCGTCTCGCCGCTTAAGTTTTTTGATAGTCTCGAAGCTTTTAACCCGCCGCGACCTCTTCCACTCCGGCCTCTTCGCTCGCAGCCTCTACGAGCGAGGCGCTCGTGACCTTGTCGCCGCCGTCCGTCTTAATCAGGCGCACGCCCGAAGCGGAACGTCCGGTCTTGCGAATGCTGTCGGCTTCAATGCGAATCAGCTTGCCCTGCTGCGTGATAATCATAATCTCCGAATCTTCGTCAACGGGAAAGACCGCGACGACCTTGCCCGTCTTCTCGGTCGTCTTCATGTTGATGACGCCCTTGCCTCCGCGCGATTGGAAGCGGTAGTCGGTGATTTTCGTCTGCTTGCCAAAACCCTGCTCGGAGACGGAGAGCATTCGCTCGTTGTCATCGGCTGAGACGGCGCAGAGCGAGACGACGTAATCATCCGGCCTGAGGTCTATGCCGCGCACGCCGCGCGTCGCGCGACCCATCGGACGCACGCCCTTTTCATCGAAGCGAATGGCTAGCCCGTTATGCGTCGCGATGAAGATACGCTTCGTGCCGTCGGTCAGCACGACATCGAGCAACTCGTCGCCGTCGTCGATATTAATAGCGTTGATGCCGTTCGAGCGGATGTTCTGAAAATCAGCGAGCGACGTTTTCTTAATCACGCCCTTGCGCGTCACCATCACGACATAACGGCCCTCGGAAAATTCTCGGACGGGTACGACCCCTGCGAGCTTGCGCGTTGAAGGAATGTTAATGAGGTTGACGACCGCCTTGCCGCGCGCCGAAGCCGCAGCATCCGGCACTTCATGCACCTTGAGCTTGAAGACCTGGCCGTTGTCCGTGAAGACCATGATGTAGGCGTGGGTCGAGGCGATGAACAGATGCTCAACGAAGTCGCCGTTCTTTCCGGTCGAAGCGCCGAAGCGGCCTTTGCCGCCGCGTCCCTGTCGCTGGTAGGTCGTGATGGGCGTGCGCTTGATGTAGCCGCTGTTGGTGACGGTGATGGCAACGTCTTCATCAGCGATTAAATCTTCGATGGAGAGTTCGACGCCTTCGTCAACAATCTCCGTGCGTCGCTTATCACCGAAATCCTTTTTGACCTCTTCGAGTTCCTTGATAATCACGCGTCGCAAGGAATTCTCGTTGGCTAAAATTTCTTCGAGTTCCGCGATGAGACGAATGATGGCTTCATACTCATCCTGAATCTTCTGGCGTTCGAGCGCGGAGAGACGACGCAGTTGCAGGTCCAGAATGGCCTGCGCCTGCAACTCGGAAAACTCCAGCCGCTTGATGTTTCTTTGGAGCTTCGCGAGATAGCCTGCGAGCGTCAAATCACTCGGCACGCCCTTCCAGTTTTTGACCTCGTTCATCGCCGCCATGTTGCCCGTCAACCACTGGCGCGCTTCGTCAACCGAACGCGCGTTGCGAATCAAGGTGACGATGTAGTCGAGCGCATCGATGGCTTTCGTCAAGCCTTCGAGGATGTGCGCGCGAGCACGCGCTTTGCGCAGCTCATACTCCGTGCGGCGACGCACGACCTCGCGCCTGAAATCAACAAACGCTTCGAGCATCTGCTTCAAATTCAGCACGCGCGGCTGGCCGTTGACAATCGCCAGATTGATGACGCCGAAGGAGGACTGCATGGGCGTCAGCTTGTAGAGCTTGTTGAGAACGACCTGCGGGACCGCGTCTCGCTTGAGCTCCACGACGATGCGCATTCCGTCGCGGTCCGATTCGTCGCGCAGGTCCGAGATGCCCTCCAGCTTCTTATCGTTAATCAGCTCGGCTATGCGCTCAATCAAGCGCGCCTTGTTCACCTGATAGGGAATCTCCGTGATGACGATGGCATCACGCTCCTGCGTGCCGCGTCCAATACGGTCTATGCCGGCGCGAGCGCGCATCTGTATGACGCCGCGGCCCGTAGTGTAAGAGCGCTTCAGCTCCTCGCCGCCGTAGATGAAGCCGCCCGTTGGAAAGTCCGGCCCCGTCACTATCTTCATCAAGTCCTGAATTTTGATGTCGGGCTTGCGCAGAAGCGCTATGGTCGCCTCGATTACCTCTGTCAGGTTATGGGGCGGAATCTTGGTGGCCATGCCGACGGCTATGCCGTCCGAGCCGTTAACCAGAAGATTCGGAATGCGTGTCGGAAGCACCGTAGGCTCCGAGAGCGATTCGTCGTAATTGGGGATGAAGTCAACGGTCTCTTTCTCAATGTCGGCGAGGACTTCAGAAGCGATCTTTGCCATGCGCAC